>JAFGMM010000414.1 GCA_016927535.1 Anaerolineae bacterium
GGAGAGCGCGCTGCACAGCACCGGCCCGCCCCGGTAGAACTGCCCGCGATAGATCGCCTGCCAGTGGTGTTCGATGCGGCGCGGGTCCTGCCCGACGAGGTAGCGCCCGATCTCGTGCACCGCCGCCGCGACGGTCTGCGACCGCCCCTCGACCACCGGCTCGCCGAGGCCGACAATGCCTTCGTCGGTGTGCACCTTGAGGAACAGCCAGCGCGGTTCGACAAAAATGGTTTCGAGTTTGGTGATTTTCATGGAGCTACTTCGTCTTCACCAGGTCAAAGTCGATAAAGTCGGCGTGGTGAAAGATGATCGACTCCGGGCGGCGCTTGAACTTCTCGCCCTCCCACGAGTGCGTGGCGATGACGTGCAGCACCGCCGGCGGGATATCGTGCTTCCAGCACAGCCCTACGCCGCTGAACGGGTGCCGCAAATACTGGTACATCGGCGCGAACCGGAAGCCGCCGGTGCCGTCGTCCTCGTACTCGAACAGCTTGCCGACGTCCGCCAGCAGCGCCCCCGCAATGAGCACGTCGCGGTCGATGTTCGAGCGCGCGCCATACGCCTCGCTCAGCACGCCCGCCACCGCGATGCACATCTTGCACACCGTGCGCACGTGCTCGATGAAGCTCACCGGCACGTTCTCCGCCAGCAAGGTAAACGGCATGCGCGCCACATCTTCGGCGGTGAAGCCGCTCTGCTGCATCGCATCGGCCCATACCGCGCCCACTTTTACACGCAGCGCTTCGTCGCGGATTTCGTGGATTTCGGGCAGCAGTTCGGCAATTTCTGTGGATAACCCTGTGGACATGTTGTGTATATTCTCTCTTTCGCTGTGCCTAACCTGTGCTTATGGATGACCTATATTTTTACCTCACCCCCCGGCCCCCTCTCCACGTGGTGGAGAGGGGGAGAGGATCGCGATTCAGTGGCTCTGGTTCCCCCTCTCCATGTTATGGAGAGGGGGTTAGGGGGTGAGGTACTGCCGCCGGCGCACACGGAGCACCTCCTAAAGACTCTGTGCTCTCCGTGCTCTCCGTGGTAAAAATCTTACTCCGGCAGGTCGCGCGCCGGCGGGCCGTCGTAATCGTGGTCGCTGGGGTGGATGCGGCGCATGGGACGCTCGCGGGTCTGCTCCTCGTAGACGTGCGCCACCAGGCCCGGCACGCGCGCCATAATGAAAAACGCATTCGCCAGCGCCGGCGGCAGGCCCAGATCGACCAGCAGCGCCGCAATCGCGCCATCGACGTTGACCGGCAGCGCGCGCCCGCTCGCCACCGCGAACGCCGCCGCGAGCGCCTGTAGCATCTTTACGCCGTCGCCCGCCGTGCCGGTCTCCGCCGCGAGCGCGAACAGGCGCGCGGTGCGCGGGTCGTCGGTGTGGATGCGGTGGCCCAGCCCGGCCATGCGCTTCTTCTGCGCGCGGTACGCCGCCACCAGCGCGGCGGCAGCCTCCGCAATCGAAAGCGATTGCTCCGCCGCCAGCGCCAACGCCTCTTGAATGACGCCCATACAGTCCTCTATCGCGCCGCCGTGGTGCCGGTTGATGCTGAGCACGCCCGCCGCCACCGCCGCATTGAGCGGCGCGCCGGTGCTCGCGGTGGTGCGCGCCGCCAGCGCCGAGGGTGGGGTCGCGCCGTGGTCGATAGAAGCGAGCAGCATCGCATCGAGCAGGCGCTCCACGCCCGGCGCCGGGAGTTCGCCGGTCAGCGCCAGGTAGACGCCCGCCGCGAAGCTGATACGCCCCATCAACTCGTCGAGGCGATACCCGCGCAGCCGCAGCTCGTTCGGTTTGACCTCGGTGATCGCCGTGGACCAGTGCATCTCGTCGTCTGACATATCTTCTCCTCATGTCATGGAGAGAATAAGATTTTTAACCGCGAATAACGCAAATAACGCGAATAATACGGATGAGATAATATCCAAAGCGCTATACGCTTCTCGGCAAAGGCGACTCTTCTTTAATTCGCGTTATTCGCGTTATTCGCGGTTGCCTTTCTTCTTCTCTCTGTCCTCTGTGTCTCTGCGGTGAAAAATTCTTCCAGCGTTCCGCGCAGAACCAAGATTTTTAACCACGAATAACACGAATAATCACGAATCACGAATGATTTTCTTTATTCGTGTGCGTTCGTGCCCATTCGTGGTTTGACTCTTCTTCTCTCCGTGTTCTCTGTGTCTCCGTGGTGAAATTCTTCCCCACTTCGCGCAGCGCCATCATTTGCGGTCCTTCTTGCCGCGCTGCTGCACCTTCGCCGCCGAGAGCGTCTCCGGCGTGCCGATGCACTCCAGCGCCCGCGTTGCGGCGCGGTGCACGAACGAGCTTTCGTCCTGGGTCGCGGCCATCAGCGGCTCGATGGTACGCGCCCGGAGCGCAACGTCTTCGAGGTGGCAGCCGATCTCGCCTAGCGCATACGCCGCCGCGCCGCGAACCGTGCGGTTCGTATCCCGCAGCAAGTTAATAAGCCGCTCGATGACCTTTCGACACAGCGTCGGGTCACTGAGCCGCCCGCCCATGAACCCCAGCGCCCAAGCCGCGTTTTCGCGCGCGTTGACATCGGCGCCGTCCAAGACCGCCAGCAGCGGGATCACGGTCGAAGCGCCGAGATTCCCCAGCGTATTGGCCGCAATCGAGCCGACGTTGACGCCGGTGCTCTTGTCGCTCAGCGCGTCGATTAACGGCTCGACCGCGCGGTCGAGCAGCGACGCCTCGCTTTGCACCGCGCTGATTAGCTCCATCGACTCGGCGGCGGCGCGGCGCACGTTCTCGTCGGCATCACGCAGCGCGGCGATCAGCGTATTCAGCACCAGGTCGAATGCGGCGGCATCCTCGACCTGGGTGCTGAGCTGCCCCAGCGCCCACGCCGCCTCGTCGCGCACCTGGGCGTAGGCATCTTTGCACGCCTCGACGAGCGGTTCGATGGCGCGCAGGTCGTTCATCTTGCCCAGCGACGACGCCGCCGCGACCCGCACCTCCGGCGCTTCGTCGGTCAGCGCCGAAATAAACAGCGCCACGGCCTGCGCGCTGTCGATCAGACCCAGCGCCTCGGCAGCCGAAGCGCGCACGCCGGGGATTTCTTCTTTGTTGTTGAACGCCGCAATGAGCGGGGTCACCACCGCCGCGTGGATATCTTCAACGTACCAGCCGAGCGCCCAGGCCGCCCGCCGGCGCACATCGGGGTCGCCCGGATAGCTCAACGCCGCGATCAATCCTTGTAAGTCGCCCTCTGCTCTCAGGCGATCAATATCAGGATAAGGGGGCATTTCTTCTAGATTTGGCATATTATCCTCCGGTACGGTTCATGCGCCGGTCTAGCTTAATCATAGCAGACAATCACTCACGTTGTATCCATGCGTCATCGTCGTCGGGGTCGGGTTCGGGCAGGGCGGCCAGTTCCTCGCGCAGGTCCACGGCATAGCGAAGGAAGTCGTTAAGCAAAACGGATTCCTTCAGCGACAGCCCGGCAAAGTTGAGGGTGGTTAGCCCGGCCATCAGGCGCTCGGCAAGCGCAGTATCGCCCGCCCGGCGGGCCAGCACTTCGCGCCGGACCAACTCATCGCCGATGACATTGAATGCCGCTTCAAACGTCTCATCTGTCACCGGTACTATGGCGGCGGCCTCGTCGTCATGTTCCTTGCGGACTTCCTCCATCGGAGTGCCGCGAAGCCCAATTTTCCCCGTCATAAGGTCACCTCCTCGCCGTCAATATAAAACTTATTGTGATCCCTTTCACCGAGTAAAACGATCAATACTTCAACTTCGTCGGTATAAACATTATACAATACGCGCCAGTCTTGCAGGCTTAACTCCCAGTCGGCGTAAGAATTGGGGCGCAGCCGTTTTCGCTTGTTGCTCTCCGTGTCAGATTCGTGGCGCAAATAGGTTTCAAATACCGGCTTCGATGTCCCGCTTATCGCGCCCTCTCAGTTTCTTCAGTTGACCTTTGAAATGCTCGCTGTACGTGATTGTGTACGCCATATCCTCGCTTCTCCCCGCATGCCCTACCCCTCAAGCACTTCTTTCGTCACCCTGGGGATATCGGCGAACGACTCGACCACGTGTGCGCCGACCTCGCGCAGCCGCGCGACCTTGCCGGCGTGCGTGCCGCGCCCGCCCTCGATGATGGCGCCGGCGTGGCTGAAGCGCGTGCCGCTCTTGGCTGCTTTGCCGCCGATGTAGGCGACCAGCGGCTTGGTGAATGCGCCGGCCTCGATCAAATCGGCGACCTGCTCCTCCTGCGAGGTGCCGATTTCGCCGAACATGACGACGGCTTGGGTGTCGGGGTCGTGTTCGAACAGCTTCATCGCCTCCGGGTGCGGCAGGCCCACCACCGCATCGCCGCCGACGTGCACCAGCGTCGTCGTGCCGATGCCGGCCTGCGCCAGGTAATAGGCGGTGCTGGAGGTCATGCCCCCGCTGCGGCTGGTCACGCCGACCGGCCCCGGCGGAAACCACGCCCGCGCGCTTTCGGCCCGCCCGCCGATCATGCCCAGCACGCCCCGCCCCGGGCTGATGACGCCCAGCGTATTCGGCCCGACGAAGCGCGCGCCGGCCCGCCGGGCGGCGTCGGCGATTTCGAGCACGTCGTAGATCGGCACCCGGTCCGGCACGATCACCAGCAGCTTGACCCCGGCGTCAATCGCTTCGAGCGCCGCGCTTTTCACCAGCGGGGCCGGGATGAACAGCACGCTGACATCGATCGGGCCGACCTGCTCCCACGCCTCGCGCACCGTGTCGAAGACCGGCACGCCTTCGACCGCCTGCCCGCCTTTGCCGGGCGTGACGCCGCCGACCACCTGCGTCCCGTAGCCCTTCATCAGGCGGGCGCGGGTGATGCCTTCGCGCCCGGTGATGCCCTGAATCAATACGCGCTTGGTTTCGTCTACCAGGATTGCCATGGCTGCTCCTCTTGTTTGTGTCGTGTCAGGCCTGTGTAGGTCTGATTATAGCCTGACCTTCCAAGTTTAAGAATGAAGTGAGCGGAGTAAGACACACGAAAAATGGTGCGCAAAAGCCAACATAAGCTGTATAATTTATCGTGTACGAGTCTTATCCTCATGCATATACCACTTAACAGGCCCCTCCTCGCCAACCGGGGCATGACGCGGCAGAAACAGTTGTTATAAGGAGTAAACCAGATGGCAGTTCAGTATGGCATGAACATCAACCCGCAAGGCCCTGGCGGGCAGCCTGATGCCCCGGAAGACCTCAAAAGCGCGGCGTGGGTGCGCTACCCCTTCCTCAAAGCCGACCTGCGCTACGACACGCTGGCGCGCGCCTACCAGGATTACGACCCCATCGTCGATCAATACCACGCCCTCGACGTGCGTTCGCTCATCGTCCTGAACCAGCAGACCTTCTCCGGCCCCGGCGGGCGCGCGCCGTGGGGATACGGCGGCACCTGGCCCGAATACGCGCAGACCTTCGCGGCAGAGTGCGGCCAGATTGCGGCGCACTACAAGGGCAAAAACGTCGCCTATGAGATCTGGAACGAGGGCGATATCCAGGGTGCAGCGTCGGTCTACGTCGCCCCGACCGATTTTGCCCCGGTCCTCGGCCAAGCGGCGGCGGCGATCCGCGCCGCCGACCCCGATGCGCCGGTCGTCTTCGGCGGGCTGGCCGCCGGCGCCGGCGATGCGGTGAAATACGTGCAGGAGGTGCAGAGCGCGCTGGGCGGCAGCCTCCCGGTTGACGCTATCGGCGTACACCCTTACGGGCAGTGGCCGCCGACCATGAACAAGCCCAACATCCCGACCGGCTGGTTCGGCACGCTCGACGCGGCGATGCACACCTACATTAACGGCTTCGGCGGCGTCCCCATCTGGATTACCGAGATCGGCGTCTCCGAGGCCAACCCGATTGACCAGCCTTACTGGGCAGCGATTGCCGATTATATGCGCGCGTTCTGCGCTTACGTGGAAGTGAATTACAGCGATCACGTGCCGGTGCTGGTCTGGTTCGCGTGGTCCGATATCATGCGCAACGCCGGCATCACCCGCAACAACCAGCCCAAGCAGCCCATCTACGACACGTTCTTCGAGATTGCGCGCGCCGGCGCCAGCGGTGCGCTCCAACCGGCGCGCCCGAAAACGGTCGTGGTGGGCGTGCTGACGCCCACCACCACCGACCCGACGCTGAAGGTGCGCCAGGGGCCATCCACCGGCGCCGCGATCTTAGATCAGGTTGTCGAGGGCGACCGGTTGGCCGTGCTCGAAGACTGGGGCGCGGCCCTGGCGAAAATCGGCCCCAACTCGCAGCAGTGGGTGAACGTGCGCTCGCCGAAGGGCATCGCGGGCTGGTGCGCCGGTTGGTATCTGCGCACCATCGAGGAAGCGCAGCCCGCCGTCCCGGAGACCGAAAAATCGGCCACCGAACCCACCGTACCGCCCCAGGCCGGCGGCGCGTTCCAAAACGGCTCGTTCGAGGAAGGCTGGACCGATATGCCGCCCACGTCATACGGCCTCGTCAACCAGCAGCCGAAGGGCTGGGCGCTGCGCTGGCAAGAGCCGGGCGAGACTCTGTTCGACAGCGCCGAAAAGGTCACCGGCATCCCCGAATGCGTGCACAAGCTCGCCGGCCAACTGCCGCCCAACGAGCAGCTTGGCGCGGAAAACGCCCTGATCTTGGACGGCAGCACGACCTATAAAATCTTCAACTCGGCGGCGGTGTTCGGCGCCGAGCTGCGCCAGACCGTGACCCACCTCGCGCCCGGCAGCAAAGGCGTCGTCAAAGCGCCGATCTTCATCAGCGCCTACGACGCGCAAGACCCCTACGCCGCCGAGGCCGGGTTGTGGGTCAACAGCGTGGGCGGCTGGCAAAACCTGGCGACCAGCCCGCATCGCACCTGGTTCACCCACAAAGCCGAGTTTACCGTGCCGGACGGCGGCGCGATTAATATCCTGATCCGGGTCAAATCCAAGTGGCGCAGCCCGGTCGATTTCTTCATCGACAACGTGACGATGGAGATCACTTCGACCGCCGCCGCCGCGACTCCGCCCCCGCCGGCCGACATCCCGACGACCGCCGCCGTGCCGACCATCGACACCACGACGGTCACGACCGCCGCGCCGCCGCCCTCGACCACGCCGGCGCTCCGGGTGACGCCCACCGCCTACCAATTGAAGATCCGCAGCGGCCCCGCCACCACTTACCCGATCCTGGCAGTGGTAGACCCCGGCGACGTGCTGGCGGTCTTGGAAGACGAAAGCAGCGCGCGCGCCAAACTGGGCCAGGACGGGCAGTGGATCAACGTCCGCACGCCGAGCGGCGCGGTGGGCTATTCGGCGGCGTGGTACCTGGCCGTGGTCGAAGCCGACGCACCGCCGCCGGTCTCGCCGCCCACCCCGCCCGCGCCGGAGGAAATCCCCGCCAGCCTCACCGTGACGCCCACCGCGCCCGAATTGAAGGTCCGCGCGGGCGCCGGGACGCAGTACGATATCCTGGCCGTGGTCAACCCCGGCGACCACCTGGACGCCATCGAAGAGTGGAGCACGGCAGCCGGCAAGCTGGGCCACCAGGACCAATGGCTCAAGGTGCGCACCGCCGCCGGCGTGATCGGCTGGTCGGCGGCGTGGTATTTGAAGACCGTCGATCCCGGCGGCGACGAGACCCCCGAACCGTGGAGCGGCGACCTCTACCCCGCGCCGATGGCGGACTACGTATTTACGAATCCCTACGGCGGTCCCAACGGCCATAAGGGATGGGACCTGGCGAAGGAGGGCGAACCGATCTACTGCGGGCCGAACGGCGGCTATGTGATCCGCGCGCTCACCTGCACCAAGTGCACCGAAGACAAACCCAGCACCCGCCACCACACCCCGCAGCCGGATTTAAACGCGGTCTTCAACGACCCGGCGTGGGGTTACGGCTTCGGGAA
>JAFGMM010000415.1 GCA_016927535.1 Anaerolineae bacterium
AACTCGCTCCCCCTCTCCCCCTACCCCCCTCTCCCACAAGGGGCGAGGGGGAATCAGAGCCGCCGCGCAGCGATTCCGGCCCCCTTTTCCCCCTTGTGGGGGAAAGGGCTGGGGATAGGGGGTATTCGCCAACAGCATCGGCAATGTGATGACTCCAACCACCGATTACGAACTCAGACGCGCGCTCAACTTCACCGACGCGGATTTAGAGGCTAATTGCAAGGGCCGAATCACCGAACGGCAGCGCCGCTCCAACTACATCTACCGGCGCCCGGAGATAATCAGGTCTGGCGCTATTGGCGGGTTGTTTTTGGCGCTCGGCCTCTTTTGCGGGTTGTTGAAAGGCAATAGTGTTTTTTCGCTCTTTGGACTTTTAGCCATCCCATCACTGGTCAGCGCATTTGCGCAGTGGCGGCAAATGAAACTCGACTTGCAGGGCGGGCGGGTTCACTCGGCCAGCGGCCCGGTACGGCTGAACGTGCGGCCCGCCGGCCGGCACTGGGTGAACTATTACGTTCGTGTTAAAACGCTCGAATTCCAGGTCGATAAGCGCACATTCCTGGCGTTCCGCCAGGGGCAGCGCTATGTCATCTACTACACGCCGCGCGCCAAGCTCATCCTCTCCGCCAAGTCGCCGACCTGGTAGTCCAAACAAATTGGGGCACAGTTTCCCCTCACGATAACTGTGCCCCGCCGGTAAGCCACGAGGTTAGTGTTTTCTAACTAACCTTGCCGCACTTTTTGATAAAACTTTTATGCTTTAGGCCCCCAATCCTTTTACAATTAAAGGGTATGAAGGCAAACCCATCAGCGAGGACGTGACATGTCCCAATATACCTGCCCTAATCCAAACTGCGGCTGTCACGATTTCAAACTCCAGGGTTACCAGTGGTTCCCGACCGAGGTTTTCGAACTGACGCCGGAGTGGAAACCCTTTCTCGTCACTGCCGCCGGAGGCCAGAGCGCGCTTCGTATGTTCACCTGCCGGCGCTGCGACAGCACGTTCCTGGAACCTTCGCTTACCGGCCTCCCCTTCTCCAGAAACCTCATGTAATTTCAATACACCATCAGGTAGCGATCAAGCTCCCACGGCGTGACCTGCAAGCGATACTCGTCGTATTCCTGGCGCTTGGCTTCGACGTAGCGCTCGAAGATGTGCGGCCCTAAAGCCTGTTGGATCACCTCGTCCCGTTCCAGTTCGTCGAGCGCCTCGCTCAGCGAACCGGGCAGGGTTTCCAGCCGCTCCGAACCGTTCGCCAGGTGATACAGGTTTTCCTCGCGCGGGTCGGGGCACTCCAGCTTGTTCTTGATGCCGTCCAGTCCGGCCTTAAGCATCGCTGCAAACGCCAAGTAGGGGTTGCAGCTTGGATCAGGACAGCGCAGCTCCAGGCGCGTGCTCTCCTCGCGGCCCTTGCTGGTGCGCGGCACACGGATCAGCGCAGAGCGGTTGATGCGCGCCCAACTGATGTAAACCGGCGCTTCGTAGCCGGGCACCAGGCGCTTGTACGAGTTCACCAGCGGCGCGACCACTGCTGCCAGCCCGCGCGCATGCTTAAGCTGCCCGGCGATAAAGTACTTGGCGACTTCCGAGAGGCCATATTCGTCATCCATGTCAAGGAAAGCGTTCTTGCCGGTCTCGATATATGTAAGACTCTGGTGGACGTGCATACCTGACCCATTGATATAGGGCGCAGGCTTGGGCATAAACGTACAGTGCAGCCCGACGCGCTGCGCAACCGCCTTAAGCACCACGCGGTAGGTTACGGCGTGGTCAGCTGACCGGATCGCATCGGCATAGCGGAAGTCGATCTCGTGCTGTCCGGTCGCGACCTCGTGGTGCAGCGCCTCGACCTGGATGCCCATCGCGCCCAGCGCATTCACCATCCTGCGGCGCACGTTCAGCGCCAGGTCGGTCGATACGTCGAAGTAGCCGGCGTAATCGTGCGGGATGAGCGGCAGAAAAGCCCCATCGGGGTTGGGTTTAAACAGGAAGAACTCCAATTCCGGGCCGGTGAAGTATTCAAATCCCATCGCCCTGGCTTCTTCCAAAGCCTGCCGGAGCACCTGGCGCGGGTCGCCGATGAACGGCTCGTCTTGGGGCGTGTAGACATCGCAGATCATGCGCGCCGTCTTCGGCTCTTCCGGCTCCCAGGGGATGACGGCAAACGTCGAGATGTCGGGCCGCAGGTACATGTCGCTTTCGGCGATGCGTGCGAAGCCCTCGATGGACGAGCCGTCGAACCAAACGCCGTGATCCAGACAAAGCGTCAGTTCCGACACAGGAATGGTGATGCTTTTCACGACGCCGGTAATATCGGTAAACCACAAGTTAATGAAGCTTACTTTTTGGTCACGGACGGCTTTCAGAACATCTTCAGGGGACTTGAACTTGGGGATAAATGGTTCTTCAGACATGTGTAAAGCTCCGTCGCTACTGTTAAATAAAACGCCAATGCACAACCGGCATTTTAACAGCGCGGTGCACGGTTTGTTAGCGCAATCTCCGACAAAATCCGGCGCGCTGCGCTTGTGAGCTTTGCACAATCGGGGCGGCCCGTGTGAGCCGCCCCTACCGAAGCTATGCGCTTACTTGTGGTAGTAAGTTTGCCATCCCAAATATTTGTTAAACGCTTCGGCCACCGCATCCGCCGCAAGCGACAGATTCACCGCGACGTGGTGCTCGTAGCCGCTTTCGGAGAGATGGTAAAGTAAGTCCTGGAAGTGCGGAATCTCCACAACGCCCAGCCCGCCGAAGCTGTCCAGCGGGTCGTCGGTGAACCTGCCCTCACCCACGTAGGCGGTGATACGCCCGTTGAAGTCGTCGGTCTCGACTCGGCAGTAGGTGAACGGCTCCGGCTTGGCGCGGCCAAAGAGCGTGCCGTAAGTGTTCTCTTGCGGCAGCGTGTTAGCAAGAATCGTGTTGTAGCTCATCACCGGCACGTCCTCGATGAGCACATCGGCGGGCCAGTTGCTACAGTGGAATAACACGCCCTTATCCGGGTCATCGCCGTAGTTGTTGTTCCAATCCACCAGCGCGCTCGGCTTGCCGGAGGCCAGCGCCAGCGCGTACATGCCCGTCGCCCCGGCGATGTCGGTCTCGCACGCGCTGGGCGCCAACAAGTTGCTCATGATGCTCATCAGCGTGCACGGGATGATGCCGAAGTGTTCTTCAATCGACGACCAGCATTGCATCGCGGTCGCTACTAATTCATTTTCTGCCATCCAGCGGTCGATCACCACACCGAAGCGCGCCATCCGGTCTAGCGCTGCGCCGGGCACGTGGGCGGTCTGCGCGTAGGCTTCGATCTGCGCACGTTTGGCTTTCACGTCGGCGTCGCCGTCGCGCAGTTTGTCGGCGCGGCCAATCGCCTCGGAAAGATCGAGCGTCTCGACGCTGATGCCGGCGCGCTCCAGAAGCTTCTCGCTGAAGCGCACCGTGTTAAACGCCGTGGTCCGTGCTCCCAGCATCCCGAAGCGCGCCCGGCGCAGCCCGCCGGCCACGCGGCAAATCGCCCCAAAGCGGTCCAGGTCGGCGCGGAAGCCATCCGAATCGGGCCGGACGGTGTGCTTCCGGGTGAGCGAGTAAGGAATGCCGTACTGGTGCAGATTGTTGCACACCGAGAGCTTGCCGCAGAAGCTGTCGCGCCGGTTGGCGATGTCCATCTTACCCACCTCGTCAGGATAGGCCTGGATCAGCACCGGCACGTTCAAGCCGGAGAAGCGCAGCGTGTTAGCGACCGCGCGCTCGTCGCCGAAATTAGGCAGCGTCACCACCACGCCGTCGATCTCGCCTGCGTGCTGCTTAAACAGGTTGGCGCATTTGTGCGCGTCTTCCAGGCTTTCGACCGAGCCGTACTCGGTGGCGTCCGGCAGAAGCGCAATCACCTTAAAACCTTCTTCCTCCATCACGTGGATCATTTCCACACGCCCCTGCTCGCAGAGGTGACCGGGGAAGAAACCCCGGTTGCCGACGATTAACCCCAGCGTCGTTTGCTCTTTCATCTCATATTCTCCTTAATGTCATGTTGTGCTGATAAGCGGTGCAGGATTCATGTGCATCTTGCTCAAACTTTACTTCTCCATGATCCATACGTCCAATTTTGGCGGCGGTGCGAGAACGCCGGTTCTCTGAATACACAACGAACAACCTCACCTAAACGGTGAGGTTGTTCGCATTGAGATTTGATTAAGTCGGGGCGCTGGGATTTGAACCCAGGACCTCTGCGACCCGAACACAGCGCGCTTCCAAACTGCGCTACGCCCCGATAAGGCACGGTCATCAACTTGACGGCCCTAAGCATACCCGATGCCGGCGATTTGCGCCACAAATTCATCGCGTATGACGGGGCGCGCGCCGGCAAGGAAAGGACACCCCGGGCTGCCGCCAAAGCAGCCCGTACCCAAGGCTTCGCCTGGCGGCGGGGCCTTTTTGTTTTCCCGCAGCAGCCCGAGGTATCCGGCGTCATACGATCTTCACCTCCTTTTCTCCATCCTCATCCTCGTCTTCGCCTTCTGCCGCATCCTCCGCCGCTGCCTGGTCCTCCACGTCGCCGCCCTCGTCCAGCAGCGCGCGCAGCAGACCCTGCTGCTCGACCGCATGGCGCAGGTCATCGTCGGCATCGGGCATGTAGTGGATGGCCGTGATCACCGGCGAGGTGTGGCCCAGGTGCCGCTGGAGCAGCGAAAGCGGCACGTGCATGAGCGCCATGAAGCAGCCCACCGCCCGGCGCAGCGCGTGCGGGCCGATGGGTTTGACCCCGGCGTCGTGGCAGCGCCGGCGCAGCCACGAGCGCAGCGCGGCCGGCGTCCAGGGGTTGCCGTCCCGGTTGAGGAAGATCTCGCGCCCGCCGTCGCCGCGCTCTTTCAGCCAGGCGCGCAGCGCCGCCGCCGTGACCGGGCCGAAGACGGCGGTGTGCCGGCGGCCCTGCTTCTCGGTGACCACGGCGACGCGCCGCTTCAGGTCCAGGCCGCCGAAGCTGAGCGAGCACAGCCCGCCGGCGCGCACGCCGGTGTCGAGCAGGAAGCAGAACATCGCCCATTCTTGCGGGCTGCGGCGCATGGCCGGGACCAGCGCGAGCAGGGTGTCGAGCGGCGCGGCGCGCTGCGAGACCGGCGGCTTGGGCGGCTTGTGGACCGGGTAGCCGGCCATCGGCGAGCGCGCGATGTGGCCGGCGCGCTCCAGCCAGTTCCAGAAGACGCGCGCGGTCTTGAGGTGCTTGTAGAGGGTCCAGTCGGACAGGCCGCCGTCTTCTTTCGGGCGCTTGCTATGGCCGGCGTAGCGGGTGTCCTGGCGGAGCAGGTCGCGGTGCCAGGCGGCGATGTCGTCTTGAGTGATCGCGGTCACGTCGCGGTCGGGTCCGAGGAAACGGATATGGCGCTCCAGCACGTCGCGGTAAGTCTCCTCGGTGGCGACCCGCCGGGGCAGGTCCAGAAACTTAGTCAAGGCAGTTCTTGGGTTCATCAGTTCACCTCCTTAAGGTGACCATACCCCGCTTTTGAAAAACGGGGATCGGATTGGGGGACGAAATGCAAGAAGAAAAACTTCGAAAAGTGCGAAAACACCTTCGGCTTTTTCTGGTCATCACCATCTTGCTCATGTTTCTCATCCTTCTGATGATGTGCTTAGGAGTAACGGCATGGATTCTTCTTTGGCAATCACAGTCGCAAGCTACGTCCTGGTTGGCTTTGTCTGCACCGGTATGGTGATCAGCCTCACGCTTCTGTCCTGGCGGCTGCTGCCGGTCCTGCGCAATGGCCCACCGCCCGCGCCGTCGATCACGACCGGCGACCACTCGCCGGTGAACGTGAGCCAGGCGAGCGGCCAGGCGCAGAGCGAGGTCAACGGCGTCTACACCAACACCCAGATCTACGAGGACGCGCTCGCCAAGCTGTGCAAGGTCACCGACGACCTGGCGGTGCTGCGCGACATCATTTTGGCGGTGCAGCAGGGCCGCTACCGGGGCGACATCACCGAGATGTTCGGCGAGTTGTTCGACGACGCCGAACAGCACGCGAAGCTGGCGGCGCTGATCCTGCAGCGCGGGCGCAGCGGCGACTACGCCTACCGCACCTCGATGCGCGACCTGCACGAGGCCTTCGATGAGCACACGAACGGGCGCAATTAAGCGCGCGGTGGAGTACGTCCATGCCGCAGCCGGTCGTCGATTGTGTCGTGAAAGCCGTTACCGACTATCTGTACAAGGTGTGGACGGGGCTGGCGGGCGCCGCGATCAAGGCGGTCGAGGGCGTGCAGGGGGTGGCGTCGCCCGGCGGCGACCTGCACATCGTGTTAGTGAGCCGGCGGTACGACCCGGAGGAGGTCATAGCCGAAATCCGGCGGTTAAGTGAGCGGAGATGAGGTGTCTTGCGCATAGTGTATGCTCCGGCGGCGACACGGGACAATTTAATTAAACGAAACGAACGGCAAACCGACATGGCCTATATCGAAAAAAGCCCGGCGCGCGGCCGGGCGCGAAGCCAATTACATAGATCAGGATCAAACGGCGAGCAGGTAGCGCTCGCCCAGGCGCACGGCCGCCACGACCGGCGCGGCGGCGTACAGCGACCCGCCCCAGCCATCGGTCTCGACTCTGAAACCGAGCGCGGCGGCTTCCTCACGCGCCGCGCGCAGCCAGTCCAGGTCGCGCGCGGCCTCGTCGAAGCCGATCAGGTCGCCGCCGATGTCGGCCAGGGTGTAATGTTTGCCGCTGGGCAGCAGGTCACCGAGGTAGCCCAACCAGCGCCAGCGTTCGCCGCCGGCGTCGTCGTCGCCGGCTTCAAGCAGCGCGCGGACGATGGCCGGCCAGTCGAGGCCCGACGCGCCGGCGTCGAGCAGTACGCCGTCGTCGGCGCGGGCGAGAACAACGAGCGGTTGAGGTTTGAAAGCAGACATGATAAACTCCTTCTGGCTAACGCGAATGAAAAACGAGAGCCGGAGGGAGCGCTGATCGCTTCAGCCCTCCCTCGCCTTTTGTGCATAGACGCCTCCCAGAATCAAAAACCCGGCTGCCCTGCCGATGCAATCGGACCGGGCCAGCCGGGGTATATGCTAAAATATCCCCAGGTCCCTGAGCCGGTCTACACGGCGAGGGGGCTTAGCGGCGGCAGGGTGTTTGCGCACCCTGCTGTCGCGCCATTTTCGTTCAGCCCCCATTATACACCAGCTTACGGAGAAAGTAAATACCCTCGCAAGCTTTTGTTTTCGGGGGCTAGAACGTTTGTTCGGGCGGCGGATGAAACTGAGGTGCGGCGCACGACCGCGTACAAGGCGCGGTCATGCGCTGCACCTCAGTCGCTTTCGATGCTTAGTAACGGCAGCAGGGCGCTAAGTTTACCGCCATGCTTAGCATACTCGTCTTCGATAGACGAATAGTAGTCATCAATCAAAACAAGGTCCATCGTGATTCTTCCGTTGGGTAAAAGTGCCATGTACTTATGTTCAGTCGTTGTCATCCAGTTCCATGTAGCCGAGTACAGCATCAACGCACAACCTGTTGCTACCGTGTCGCCTTCCACCATCATCGATTTCATCACGTCATATCGTACACGGTGCATCTCCAGCAAAATTGGCGGCAGAGTGTCGGGGGTAGCAGCAGCATCGGCCAAGTACGTCAGATCAAAATATTGCAAGAAAAACCATTTCCATTTTGAAAGATCGCACTCATCGCCGCTTTCTTGTCCAAGCGTCACTGGTCCGATTACTAGCAACGGTAACAACACAACCACAAACACCAATTTGCGCAACATGGCTACCTCCTTTTGGCAGACGGTGAGATTAATAACTCTAGTATACCCGAAAAATTATCGAAATGGCGTTACAAAACCATTACAACCCACAGCCGAACAGAGAAACCGCGAGGGATGAGATGACCGACGCTGCACGAAAGCTTTCCATCCGCGCGACGCTCGAAGCGCAGCGCCGGCGCGCGCAGACTGCGCGCCGGATCGAGCCGCCCGCGCTCGTCGAAGCGGTCGAGTTGCCGGCGCCCACCGAAAAAGCGGCGCCGGTCGAGCCACCGCCAGTCATCGATCTCGATCCGGCGCCGGTCGAGCCGCCAGCGACTACGGCGCGGCGCCGGACGCGCAAAGCGGCGCCGGCAGTGCAGCCAACCCAGAAGCCGGCCCCCAAACGCTCTGCCGCCCGCATAGCCGAGCACCGCCTGGAACTACTGCGGGCGATCATCGAGTACATGACCGACCACGCCGGCCAGTCGCCGTCGGTGCGCGATCTGGTTGCGATGACCGGCTACGCCAGCACCTGCGGGATCGATCACAGCCTGCGCGCGCTGGAGCAGTTGGGCTATCTACAGCTGGGTGCGGCGGGACAAACCCGGCGCATCCAGGTGGTGGGCGGTCGCTGGCAGTGTGACCCGGACGTGTTGGCGCGCGCCGAAGCTGAATTGGCGGGCGAAGCGCGCCCATCGAAAGAGGAACCATGAGCGGCTTGGTATTAGAAGAAAAGGGACAGGCCGCATCGCCTTTGATCGGAAAATCCGAACCCGAAAGCTTGACCAGCGTGGAAAGTCGGACATCCAGGAGCCGGCGGCGCGGCCCGGAAGGTTCCTCCATTATCACCCATCCTGATCTGCAATGCCAGTCCACGCCGGAGGAATCGGGTCCGGTGCGCGGCTGGCCGCTGGGCGCGGTCGCCGGCGACCCGCCGCGTGCGCTCCGGTCGGCCCCGCCGCAAGACGGCCCGGCGGACCCCGCGCACGTGGCTGCGCTCGTCGAAGCCGCCAACGCCGCCGGTCTGGGACACTTCCGGCTCGACCTGCCGCCGGCGCGCACCGAGGGCGGCCATCCGCCGCAGTGCGAGATCATCCGCAAGGGGCACGTAGTAGGCCAGTGCGCACACTGGGCGCGGTGCCAGGCGCGCAACCGCTGCAAGCTCTGGGCGGTCTGCGAGCTGCCGTGGGCGAACGACCTGCTGGTCCTGGAAGGGCTGATCGACGAAGCGGCGATGCGGTCCGAACCCGAAATCGAAGAAACCGAGTGCAAGTGTGAGGTGGAAGTCATGACCTTGAGTGAACGAATCCGGGCGCTGCGCGCGGCGCGCGGCTGGAATCAACGCGCGCTGGCGATCAAGAGCCGGCTGAGTGAGGCGGCGGTTCACTGCCTCGAACGTGGCAACAACCCGCGCCTGAGCACGGTCGCGGCGCTGGCAAGCGCCTTCGACATGACCGTGGCCGAGTTGTTGGTTGGCGTCGAACCGGCGGCGGACGGCCGGGCGGCGTGAGGATGCAGACCAAAACGGAGTTCTCGGATCGCATATGAGCAAGTACCAGTTATTCAGGGTCTTGTCCCCGGAGCAGCGCCGAATTCTGAAAGAAGACATTCGCGCGCGCGGCGTGCAGGTAGCGGTCGAGTTTGACGAAGAGGGCAACATCCTCGACGGCCACCATCGCGTCGAACTCTGGGAGGAACTGCGCGGCGAGGGCGTGGACCTGCCGCCGTACCCGGTGCTGATCCGGGTGGGATGGACCGAAGCGGAGAAGCGCCACCACGTGCGCATGCTCAACTTCGCGCGCCGGCACATGAGTAAAGCGGAGCGCGACGAGCAGATCGTCGCCATGCGTAAAGAGGGCGTAAGCTACCGGACGATTGCGGAGGTAACGGGCGTGCCGAAATCCACGGTTGTCGATGTGATCGCAGGTGTCCGAAACCGGACACCTGATGAGACCGGCGAACTGCCGAAGAATATCACCGGCGCCGACGGCAAAAGCTACCCGGCTGCCAAACCCCAGGCCACCGTCTTCACCTCCTCCGCGCGCGCCGGCAAGGACGCCGAGAAAGCCGCCGCCGTCGTGATCGCCGCCCAAGAGGACCCCGAGCGCTTTGGCGATCTACTGGACCGGATGAACCGGACCGGCCAGGTCGCCGGCGCGCACCGGAAGCTGGCGGCGGCGCAGCAGCGCGATCACGTGCGCGACCTGACGCTGTCCGAGGTATTGGCCGGCAAGTACCCGGTCTTCTACGCCGACCCGCCCTGGGAATACCGCAACAGCGGCTTCTACGGCGCCGCCGCGCGCCACTACCCCACGCTCCCGACCGAGGCGATCTGCGCGCTGCCGGTGCCGGCGTTCGCCGCCGCGAACGCGGCCCTGTTCCTCTGGGCGACCAACCCGCTGCTGCCCGACGCCTTGCGCGTCATGGCGGCCTGGGGCTTCGAATACAAGACCAACTTCGTCTGGGTCAAAGACAAAGCTTTATACGGCAAGTTGGGCTTCTACAACTACGGCGCACACGAACTGCTGCTGCTCGGTATACGCGGCGCGATGCCGCCGGCCTGCGACCCGCTGCCGGTCTCGCTGATCGAAGCGCCCAAGAGCGAGCACTCGCGCAAGCCCGCCGCCGCCTACGCACTCATCGAGCGCATGTACCCGGAAGGGCCATACGTCGAGTTATTCGCCCGGTCCACCCGATCTGGCTGGACCGCCTTTGGAAACGAGGTGCAGACGTGGCCCAACAATTAACTGTCACGACCGGCGCGCACAAAGCGCCCAGCTACAGCGGCGACTACATGGCCGCCGGGCGCCAGGCCGAGGAGATCGTGATCGCCTGGCTGCACGACCGCCCGCAGGTCTTGGGTGTGGACGACTTTCGCGCCTTGCGCGTGGTCCAGGAGTACGACGTGGACGTGGGTATCAAGACCGCCGATGGGCGGACGCTGCTGGCCGAGATCAAGTCAGACCGGCATTTGGGCAAGACCGGCAACGTGTTGTTTGAACTCTTACGCATCAACCACACCTGCCACACCGACCACGCCGGCGCGCTGGGCTGGTCGTTACGCTCGCCGGCGACCTGGCTGCTGTACTACGCGCCGGCTGCCGGCCAGGTTTGGCAGTGCCGCTTCGACTCCTTCCGGCGCGTGTTCCAGCACTACACCCACCAGGTGCGCACCGACTCCGCCGAGTTCCTCCGGCGCTCGCGCGTCGTGCTGACCGACCGGATCAAGACCACGGTGAACCTGCTGATCCCGCTGGAGCGCTGCGCGCTGGCCGGCAAGCCCATCTTCACCGTGCACACCCTGGACCTGGCGCAAGTCGAAGCGACGCGCCGGCGGCTCTCCGGTAACGACCACGCCGCCGGTCTGCCGCAAGAAATCGAGGAGCCGGTGGTCTACACCGGCGTTCAAACCCCGTTATTTGAATTCGAGTAACAGGAGAACGAGACCATGCAAATCACAATCCACCAACCCGACCTGGCCGCCGCGCTCCAGGCGGTGCAGCCGGCGGTCACCAGACGGCCCGGCCTGCCGGTGCTGCGCTGCGCCCTCATCGACGCGCAAACCGATGGCGCGGTACGCTTCGCGGCCACCGACCTGGACCTCGCCATCACCGCGCGCACCACGGCGCAGGTGACCGAACCGGGCGCGCTGACCGTGCCGGCGACCGTCTTCGCCGAACTCGCCGCGAGCCTGCCGCCGGCGCCGGTGCAGCTGTCCACGAACGGCAAGCCCGACCTGGCGTTAGTTTGTGGAACGACGAAGGCGACCCTCAAGGGCATTCCCGCGAGCGAGTTCCCGGTCCTGCCCGAAGCCGCCGGCGCGCCGGTGGGTATTCCCGCCGCAGTCTTCGCCGGCGCGGTGCGCAAGGTCGGGATCGCGGCGGCGCGCAAGACCAACCGGCCCATCCTGTGCGGCGTCTCCATCGAGGTCGGCGAAGCACACCTGACCCTGGCCGCCGCCGACAGCTACCGCCTGGCGGTGAAGTACGACGAAGCCGACCCCGGCATCGCGCCGCACCGCTTCGTCATCCCGGCCACTACGCTCGACCTGGTAGCCCGGCGCTGCGAGGGCGATGCGATTGAGCAGGTCGAAATCTTCGCCATCGATGAGCGGCGCGCGCTGCTGCGGGCCGGCGCGGTCGAGGTCGTCGCCGGGCTGCTCGAGGGCGACTTCCCGGCCTACGAGCGGATCATCCCGGCGACGACCACGACGCAGGTCGTGCTCGACACCGCCGAGTTCCGCCGCGCGCTGCGCCGCGCCCACGTGTTCGCGCGCGACAACGCCGCCCACAAGGTGCAGGCAGCGGTCACGCCGGGCGCCAGCGATCTGGAGCCGGGCAGCCTGACCCTGACCGCGCAGAGCTTCGAGACCGGCGACAACCGGGTCGTGATCGACGCGGCGGTCAGCGGGCCGGCGGTAACGGCGGTGTTCAACGTGCGCTACCTGCTCGACGCCGTGAGCGTGATCGAGGGTGAGCAGGTGGTGTTCGAGACCAACGGCGCGGCCAGCCCCGGCGTCTTGCGCGAGGCGGGCGACACGGCCGGCTACCTGCATCTCGTCATGCCGATGCATATTGCAGAGAAGTAGACTTGCTAATTCAGCCAGAATGTGGCAGGGTGTGTGGGCCCTGATTATGAAGTCCGGCGCTGCCGGCGCCGGTAGAGGATGAGAGAGTGAAACGATGAATACAACCGAGACACAAGACGCCTGGCAGTTCGGCGGCATCTCCCAGCCCGGCTGGTCGCAGATCCCCAACGAACTCTTCGACGAAATCCAGCCGCGCGTGGACGCCTACACCTTCTCGGTCGTCGCGGCGATCTTCCGCGAGTACTTCGGCTGGCACGCCAGCGCGCCGCGCCCCTTGAGCCTGAGCGAACTGACGCAGCGCACGAACCTGTCGCGCCACCGGGTCATCAAGTCGATCAAGGAAGCCGAAGCGTGCGGGATCATCGTCTGCGTCCGCCGGGTCGAGGACGGCCAGAACGCCACCAATCGCTACGCGCCGCGCATGCGCGAAGAGGCCCCAACCGCGCCGGATGCGCCGGAGGGAGTGCACGGCGCGCACCAGGGTAGTGCACCGGACGCACCAGGGGTAGTGCACGGCGCGCACCAGGGTAGTGCACCGCGTGCACCAGGGGGTAGTGCACCGGGTGCACTGATTCAAAGAAAGGGAAAAGAAACTCTCAAAGAAACAGAATCGGAGGGCGCTGACGCGCCGGCGCGCGCGCCGCTTTCGCCGCCGGAAGCGCCGGCTGAAATCCCAGAGCCGCCCGGACCGGACCAATCCACCCAGGCGTCACCTTCCGAGTCGAAGTCGAAGACCAAGAAAAAACGCGCGCGCGACCCGCTGCTGGACCACGCGGCGGTCCAGGCCTACCGCGACGTGGCGCGCCTGACGCCGGCGGCGGCGGCCCGGCCCTTGATCGCGGACGCGGTGGGCGAGGCCGAAGCCGACGTTGGGTTCTGGCGGCAGGTGGTCCAGAACTGGATCGCCACCGGCTGGAACGCGCGCAACCTCAGCGGGATGTTGGAATTCTACGGGCGGCGCCAATTACCCGGCACGACCGGGCGCGCGGCGTCCGGGCCAACCGCCAACGGCCAGGTCGCCGCGCCGAGCGCGCGCACCGATCCCAACCAGCCGTACAAAATCAAGCGAAGGGAGACCCGGCATGTCGATCTCAGACCTTATGCCGCCCAAGACTGACGCGCCGAACGGGCGCGTGACCGAACCGGCCGGCGCGGTGGACCTCTACGCGCTGACCGCCGCCGACCTCCGGCAGATCGCCGCCGCCCAACCCTGCGGCTGCGGCGGGACCGGCTGGGTGGGGTTCGACGTACCGTTCGACCACCCCTGCCACGGGCGGCTGTTCCGCTGCCGGTGCCGGGCCGGCGACGCCGAGCGCGCGCGCCTGGCCGGTCTCTTCGGCGCCGGCGTCCCGCCGCGCTACCGGCGCCTGACCTTCGAGAGCTTCGCCCGGATGCCGCCGGAGTTGTTGGACGGCAAGGGTGAAGCGCTCGAAGCCGCGCAGTCCTTCGCCGGCGTGGAGCAATACCGGCTAGACGGCGGCCTGTACTGGCGCGGCGAACTGCGCGCCGGGCTGCTGCTGTTCGGCCCGGTCGGCCGGGGCAAGACCGGGCTGGCGGCGGCGGTGTGCCGGGCCTGGATCGAGGCCGGCGCCGCGCCGCTCTGGATTACCTGGGGCGAACTGGTCGAGACGATCCAGCGCGAGTACGGGCGCGCCGGCGATGGGCAGTACGAACGCCTGGACCGGGCGCGCGGCGCCGACCTCCTGATCCTGGACGAATTCGGCGACGTGGACGGCGCTGGCGCCGCCTCCAACGACCAGCGCCGGATCGCGTACCGGGTGCTGGGCCACCGGCACGACCACTGGCTGCCGACGCTCATCACCACGAACCTGAACCCGATGCGCGACGATGACGGCAGTGATCTATGCGACCGGTTCGGCGCGCCGATTCACGACCGGGTAGCCGAGGCGCTGTGCCACTGCGTCCCGGTCGAAGGGCCGAACCTGCGCTGCACCTACCTGGACCTGGGAGGCCCGAAATGACCCCCGGTGACCCGCGCTTTCACCCGCTGTACGTCGCGGCGACGATGGCGCAGAGCGAACTGGCGCGCTTGCGCCGGCTGGGGTGCCCGGTGTGGCCGGGCCTGGTCGAGCGCCTGGAGCGGGCGCGGCGTTTGTTCAAGGCAAGAACGCCGGAGCCGGATTTGAGCTTGTTTGAAAACGCGCTGCGTGACGTGGAGGTGGATGATCGATGAGCGCAAACGGTACCCAAGCCAAAGCCGCGCCGATGGCGCGGCCGGCGCCGCACTCGGTCGAGGCCGAGGAAGCGGTCCTGGGCGCAGTCCTGATGAACCCGGAAGTTCTACCCGAAGTCATGGCGGCGCTGGAGCCGGACGACTTCTTCATCGTCCGGCACCGCTGGATCTACGACGCGCTGCTGCGCCTGAGCGCGCGCCGCGAGGCCATCGACTACCTGACGGCGATCCGCGAACTGGAAGCACATGGCAAGCTGGACGACGTGGGCGGGCCGGCCTACCTGGCCGGCCTCATCGACGGCACGCCGACTTCAATGCACGCCGCGACCTACGCGCGCACCATTGCGCGGCTGGCGGTGCGCCGGCGGCTGCTGGCCGCCGCCGGGCGGATCGCCGAGCTGGCCCACAAAGAAGACAGCGAGATCGAGCAGGTGCTCGACGACGCGAGCGCGGCTTTCCTGGAGGCGACCGCGCGGCGCGCCGCCCAAACCGACGCCACGCTCGGTGAGACTCTGAGCGCCGTCTACGACCAAACCGCCGCGCGCTACTCCGACCCGGCGCAGCAGGCCGGCCTGCCGACCGGCTTCAAGGACCTGGACGCGCTCCTGGGCGGGATGCACCCCGGCGACCTGCTGTTGGTGGCGGCGCGCACCAGCATGGGCAAGACGACCTGGCTGCTCAACGTGGCGCTCCACGCGGCGCAGCATGGTGCGCACGTGGGCATTTTCAGCCTGGAACAGGACAAAGCGCAGCTGGCCCAGCGCTTCCTCGCCGCCGCGAGCGGGATCGACCTGCTGCGGCTGCGCTTGGGCCGGATCACGCCCGAGGAATGGAAACGCTTCGTTGAGGCGTGCGCCCGGCTCGACCGCCTGCCCACGATGCACCTGGATGACGTGCAGGGCGCGACGCCGGCGCAGCTGCGCGCGAAGGCGCGGGCGTGGCAGCTCTACGACGGCCTCGACCTGGTGATCGTCGATTACGTCCAGCGCATGAAGTCGGGCACGCCGGCCGATGAGCGCAACCGGGTGCAGGCGCTGGCCGAGATCACCGGCGGGCTGAAGGACCTGGCGCGCGAGTTGGGCGTGCCGGTGCTGGCGGCGGCGCAGCTCAACCGCGCGGTGGACAACCGGCAGGACAAGCGCCCGCAGCTTTCCGACCTGCGCGAGAGCGGCAACCTGGAGATCGACACCGACGTGGTGCTGTTCCTGCACCGCGACGACTACTACGACTCCGGCAGCGAGCGGGCGGGCCTGGCCGAGTTGATCGTCGCCAAGCACCGCAACGGGCCGGTCGGGACGGTGGAGCTGACCTACAAAAAAGAGCACATGCGCTTCGCCGACTCGCTGCACCACACCCTTGACCTGGACGCGCTGCCCGACCACACCAAGAAGCGCCTGGGCGTGAAGGGCTACGAGAAGGCGGCGGAGCCGGCCCACGTGCTGGTCGTGGACGCCGGCCATCTCGCCGCGCTGCA
This sequence comes from Anaerolineae bacterium, assembly GCA_016927535.1. Lineage (GTDB taxonomy): Bacteria > Chloroflexota > Anaerolineae > Aggregatilineales > JAFGMM01 > JAFGMM01. The sequence goes on from JAFGMM010000415.1 coordinate 15,982, forward strand.
CGCCGGCGAACTGGCCGAGGTGCGCGTGCCGAAGGCGACCGGCGACACGCTGGACGGCGCGGCCGGCGCGCGGCAGGTGCTGGACCGCGACCGCTTCGTGCGCTGGCGGGTGAACCGGCCGGCGGTGGTGCGCCCGGCGCCGGCGGCGCGCGTGGTCGCCCGGGTCAAGGTGACCGGGATCGAGGACGGCGGCGAAGATTGGGTGGTGCAGTACCGCTATTTGAAGGATGTGTGAAGTGGAGCGCGAGTGAGAATGCCGGCGGCGAATAAACCAAAGTTTAGAGCCGGGCAATTGGATGGACGCCCCACAGATGGGATCGTACTACTCCGGTCTGGTCGGTGGGTGGGCGCACCCGGCCGGTGAGCGCGCCGGCGCACGGCAGCCGGTAAACCAAAGGCGAAGAAGCGATGGCGAAGCGTAAACCCAAGTTCAAGGTCGGGCAGTTGGTGCAGGTGACCGTCAAGCGTGTTCCCTGGCTGCTGCCCGGCGAACCGTACCGCGCGCCGCTGTTCGTCGCCGGCGACCGGGCTTACGTGTGCGAGATCGGATTGCACGGCCACCGGTGCCGGATCGAGTCCGATAGCCGGCAGGCCTGGGTTGACGAAGACGACCTGGTAAAGGCGGCGCCGCAAATGGCGCTGCCAATGGAGGTAGATCATGAGTAGCAGTCGATGTATTCCGTTAGCCGAAGCGCAGCGCGTCGCCGGCGCATTGGTCGAACTGCTGGCGCCGGCCTGCGCGCGGGTCGAAGTCGCCGGGTCGGTGCGGCGCGGCGCCGCGACGGTCGGCGACATCGAGATCGTCGCGGTCGGCCTGCCGATGCCGCGCCTGGAGTTCGGAAAACCCATCCCGACCCAGACCCCGCTGGAGCGTCTCCTCAACCGGCTGGACGCCGAATACAAGATCGCCAAGCGCAAGCGCTGGGGGCCGAAGTTCAAGCAGTTGTACTATCGCAACTGCCCGGTGGATTTGTTCGTCGTGCCGGCAGAGGAATGGGGCGCGGCCTTCGTCATCCGCACCGGGCCGGCGGCGTTCTCCCGGCTGCTGGTGACGCCGCGCGCCCAGGGCGGCGCGATGCCGGGCGGCATGCGGCAGCGCGACAACCGGCTCTGGCGCGGCGGCGCGGCGCTTGCCACGCCGGAGGAAGCTGACTACTTCGCGGCGTTGGGGCTGCCGGTGATTGCGCCGGCCGAGCGCACGGTCGCGCGGCTCAAGGCGGAGGTACGCAAGGCGCCGGCGCGCGAAGCGGCGGGACGGGTCGCATGACGGGACCGTATTACTCCGGTCTGGTCTGGAGGCGCTTGGCCGGTGATGGCGCCGGCGTGCAAAGCTGCGAGGCGGGCCGCATGACGGGACCGTACTACTCCGGCCTGGTCTGGGGCGCGGGGAGGATTGCATGACGGGACCGTACAACTCCGGTCCCATCTGTGGGACGCGACCGGTGTGAGCAATCCGCCGGGATTCCCACCCGGCTTCGATTTCTGAGTGAGGAGAGTGTTTCATGACCGACCAAACTGAAGAAAAGACCCCGTTTGCCCAGTGGGTCGTGCTCGAACTCTTCGGGCACAAGAAGATCGCCGGCAAGGTGACCGAAGAAACCCTCGCCGGCAAGGGCTTCCTACGCATCGACGTGCCCGAAGCGGAGGGACTGCCGGGCTTCACCCGCTACTACGGCCCGGAGGCGATTTACAGTATCACACCGTGTGACGAACAAACCGCGCGCTTGGCCGTGATGCAGCTGCGCTCGGAGCCGGTCACGGTGTACATCCCGCCGGCGGCGCTGGGCGCAGGCCGCGCTTCGTACTCGGACCGGTATGACTGGGACGAGGACGACGAGGGCGATGACGACGAGGGCGATGACGGCGACGATACCATCGAAATCGAGCGCGAAGACTTCGGCGCTGTTTGCCGGGCGCACAAAAGTGCGGTCGCGTGGGCCGAGGACCTGGCAGCCTGCACGGACTGGGTGGTCCTGGACCTGGTGACCATACCCGGTATGCTTCCCAGTCCCGACGCCGAGATCGTGCAGATCGGCATCCTCGCGCCGGGCGGCGAGGTGCTGCTCGATACGTGGGTGAAGCCGGACCAGGCCATCTCCGATGTGTTCATGACGATGTGCGGCGTCGACACCGCGCAGGTTCGGGAGGCGCCTTCGTTCGCCGAAGTCTACCCGCAGCTTGCCGCGCTCCTGGGCAACAAAGTGATCGTGACCTACCACGCCGGCCGTGACCGGCAAGTGCTGGACCAGGTTTGCCGGGCGCACGCGGTCGAACCCATCACGCCGGAGCGGTGGCATTGTGCGCTGGAGCAGTATGCTGCCTTCCACGGCGATTGGGACGAACACCGCGAGACGTTTCGCCAGCAGTCGCTCGCCGAGGCGTGCCGGCAGCAGAACATTCAGCTGGACGACGTCTATTCCGCCGTCAACAACTGCCGGGCGACGTTGGCGCTGATCGAGAAGATGGCGGACGACAATCCGTTTTGAATAACCCAAAGCCGGGCGCGCCGGCACAGCCTGGTCGGTGCGCCCGGCATAGTAAGGAGCAAACACATGAGCGAAGCAAAACACGACTTCATCGCACTCGCCGAGAAGCTCATGCACCGGGTGCAGCGCGAAGGCATTTTCGCTGAGGTGGCATGGATGACCGATTACGTCCTGCTGCGGGTCGGAGATTACGCCCAGGAATATACGGTGGGCCTCGCGCCGGCGACCGGCAACTCCGGCGTTATCGATGTCATCGGTGAAATCGATGTGTATAGCGGAGACATCTTGGAGGAGCTTGAGGTGCGCACAGTTGATAATCTCGACGCGGCGGTCGACGCGGCGGTCGCGGTGCTGCGGTATTTGATGCAGATCAAGAATGCCGGCGCGCTGATGTAGCCTGGTCAGCGCGTCCGGCGATTCGAGGAGCAGCGAGATGAGGTGTTTGTCGGCGTTTGTTATCGGCGTAGCGGCCGGCGTCTTGGCCGTGCTGGCCTGGATTGCGCGTGATCTCGTGCGCGGGTGAGGGGAGTAAAGAATGCGGCGTGAACTCGCCCGCTACGCCGGCCAGCGGCTGCGTTTCAACGCGACGGTCAAGCGCTTCGGTTCGCGTACCGATGACACAGGCCGGAAGCAGCACACCGCCTGCTTGTCGAACGTGCGGGTCGGGAAGCGGATCGTCGCCGGCCACGCCTGGGTCGATTGGCAGCACGGTCACGGCAGCGAGGCCGGCGATCTGGTGGAACTGACCGCGACCGTGTGCGCCTACGAGAAAACGCGGGCCACGCGCCGGCGCCGGGGCCGGAAGCGCTGGGAAAAAGTGATCGATTACGAATTAGTGGATATCGACGAGGTGGCGGTGAAGTGACCGGGCGCGGCCATGAACCTGAAACCTGGAGTGGAGAGAAGCAACGGCGCGGAGGTTAACGAAGCCGGTACGCGCCGAATGGATGCGAAAAGCCGGCCAATCCGATCCCGGTTCCGAGGAACGTATCTACAATGGCCTGAAGAATGAGAAAAGCGAGGTGCTCTATGAACCTTGAAACCTACCGCCAACAATTCGAAGA
>JAFGMM010000416.1 GCA_016927535.1 Anaerolineae bacterium
TAGCACGAGTCTGACTCCCCTCGCCCCTTGAGGGAGAGGGGTCGGGGGAGAGGGGGAAAAAAGCGCTTAAGTTGATGCATATGGGCACCAACCAGAAGCAGCCCCGCTGTGTCGCGTTGGGCGGCGAGATGGGCGCAGCGGTCTACTGCGCCATCTACGAGCGCCGGCCCACCCCCTGCCGCGAATTCGGCGTGACCTGGAAAACGGCGTCCTGCGCTTCGCGCCGGACGAACTGGCGCGCTGCGAACAGGCCAGGTCTTTTTACGGTCTGCCGCCGCTCCCCGGACAAGCGGCGTGATGCCTCGCCGCCGCGCTTCTACGGCTCGACGACCACGCTCGCCGAGGCGACGACGACCGGCAGATTCGGCGTTTCCGTGTAATAGCGCAGGAAATCCGCCACCTCCGGCGCTTCATCCGCACTGTGCCGGCCCAGGTTCACCGCCCAGCGGTAGCCGATGGTCTGGAACAACAGGTCTACCTTGACCGTAAACGGCCCTTTGGCGTCGCCCAGGTCAACCCGGTAAGTCACTTTATCGCCGCCGCCCGCCATGAAGTTTGCATCCTCGATGGCACGGCCAATCACCGCAATGTCCGCCGTCGCCGCGTGGTTGAATCCCCTTGGCAGCAGCCGGTTATCTTTCAGGTAACCCGCGCCGCGCAGCAGCACCGAGGTCACGTCGCCGTTGACATCGCGCATGATTGTCTCGTAAATCTGCACCTGGTCCGGGCTGCCGATAAGCTGGTAGTGCGGCTCGTAGAGGCCCGCCGCCGCGTCGTTGTCGTTGCCGATGATGTAGCCGTCGGGCCGGTACGCGCCCGACTCAAAGACCACGCGCCCCGCCCCGTCGGTCACCGCCAGGCGAATCCACATGCGGCGCGAGGGGAAGCCGGACGGCACTTTATGCCCGGTCAGACTCTCGATACTCACGTCCGCTGTCAGGACGTTCTCGACGATGCCCACCGTCTCCACCGCGACCGTCGCGGTCTGGCTCTGGAGCATATCCATCGTATTCAGAATTTTAGTGCCGAACTGCTCCTCGGTAGCGGTCACGTTCAATTCGTCGCCGTATTTGTCCAAGATGCCCAGCATAAAGACATTGGTGCCGCCGAAGAAGTGTTGGAAGATCGGGTAGCGCAGTTCGCCGCCGGGCGTGTTGGGCGAAAGCAGCGCGCCGCCCTCGGCGCGGGGCATGTGGCAGTCCTGGCACGCCTTGAGGTTCGCGTAATCGCTGTACAGCCACTCCAGGTAAGGCGTCTGCTCCGGGAACACGCCGACAACCTCGCCCGCGTCGTTGAGGTAAGGTGTGTAGAGCGTGTGGCAAGTGGCGCAAAGCTCCGAGCGCTCGACGTGCGCACTAAACACCGGCACGTAGCCGGAAGCCGCCGCCATGATCTGGGCCTGGGCCGGATCCATCTGGTACGGGCCGAAAGCCGGTCGCCGGCCCAGCGGCAGCGTTATATCGACGGCATAGCCCCCGCTGTAACTGGCTTCCTCGCCGAGGTTGTTCCGCGTGATTTGGTGGCACAGCGCGCACGCCACGCCGTCCATCGCCAACACGTGCAGCTCGTTATCCGGGTTGAGAAAGCCATCGTCCAGCAGCGCGCCGGTCCCGCCGTGCGCCGCGACCGTGGTGCGCGCCATCGGCATATGGCAGGTCGTACACTTGTCCTCGATCACCGACTGCACCGCCGGGTGAACCAGCGACTCGCTGCGCACGGTAGCCGTCCAGTAAGGGTCGCGGGCGGCGTTCGCCATCATGGTCGCGCGCCATGCCGAATCCACCGAGACATCGTTGCCGGCCTCATCGAAAATCTGCGTATGGCAGATCGCACAGTTGCCCGAACTGACGAAAAACTCACCCTTCTCGGCAGGGAGCGAGCGCGCACCGTCGTCCGGCGGCGTGGGCGGCTGCTCCTGCGCCAGCGCCGCGCCGGCCGCCAGCACCAGCACCAGCACGACCGATAAGAAAGCCCAACACTTGTGGCTCATACGGCCTCCTCTAAATTTCGTGAGAATCACCACACCTATAGCTTACTGAATACCCCGGCAAGAAAGAAAGGAAATTCGACAGGAGATGGGCGTGACAAAATTACTTAATATTACAAAACAAATCCAATAAACGCTCGCGCCCTTCACCACCGCCGCGTGCTGCGTTAGAATAGCCGCACGACCATAACAACCCGACAAGGATCAAGACTTATGAATTCCTACGAACGCATGGCGCGCCGTCTGAAAGGCGAGCCGGTGGACCGCCCGCCCAACTTCGACATCATGATGACCTTCGCCGCGCACCACATCAAGCAGCCACTCTCCCGCTACTACCTCGACTACCGCGTTCTCTGCGACGCAAACTTCGCCGTGCTCGAAGACTTCGCGCTCGATATCGCACAGGCCATCTCCGACCCCTACCGCGAAGCCGCCGACTTCGGCCTGCCGGTCGAATTCCCGGAGGATAACCTGCCGGTGCGCAAAGATGTCCTCATCAAAACGCCCGGCGACCTGGGCAAGCTCAAGCCGCCCGACCCGTACACCGGCCGGCGCATGAGCGACCGGCTGGAGGCCGTCCGCACGTTCCGCGCGCGCGTCGGCGGCGAGGTGCCGGTGATGGGCTGGGTCGAGGGCGCAGTAGCCGAAGCCGCCGACCTGCGCGGCGCCTCGGCGCTGCTGCTCGACTTCTACGACCGCCCGGAGTGGGTCGAGGAACTGCTCGAAACCTGCGTCGCGGTGGGCATCGCCTTCGCGCGCGCACAGATCGAAGCCGGCGCGGATATCATCGGCCTGGGCGACGCCATCACCTCGCAGATTGCCCCGGCCATGTACGAGCAGTTCGGCCTGCCCTACGAGCGGCGCATCTTCGACGCGGTGCACGAGATGGGCGCTTTAGCCCGGCTGCACATCTGCGGCGATACGAGCCGTATCCTCGCGCTGATGGCGCAAAGCGGCGCCGATATCATCGATATCGACTGGATGGTCGATATCGAGGCGGCGGCGCAGGCGTTTCAGGCCGCCGGGAATATCGCGCCGTGCGGCAACTTCGACCCTGTGGCGGTGATGCTGCAAGGCGCGCCGGAGCAAGTTTACCAAGCGGCGCTCGACTGTCTGGCGCTTGGCGGCCCGCGCAGCTTCAGCGGCGCCGGCTGCGAAATCCCCGACGGCACGCCGCACGCAAACCTGCACGCACAGACGCGCGCAATCGCGGCGTATGCCGAATAATAATCGCAGAGAGCGCGGAGAACATAGAGGACCTATAAATCCTCTCCGTGAACTCCGTGTTCTCCGTGGTGAATTAATCTTCACAAGAGGAGGAACCCGATGTCCGACCTAGAAACCATTCTCGGCAGCGACGAACCGCTCGAAAGCACCCGCCTCTTTGGGCAAGGTCCCGAAGGCAAACTACCGCTGACCGAAGACATGCTCCTCAACGAGTCGAGCGGCACCATCTTCGGCATGATCCAAAGCGCCGGCATGGGCTGGAACCCGGACGAAGTGGGCCGCCCGCAGTACCTCATCCTCAGCACGCACGGCGGCCTGCGCGCCGAGGACGGCGCCCCCATCGCGCTGGGCTACCACACCGGGCACTGGGAGGTTAACCTGCTGGTGCGCCGCGCCGCCGAGACCCTGGGCGCGGCGGGCGTCCTGCCCTTCGCCGCCTATTGCAGTGACCCGTGCGACGGGCGCACCCAGGGTAACGAGGGCATGATGGACAGCCTGCCCTACCGCAACGACGCCGCATTGGTCCTGCGGCGACTGATTCGCTCCTTGCCGCTGCGCCAGGGCGTCATGGGTGTATCGACTTGCGACAAGGGCACACCCGCCATGATGATGGCGCTGGCCGGCAGCCGTGACCTGCATCTGCCGGGTATCCTGGTGCCGGGCGGCGTGACCCTGCCCACGCCCGGCGCCGAAGACCTGGGCAAGGTGCAGAGCATGGGCGCGCGCTTTGCGCACGGCATCGTCGATTTGGAGTACGCCGCGACGATGGGCTGCCAGGTGTGCGGCTCGCCGGGCGGCGGCTGCCACTTCATGGGCACAGCGGCCACCTCGCAGGTCGTCGCAGAGGCGCTGGGGCTGACGCTGCCGCACAGCGCGCTTGCGCCATCCGGCGAGCCGGTCTGGTTGGATATGGCGCACCGCTCGGCGCTGGCGCTGCTGCGCCTGAAGGCGAACGACATCCCGCTTTCGGCCATCCTGACCCAGGAAGCCCTCGAAAACGCCATGCTGGTACACGCGGCGGTGGGCGGCTCGACCAACCTGCTGCTGCACATCCCGGCGATTGCGCACGCCGCCGGGCTGAAGCGGCCCACGGTCGAAGACTGGCGCCGCATCAACCAGAGCACGCCGCGCCTGGTCGATGTGCTGCCCAACGGCCCGCGCGGTTACTATACCGCGCAGCTTTTCATGGCGGGCGGCGTGCCGGAGGTGATGCTGCACCTGCGCGACATGGGTCTGCTGAATCTGGACGTGATGACCGCCGGCGGCCAGACGCTCGGCGACAATTTGGATTGGTGGGCGCAGAGCGCACGCCGCCGCGCCGCGCGCGCACGCCTGGCGCGCGAAGCCGGCATCGACCCCGGCGATGTGATTATGGACGCCGACCATGCGCGCAAAGCCGGCCTCACCAGCACGGTCGTCTTCCCCACCGGCAACCTGGCGCCGCACGGCTCGGTGATTAAGGCAACCGCCATCGACCCCTCGGTGATCGACAGCGACGATGTATACCGCCACCGGGGGCCGGCGCGCGTCTTCACCTCCGAACCGGAGGCCCTCCGCGCCGTCAAAGGCCAGACCGGATACCCGGTCCAACCCGGCGACGTGATCGTGCTGGTCGGCGTCGGGCCGATGGGTACCGGCATGGAAGAAACCCTGGAACTCACCGGCGCGCTGAAGTTCATCCCGTGGGGTAAGCACGTGCCCGTCATCACCGACGGGCGCTTCTCCGGCGTCTCGACCGGCGCGTGCGTCGGGCATGTCGGGCCGGAGGCGCTGGCCGGCGGTCCCATCGGCAGGGTGCGCGACGGCGACATGATCGAAATCGTGATCGACCGCAGTGCGCTGACCGGCACGATTAACATCCTAGATGTTGACCTTGCCGACCGCGCACCGCACCCCGGCCTTCGCCCGCATCCCCGCCTCCCCGACGATACGCGCCTGTGGGCGGCGCTGCAAGAAGCCTGCGGCGGCGCCTGGGCGGGCTGCATCTACGACACCGACCGGATCATCGAAGTCCTGAAGGCCGGGCTTGAGGCGCTCAAGGATGCTGTTGGCGAGCCTGAAAACGGGTGTTGAATCGGCGGTAGGGGGCGGCTGCGCAGCGTGAAACCCGTCCGTCTCCAGGGCCGGTTTGAAACCCGCCCCATGCACATCAACTTAAGCGCCTGCTCCCCCTCTCCCCCGACCCCTCTCCCTCAAGGGGCGAGGGGAGTCAGACTCGTGCTAGCCCATATACCACAAAAAGCAGCAACTCCA
>JAFGMM010000417.1 GCA_016927535.1 Anaerolineae bacterium
GGCAGGCGCTCGGTCTCGAAGAACATGTGCTCGGTGCGGCACAGGCCGATGCCCTTGGCGCCATAGGCGCGGGCGCGCTCGGCGTCCCTGGGGTAGTCGGCGTTGGCGCGGACGCCCAGCTTCTTAAGTTCGTCGGCCCAATCTAGCAGCTTGCGGAAGTAGGTTTCCTTCTCGAAGTCCGGCTCGACGGTGGGGATTTCGCCCAGGAAGACTTCGCTGGTCGTGCCGTCGATGGAAATGACATCGCCTTCTTTGAAAACTTTGTCGCCCACCGCGGCGGTGCGCGCCACCAGGTCGATCTGGATCGACTCGGCACCGCTGACGCACGGGATGCCGAACTGCCGCGCGACGACTGCGGCGTGGCTGGTCGCGCCGCCCCGGCTGGTGAGGATGCCCTGCGAGGCGATCATGCCGTGCACGTCGTCGGGCTTGGTCTCCGGGCGCACCATGATGACCTTCTCGCCGGCCTTGCCCCATTCGGCGGCCAGGTCGGCGTCGAACGCGGTCTTGCCCACCGCCGCGCCCGGCGAAGCGTTCACGCCGTCGTCGCTGATCAGGCGGCCGGCTTCAACCGCTTGGCGCTTGGCGTTCTCGTCAAACTGCGGGTGCAGCAGGAAGTCGGCCTGCTTGGGCGTCACGCGCAAAACCGCCTCCTCTTTGCCGATAAGACCTTCTTCGGCCATCTCGACCGCGATGCGGATCGCCGAGCGCGGGGTGCGCTTGCCGTTGCGGGTCTGGAGCATCCACAGCTTGCCCTGCTCAATGGTGAACTCCACATCCTGCATCTCGCGGTAGTGCTTCTCGAGCTTCTTGGTGATATCCACGAACTGCGTGAAAGCGTCCGGCAATTCCTGGCCCATCTCGGAAATATCCGAAGGCGTGCGAATGCCGGCTACCACGTCTTCGCCCTGGGCGTTCATCAGGTAGTCGCCATAGAGCTTCTTTTCGCCGGTCGCGGGGTTGCGGGTGAAAGCGACGCCGGTGCCGGAGGTATCGCCCATGTTGCCAAAGACCATCGTCACGACGTTGACGGCGGTGCCCAGGTCGTGCGGGATGCCCTCGAACTCGCGGTAGGCGACGGCGCGGGCGCCGTTCCAGCTTTTGAACACGGCCTCGGAGGCCAGGCGAAGCTGCGCGCTGGCGTCGGCGGGGAATTCCTGGCCGGTCTGTTCGGCAAAGACCGCTTTGTACTTGGCCGTGATCGCCTTCCAATCCCCGGCGTTCAGTTCGGTATCCTGCTTGTAGCCCTTTTCTTTTTTGTAGGTGTCCAGATGTTCATCGAAGTGCTCGTCGTCGATGCCCATGACGACCGAGCCGAACATGTGAATCAGGCGGCGGTAGGCGTCGTACACGAAACGCTCGTCGCCGGTCAGCTTGACCATGCCCTCGGCTACTTGGTCGTTCAGACCGACGTTGAGCACGGTATCCATCATGCCGGGCATCGAAAACTTGGCACCCGAACGCACCGACACCAGCAGCGGGTTAGAAGGATCGCCAAATTTCTTGCCGGTCTTTTTCTCGGTATCGGCCATGGCCGCTTCCACTTCGGGCCAGATGCTATCGAGGAAGTCGCCGCCCTTCTCCTGGTACTTCATGCACGCCTCGGTGGTGATGGTGAAGCCCGGCGGCACCGGCACGTCGATGCGCGTCATCTCGGCCAGGTTTGCGCCCTTGCCGCCCAGCAGCCCGCGCACGCCGTCCCACGATCCCATTTTCTTTTCTGCTTGTTCGACTTCGTCGAAACGATAGACCCACTTTTCGGCCATTGGTTTTACATTCTCCTTTTATTGTGATTATTGTGCCCGGCTTAATGTGGCATCAATTATGCATTCATACCCAAGCAAACGCTTGATAGTTTAACACATTTGACGAGTTTGGCACAGCAAAATTACGCCACGCTAAAGAAGCGAAACCGGCGTTAAAGTTTTATAATAATAGTTTGACTAATTTTTGATAAGTCCGGCATTTCCGGTAATATCAAGGGAGGGGACTCTGCTTTGCGATGATCGATTCATTCAATAACCTGCTCGTTCAACTCGGACTCCGCATCTTGCCTGCCCTGCTGATTCTGCTGCTGACCTGGCTGGTCGGCCGGCTGGATACGCACATCTTGCGTCTTCTGCTCCGGCTCATCGACCGTGGGGTCGATTTCGTGCGCAAAACCGACGTTGACCTGGACCGGCAGCTAGAGACGGCATTCGCCCGCCCGCTGCAATTGTTGATCGTAACGATGGGCGCTTGGCTGGCGCTGTTGGCCCTCGACCTGCCTGAAATCTTCCGCAAGATTATCAACCCGGCGGGGAGTTCGTTTGTCCTGGCTTCGGTTTTCTGGGCCATCTACCGTTTGGTGGGTGTGGTGATTTATTATATAAATAAACAAAAAGATAACTATGCTGTTCTCGATGACGTAACGCTTCACTTCGGGAGGCAGCTTGTCCGGGCCGGGGTATTGATCCTGGCTTTCTTCAGCATTGCGCGCGAATGGGGCTATGACCTGGGAGCGATGCTCGCCGGGCTGGGGTTGGGCGGCCTGGCGGTTGCGCTGGCCGCGCAAGACGCCATCGCCAACCTGATCGGCTACTTTGCCATCATGATCGACCTGCCCTTTGCGGTCGGCGAGTTTATCGACACCGGCGCCGTGAAAGGTACGGTGGAGAAGATCGGTTTTCGCAGCACCAAGATTCGCCAGCTCGACCAGTCGCTTGCAATCGTGCCCAACAAGGAGATCACGGCGACTACCATCACCAATTGGTCGCGGCTGAAGAAGCGCCGGCTGAATCTAACGCTGAGCCTATCGCGCGCCGCTTCGCCCGCCCAGATTCTCGCCGTGGTGGAGGATGTCCGCAGCCTGGCCGTCAATCACGACTTAATTATCGAAGATTCGGTCACGGTGAAATTCAGCGGGTTCGGCGAAAGCTCGCTGGATATTCTGGTGATTGCCATGCTAGACACACCCGACTGGGGCGAATTCATGGCGGCGCAGGAAGAAATCCAACTGCGCATTATAGACATCCTGGCTGCGCACGGGGTCAGTCTCGCCGTGGGACAGGCCATCCTGGTCAGCCAGCAAGACCACTTCGTAAGATAAACGGGCATTCATTCATCATTGCGATGGCGGGCAAATATCAGAATGCCGTCCGTGTCGAAAATTGTCGTCGGTTCTTTCCACAGCAGAGTGTAACTGGCGTTAAAGGTCGCATCGTGCAGCAGACCATGCCGCGCGTGTATCTCCATGACGACGACGTAATCCGGCGCGCCGTCGTTGATGACGGCCGGCGGGAGGGCATAGGTCTGTCCCGGTTCTATCCAGTCGGACGGCGCCGGGTAGTAATCCGAGGAAGCCGGCGACACCAGCCCCACCGTATCCAGGATCGTTGCGCCGCTGTAGTAGCCGAGAGCGCCGATGTCGCTGGTCGCAACGACCGTATCGAAATCGACGTGAAACTCCGCTGCGAGGCGCTGCCCGATGCGGGCATAGACAATCTCCTGGTCGTTCAGGGTCATGTCGGGCGCGAGGCGGGCGGGGTCAGTCGCCGAAGGCTGCCAGCTTCTCGACAGGAAAACCCCGGCAATCACCAGGCCGGCGGCGAGCACGACCGGCTGCACCCAGCGCGCCCGGCTGCCTCCAACTGCGCCGGCCAGGTACCAGACGCCCGCCGTGATGCCCAGTAGGGTTATCGCCAGAGGGGGAGTCAAATACCAGCGGAAGATAGGCGGGTTACTGATGGAGAACGCAGCCAGGTAGAGAACGGGATAGGTGAAGAACGGCAGCAGGCGCGGCATACGGCGCGCGGCGCTCAACGCGCCGGCGACGTAGAGCATGGGGTACAAAAATGAGCCGACAAAGACAAAGGGGATGCCCAACGTGTGCTGCTCAAAGAACGGCGTGACCAGGCTGCGCCAGAGCGTGCCGAAGGCGGTGAACGGCGGCACCTGGTACGCGCTGGACTTTGCCAGAATCGAATGCGGGAGCGGGTTACCGAAGTAGATTAGGCTGAAGATCAGCCACGGAGCCAGCACCGCCGCGTAGACCAGCCAAGCGAGACGCTCGCGGCGACCGCCGGCCTCTGTGCGCCGGCGCACCCAGAGATAATGGGCCAGCAGCGGGACGACCCAGATCAGCGCGTCGGGCCGGGTGAGCGTCGCCAGGGCCGCCGCCGCCATCGTGAGATGGTCGCGTTCGCGGCTGTAGGCGTAGAGCGCTGCGACGATCCACATGACGTACACGCAGGTCTCCATGCCGATCACGGCCATCGCTGCGCTCAGGGTGGCGACCGCCCAGAGCAGCCCCAAAGCAGCGCCCAAAAACCGGCTCCCGGTCAGGCGCCGGCCGGTCAGGTACAGCAAGATACAGGTCACGGCGTCGGCGGCGATGCTGATGGCCGCCGCCAGGTAGGGAAAGTCGCGGCTGCCCGTCAGCGCCGACGCCAGCGCGAGCACGATGGTAAACAGCGGCGTCGTGGTGCCGAGCACGTGCTCGCCGGGGTTGTACACAAAACCCACACCATCGACGATGTTGCGCGCGTATCGAAACGTGATGAAGGCGTCGTCGATGGTATAGAGGCCCGGTACCAGGCGCACGACGACGGCCACGGCGACCAGCCCGGCCAGAATCGCCCAGTCCAAACGGGTGAGGTCGTTGGGTTCCTGGGCCGGGGTGTCGAGGGTCATTGTCCTTCTATCGCTCACAGCGCCTGCGGGACGGTGAAGTAAAACGTGCTGCCTTCGTTTAGAACGCTGTGCACGCCCACCTCGCCGCCGTGCGCCTCGACCAAGCCGCGCACAATCGCCAGCCCCAGGCCGGTGCCCTCGATATCGCGGGCGCGCGCATCCTGCACGCGGAAGAAGCGGTCGAACACTTTGGGCAGCGCTTCTTCAGGGATGCCCAGCCCGTTATCCTGCACGGTGACTCGTATGAACCCGTTCTCGGTGGCGCTTGCCCATATTACCACCAGCCCGCCGGCCGGCGTGTATTTAATCGCATTGCCGACCAGGTTTTCGACGATTTGGCGCAGCCGCTCCCGGTCGGCCAGTGCAAGCGGCAGATCGTCGTCGAGCGTGCAGGAAAGCACAAGCCCTTTCTGGCGCGCCGCATCCGCGAAGTATTCCGCCGCCTCGTTGACCACCTCACCGACCGGGCACAACGCCAGGTCCAGGCGCGCGCCGCTCTCAATGCGCGCCAAGTCGAGCAGTTCGTCGATCAATTCGCGCATACTTTCCACCGCGCGGTTGATGCGCGTCACGTAGGGCAGGCCGGCCGGGTCCACAAAGTGGCGCATCTCCAGCAGGTCGGCATAGCCGCCGATGATGTTCAGCGGGCTTTTCAAGTCGTGCGAGACCTGCGCGACGAACTCCGATTTCAGCCGGTCGATCTCTTTGTACTGGGTCACGTCCTGCATCACCATCACCCAGCCCACCCCTTCGACCGGTGCAACTTGCACCGAGAGAGTCTGCTCGCCGACTTCCATCTCGCCGCGCACCAGCGCGCGGGTTTCGAGCGCCTGGCTCAGCAGGTCCAGCAGCGGCGAATGGGGCATCAGGTCGGCCAGTGTGATACCGTCCAGCGCGCCGGTGCTGCGCTGGACGTGCAGCATGGCGCGCGCGGCCCGGTTCATCAGCGATATCTCGCCCGTCTCGTCCACGACGATCACCGCGTCCGCCGTGCCGGCCAACACCGCCGCCAGCTTCTCCTGTTCCTGGTGCACTTCTTCAAATAGGCGCGCATTCTCCATAGCGACGGCGGCGCGGTCGGCCATGCGCTGCAAGAAGGCCAGGGTCTCGTCGTCGAACCGCCCCGCCACCCGCGACTCCATGCTGATGACACCGACCGGCTTGCCCTCCAGTCGCACCGGCACCGCCACTACCGTATGCATTCCCTCCACCACGCTTTCATAAGCCAGCGCGGCGTCGATGTCTTCAATCAGCAGGGCTTTGTTCTCGCGCACCACCCGCCCGACGATATCTAGGCCCAGCGGCAGCCACACGCCGCTCTGCCACTCGTAGCCGTAGCTCAACACCCAGCGGATCGAGTCGCGGTCGCGGTGCACGATGCCGATGGCGCCCACGTCGGCGCCGGTGCGCCGCATCGCCCAGTCCAGCGTTACGCCCATCACGCGCTCGAAGTCCAGCGAGCGATTCAACTCGCTGTCGATCTCTTGCAGCATCGAGAGTTCCTGCACGCGCAGCGCCAGCGCTTCATCGACCAACTGGTACAGGCGGGCGTTCTCCAGCACCGTAGCCGCATTGGTCGCCAGCGTCATCAGCACGCGCTCGTCGTTGGCGGTGATGGGATGCCGGCTGAGGTGGTTATCGACCAGCAGCACGCCGGCCAGCCGCTCGCCGGCGCGCAGCGGCACGCCCAGCACCACCGGCACGTCGAGCACGTCGAGCAGCCAATCGAAGGGGTCGCCGGCATCCCGGACCAGGCGGGCCGGCTTGCCGGACATCCACGCCTCGACGACCTTCGAGTCGACCGGCGGCTCGGTGGAAAGGATGAGCGTCTTGAGCCGGGTTTGCTGTTCGGCCTCCGCCGGCAGGTCGCTCGCCCGGTTGAACTCTAACACCTGGCGCTCGTCGTCGTAGAGCAGGATGCCGGCGCGGTCGAAGTCCAGTTGATCGACCACTACCTGCATCAGGTTTTCCAGCACGGTATTGACCTCTAGCGCCGCGCCCAGGCTCAGGCTCGCTTCCTGGAGGGTAGTCAGTTCGCCCATGCGCCGCTCCATCTCGCGGCCGGCGCGCTCCAGTTGGGCGGAGACACGGCGCAGCGTCTCGTACTGGTCGAGGTGTTCGGTGCGCTGTTCCTCGGCTACCCGGCGGGCGTCCTGCAATTCCAAGCGCAGCAGTTGCGCCCGGCGGCCCAGGTATACGATTCCAAACAGCGGCGCAGCAAGCCCCAGCGCGAACTCGCCGCCGGGACTGCCGGTCGCCCAGTACGCGACCAGCGCCAGGCTCGCCGCCGCGCCGCCGACCAGCCAGTACAGCCCGCGCGAGGCCGCCGGCTTCCAGCGCACCTCCCATTGGTAGAAAGGGTCGCCTTCTAAGGCCGACATCTGGCGGGTGGTCTCGGCGCGCGGCAGCTTGTGAACTTTTTCCGGCAGCGCCTCCAGCAGCCCCTCCCATACGATCTCGCCGATTTGCAGCGCCTCCTCATGGTATACCGGCGGCAGACCGGCTAACTCGGTCTGCGGGTGCCATTGCACGATGGCCGAGTAAGGCGTAATATCGGCCACACGCACATCCAGCTTTGAGACGATGCGCGCGCCGACCGGGATCAGGGCGTAGACGCGGCGCAGGCTCAGCGGGCGCGCCAATCGCAGCAGAAGCGGCGCGACGCTGTTCTCGCCCCGGTGCCGGATGGCGGCGTCGCCGGCGATGCGGCGCGTGTAATGGTTGGTCAGGTGATGGAATTCATACGAGTAGTTCATGTCGCTGCGGCACAGCAGCTCGCGCGTGACCCTTAGCTGTTTGTCCACCATCGACCGGTCGAGCAAACCGACCAGGGTATCGACGGCGAGGTTCGCCGCTGCGTCGATCTCGGCCTCGCCGGCTTCCGGGTGCGCATCGCGGACCTGACCGGCGACCACCGTATACACAGCTCGCACACAGGCTACAACGTTTTCCCCGTCCATGTCGCGCACCGGGCGCCCCAGCGCGTCTTCGCCGAAGGGTGGGCGGGTGACTTTTAGAACTTCTACTAAGGGCGGCTCCCACAGGGGCTTCGTCACCTGGATAACCTTCTACTAATGCCTCGCTCTTGAAGAATTATATGCGCCCTGCACACACCACGCCATTAACAGCCGGCGATCAAATGTTGTGGTTTTTTGCTTTGTCAATCCAACCCTTACGACAAAACCTTCCCTTCCGGTATAATCGCGGTAGACTATACCCAGCGTCGGCGAGCGCAAGAGTCTGCTAGCCGCTAATCGTGAACTCGGAGGCAATTGTCTATGTCAAACTTAGAGGGATCTGTTGCGCTGGTCACCGGGTCCGGGCAGGGGATCGGGTGCGCGGTGGTGCAGGCGTTGGTGCTTCAGAAGGCGATTGTCTGCATCAACGACCGCGACCAGGAGCGCGCTCAGGGCACCGTCGATTGGGTGAACGAGGTCGGCGGCGAGTGTCTTTCGGTGCCCGCCGACGTCAGCGACTGTGACGCCGTCCAGGAAATGTTTCAAAAAGTGGTGGATGCTTACGGTAAAATCGATATCCTGGTCAACAACGCCGGCGTGACCCGTGACAATCTCTTGATGCGGATGAGCGAAGAAGAATGGGACCTGGTGATGGCCGTGAATCTTAAGAGTGTCTTTAACTGCTGCAAGGCCGCCGTGCGCCATATGATGCGCAAGCGTTACGGGCGCATCGTCAACATGTCGAGCGTCAGCGGCATCGCCGGGCAGGTCGGCCAGGTCAACTACAGCGCCAGCAAGGCCGGCATCATCGGCTTTACAAAGGCGCTGGCCCGCGAGGTCGCCAGCCGCAACATCACCGTGAACGCGGTCGCGCCCAGCTTTGTCCAGACGCCGATGACCGACGGGTTGGCCGACAGGGTGGGCGCAGAGGCGATGAAGCAGCTCAACGCGGCCATCCCGATGGGGCGTTGGGCCACGCCCGAAGAAGTCGCCCACGCCGTCCTATTCTTCTGCACCCCGGAGGTCGGCTATATCACCGGGCAGGTGCTCTCGGTGGACGGTGGTATGGTGATGGGGTAAACTCCTATTATGATGAGTGAGATACAAGAAGTCACGTCGCTTGAGGATAAGGTCACCATCGCGCCCAGCGTGCTGCTGACGGTCGTCCGCTACACCACCCTGAGCGTGGAGGGTGTGGCGCGCATGGGCAATATGCCCGGCGGGGTGGACCGCATTTTCCGGCGCAACCCGGCGGCCAACGGCGTGATGATCGTGGTGGACGGCGAGGCGCAGACCGTGGTATGCGATCTTTATATCGTCGTCAAGCCGGATGTCAATATGCAGGAAGTAAGTTACAATGTGCAGCAGAAGGTCACGCGCGCCATCCATGAGATCGTCGGGATGGATGTGTTGGCGATCAACGTGCACATTGAGGACATCGCTTACGACACGCATTCGTGACATCACACAAGGATAGAAAGCCGGGTAAGGCTTACGCGAGGTACGCATCTTTGAAAGCACGACGCAAGGCGCGCCAGATTGCCTTGCAAGCTCTTTACGAAATCGACTGCGCCGACCATGCCGTGTCGGAGGTGCTCGCGGAGCGTTTGCGGGTAGACCCTGTGCCGGACAGCGTGTTGTCGTTCGTATACCAGATGGTCCAGGGCGTGCTGAGCAGCAAGGCGCGCATGGATGTCGTCATCCAGGACTATGCGCCCGAATGGCCGTTGGACCAGATGGCAATTATCGACCGTAATATCTTGCGGATTGCCATTTATGAATTTGCCGTCAGTGGGATTACCCCGATGAAAGTGGCGATTAACGAGGCGGTCGAGTTGGCGAAGGTCTTTGGCTCGGATAGTGCGCCGCGCTTTATCAACGGGGTGTTGGGCAGTCTTGCGAACCGGCACCGCGAGATTGTGCAGACGCTCCGGGCCGAAGCCGCCCAGAAGCCGGCCGAATCGACCGATGTGACATGATGATGGACTGAGCCGGGTTATTAATATGGATATCTTGGGCGTTGGCGTCCCTGAATTGATTGTGGTCTTCCTGATCATGCTGGTCGTGGCCGGACCACGCCGCATGACCCAGTGGGCGTTTCTGGCCGGGCGCGAGCTTCGAAAGCTGCGCGGGATGTGGGCGGAGGCCAAGGGAATGATCCGCCAGGAGCTTGAGGCGGCAGGTTTTACCGAAGAGGAAATCCAACAGGTTAAGAAGCTGCCGAACGAGTTGACCAACGCTGCCAGGACGGTCACCAACCCGGTTGGCGCGGCGAGCAAGCAGCTTGGCAAGGAGGTCAAGAAGACGACCGAGGCGACGACTACCGCCGTCGGCGCTGCCGCCGTCGATCTGAAAAAAGCGACTACATCGGCGCCTGAGCAAGCCAAAGAAGCCGCACCGCCATCTGAACCGGATTCCGGCGGCAAGGAGGCGGACGAATTGCCTCCGCCGGAGGCTCAGGCTTTCAAAACCGAGGCGCCGCGTGATGCGTCGGATAACGGCGCAAAGCCGGGCGCGTGACCTGAAGCGCTTTTGATCTGGACCGAGTGTCTATGGCTCTCAAATCGAAAGAAAAGAAACCCAACCTAATCGAAGAACCCGACTCCGAAAAGGCAGTCACGTACATCGAGGGCGAAGGCCCGGTGATGGGTTTCTTCGAGCACATCGACGAACTGCGCAAGCACTTGATGCGCGCCGGCGCGGCGCTCCTGGTCACGACAACGCTGTGTATGTTTTTCACCGGCCAAATTTTGCAGTATCTCATCAGCGCCGCCCCTGAAACGGAAAGCATGGCGCGCAAACTCCAGATTCTCGGCCCCACCGAGTCGGTGGTCGTATACTTCCGGGTCGCGCTGATGTCCGGCGCGATCCTGGCGATGCCGATTATCACCTGGCAGGTGTTTGCTTTCGTCCTACCGGGCCTGACTCGAGAAGAGAAGCGCTTTGTGCTGCTTTCGCTGCCGGGCATCATGGTTTTCTTTCTTATCGGCGTGGCTTTTGCCTGGTTCATTATGACGCCCGCCGCCCTGACCTTTTTGGCCGAGTTCCAGAGCGAAGTCTTTGTCGTCGAGTGGACGGCAGACCAGTATGTTGCTTTTATCACGGCGCTGCTGTTCTGGATCGGCGTGGCGTTCGAGACGCCGCTGGTGTTCTTCGTGTTGGGGCGCATGGGGTTTGTCAGGCCGCGCGCGCTGGTGAAGAACTGGCGCTTTGCCGTGGTCGCGGCGGCGATCATTGCGGCGCTCATCACGCCGACCATCGACCCTTTCAACATGGCGCTCGTCATGGGGCCGCTGCTCGGATTATACGTTTTAAGCATTTTCCTGACGGCCATCGCCTACCGCCGGTCGGGGGTGGGCCAGGCCGAGATTGCTGAGAAGAAAGCGGCGCGCGAGGCCCAGAAACGCGCGAAGCAAGCTAAGAAACACACCAAGCGGTCGTAGACGCAATTTCCCGCCGTCACACCAATTATAGTCATCCCTCAGCGTAGCCTTTGATGCGTTGGGGGATTTTCTTGCCAGGGAGCCGTTTTGCTCCAGGGCGTTTTGGTGTTGTGTACCGCGCGCCCCAGAGCAAAATCTCAAACGTATACGCTGATATAAGGAGAGGATCGAAATGAGCAGGAAACGTGTCATCATCATGGGGGCCGCCGGGCGCGACTTCCACAACTTCAATACGTACTACCGCGATAACGAAGCTTACGAAGTCGTCGCCTTCACCGCTACCCAAATCCCCGATATCGCGGGGCGCAGGTATCCCCTCGAACTGGCCGGCGGCCTCTATCCGGCCGGCATTCCGATCTATGCCGAGGCCGAGCTTAACCGGTTGATCGTCGAGCACGATGTCGATGAGGTGGTCTTTGCCTACTCGGACGTGTCGCACGAATACGTCATGCACAAGGCCAGCCAGGTCATCGCCGCCGGCGCCGACTTCCGGCTGATGGGGCCGAAGCGCACCCAGGTTCGCGCCGAAAAGCCGGTCGTGAGCATCGGCGCGGTGCGCACCGGCTGCGGCAAGAGCCAAACCACCCGCCGCGTCAGCGATGTGCTGCGCGCGATGGGCTATAAGGTCGTCGTGGTCCGGCACCCCATGCCCTACAGCGCCGATCTGGCCGCCAACGCGGTCCAGCGCTTCGCCGATTACGACGATATCGACGAGAAGTACAAGGTCACCATCGAGGAAAAAGAAGAGTACGAGCCGCATCTCGACCGGGGCGTGGTGGTCTATGCCGGCGTCGATTACGAAGCCATCCTGGAGCAGGCGCAGCAGGAAGCCGATATCGTCCTCTGGGACGGCGGCAACAACGACCTGCCCTTCTACCAAAGCGACCTGCACATTGTTGTCGCCGACCCGCACCGCCCCGGCCACGAGTTGACTTACCATCCCGGCGAGGCGAACCTGCGTATGGCCGATGTGGTGGTCATCAATAAGATCGACACCGCCGACCACGCGAACATTGCCGCCGTGCGCCAGAACGTCATTGCCTGCAACCCGGAGGCGCAGATCGTCGAGGCTGCCTCGCCCATCTCGGTCGAGAACCCCGACGCCATCTGGGGTAAGCGCGTCCTGGTCATCGAGGATGGTCCCACCCTCACCCACGGCGAGATGGCTTATGGCGCCGGCATCGTAGCCGCCCAGCGCTTTGGTGCCGCCGAGATCGTCGATCCGCGCCCTTACGCCATCGGCAGCATTCTCGAAACGTACAAGAAGTACCCGAACACCGGCCCGGTGCTCCCGGCGATGGGCTACAGTGATAAGCAGCGCGCCGAACTGGAACAAACCATCAACAATACGCCCGTCGATTTGGTCATCGTCGCTACGCCCATTGACCTGACCCATGTTATTACACTCAAGAAGCCTTACGAGCGTGTGCGCTACGAGCTTCAAGAGATTGGCAAACCCACGCTGGCCGACATTTTGGAGAAAAGATTCGGCTCGCGTAAGATAGAGTAGAAGTTCTGCCTCGTCCCGCTGCGCCGGCGCGGCGGGATGAGAGGGAAGGCTAGCCATGAGTCGGCGCGGTTTACTGGTCGGGCAGGCCGGCGGATCGACCACAGTCGTTAATGCTTGTTTGGCCGGCGTGATTATCGAAGCTCAGCAGCAGGCCGGCATCACGCATATCTACGGCATGCAAAACGGCATCTTCGGCGCGTTGCACGAACGCCTGGTCGATCTTACGCATGTCAGCCGGGAGCGCCTGGACTTGGTGGCGCAGACGCCTGCCTCGACGCTCGGTGCGTCCCGGCGCGCGCTGGACGAGCAAGAGGGCGCGCGTCTCATAGCCGTGCTGAAGGCGCACGATATTCGCATGCTGGTCTACATGGGCGGGCGCGAAGCGATGCAGACCTGCTGCCGGGTTGAGCGTGCGGCGCGCGAACATGCCTACGACCTCGCGGTGGTCGGCGTGCCCAAGACCGCCGCTAACGATCTGCCGTGCACCGATCACACGCCCGGCTATGGCAGCGCAGCGCGCACGCTGGCGCTGGCGGTCCGCGATGCGGCGCGCGACCTGGAGGCGATGAGCAGCGTCGCGGACGTGGTGCTCTTCGAGGTGATGGGCCGCGAGAGCGGCTGGCTCGCCGCCGCGACGACGCTTGGGCGCGCCAACCCCGACGAAGCGCCGCACTTGCTCTACCTGCCGGAGCTGCCTTTCGACGGCGATGCTTTTCTCGGCGATGTGCAGCGCCAGTACGACGAGCGCGGCTATGTGCTGGCCGCCGTCTCTGAAGGGGTGTACATGCCGGGCAGTGTGCCGGGCGAGCCGGTCACGGCTTACCTGGCCGGCCGGGTCCGCGACGCGCTGGGGCTGCGGGCGCGCGAGATTCGCATGGACGCCTTACAGCGCTCGAATACGCTGGGCGTCTCGACCACCGATTTAGTCGAGGCGACGCTGGTCGGGCGCGAGGCGGTGCGCCAGGCGGTGCGCGGCGCCGGCGGCCAGATGGTGACGCTGGTCCGGGTGCCGGCGCCGACTTATCGCTGCACGACCGGCGCCGCGCCGTTGGACCAGATCGCCGGCGCGGTGCGCACCCTGCCCGCCGAGTTCATCGCGCCTGGCGGCGATGTGAGCGCTGCTTTTCGGGCGTATGCCGAACCCCTGTTAGGCGACCCGCTCCCGCCGCATGGCCGGCTGGGCGGCAAGCCGATTTCGCCGCGTTTGCCTGTGTACTGATCGGAGAAAACCTCATGACGAAAGACAACCGTAAGCTCGTTTTGCTCGCCGTGCTGATTGCCGCCGCCGCGCTGGTTATCTACTACATACGGAAGTTGGTCGCGTTCTTGCATACGGTACCTACGGGCAGGATCAACGAAACTGTGTCCGCCGTCAACGACGGGTTTGTCAACATGTTCGTTTATACCGACGGCAAAGACACGATTGCCATTGACGCCGTTATGAACGCCGACAAGCTGGCGGGCGCGCTGGGCGAACTCGGCATCGACCCGGCGTCGGTGACGCACCTGTTCATCACGCACGGCGACACCGATCACGTCGGCGGGGTGAATGTCTTCACAGACGCGGCGATTTACCTGCCGCGCGCCGAAGAGTGGATGTTCGAAGGCACGAAGGCGCGCTTTTCGGGCGTTACTGCGTCGCTTCACCTGCCGCGCCCTCACACTCCCCTCGACGACGGCGATGTCGTCACCGTGGGCGATATCACGGTTAAGGCCATCGCCACGCCCGGCCACACACCGGGCCACACGGCCTACCTCGTCAACGGCGACACGCTCTTTACCGGCGATACCCTCAGCCTGCGCGATGGGTGCGCGACCGTATTCCCCCGGATCATCAGCATGGACAGCGCTACCCAGTGCGAATCGATTCGCAAGCTGGCAGAGCTTGAGGGCGTCAAGTTAGTGTGCACGGCGCACACCGGCTGCACCGAGGACTTTGCTGCCGCGATGCAGGGCTGGAAAGCCTAGCGTCGTGCGCTCCGGGGGGAATCTTCAAAAGACAGGGCCGGCGCTCGCGGTCGCTGCGCTGGTGCCGGTGTTCTGCGCGCGGCTGATTTTGACGCCGCTCATCATCGCACACGGTGACGCCTTCACCTACTTCTATCCCTACTGGCATGCCGCGAGTGATGCCCTGCGCGCGGGCCGCCTGCCGCTCTGGAATGATCTAATCTTCATGGGCGCGCCGTTCCTGGCGAACGGGCAGACCGGGCTGCTCTATCTGCCTAATCTGCTGGTCTGGCTGCTGGTCCCGGATACGCCCACCGCGTACACGCTGAGCTTGCTCTTGCATCTCGTGTGGGCGGGTCTGGGGATGCTGGCGCTGCTGCGCCTGGGGATGCGCGCCAATTCGCCGGCGGCGCTGACCGGCGCGGCGCTGTTTACGGTGGGCGGCGCGCTGACCACGCACGCCGGCCAGATCAACCAGTTGCAGGGGATGGCGTGGCTGCCGTGGTTGTTCCTGCTGTTGGATCGATCACGGCGTTCGCCGTTTGCCCCGGTGCTGCTGGCGGCAGCGTTGGCGATGCAGATTCTCGCCGGGCACGCGCAGACGGTTTTCATCGGCGCGGTGGGGATGGGCGTCGCGGCGCTGTGGTGGGCCTGGCGCGATTCGGGAATTTACCACGGAGTGCACGGAGCACACGGAGAAGGAGTTTTTAAAAGCTCTGTGTGCTCTGTGTCTTTGTGGTTTATGAGACGCTTTGCCGGGGTGATTGCGCTTACTACCGCCGGGGTTGCTGCGCTCGTGCTCACCCTGCCGCAGCTTGCGCCGATGCTCGAACTCAGCAGCTTTTCGAATCGCGCGGGCGGCCTGCCCATTAACGAGGTGGTGTCGTTCTCGCTGCATCCCTTTTTATTCGGGCGCGCACTGCTGCCCAACTACGCGGTTACGCTACACGGCGAGTTTGTCGGCACTATCGGGGTCGGCGGGCTGGCGCTGGCGCTGATGGGCGCGTGGTGGGCGCGCAAAGACCCGCACTGGCAGGCATGGATTGCGGTAACGGCGGTGGGGCTGGTGCTGGCATCCGGCAAGTGGAACCAGTTTTACTGGAAGTTGGGCCTGCTGCCGGGCTTTAACCTGTTCCGGGTGCCGGCGCGCTGGCTGGCGCTGTGGGCCATCGGCGCGAGCGTGCTCGCCGCGTATGCGGTGCATGTTCTTACTGCCGGCTCACCGTACTCGCAGGGGATGGAGGCAAGGCGAAAAAGCGTCGAGTGTGTTTCCCCTCTATCCCCGGCCCTTTCCCCCACAAGGGGGGAAAGGGAGTCGGAATCGCGCGCGACGGCGACGGCGCATTTCCCCCTCGCCCCTTGTGGGAGAGGGGGCCAGGGGGTGAGGGGAAACTCGGCGCTCTTGCGCGCCGACAAAATCTTGATCCTGCTTTTCGGTGCGGGCGTGCTCGTGCTGGTCGGGGTTACGTATTGGGCGCCGCAAGCGAAGGGCCTCGATGTGCCGGGGCAGGTTGCGCCACAGCCGGTCGAGCTTGTCCTGTGGTTGGCGAGCCTGGGCGCGGCGGCCGGCGCGCTGGTGTTTTTGCGCGGGCGGTGGGCGGCCGGCGCGCTGATCGGGCTGGCGTTGTTAGAATTGTTCGTCATGTCGCACGCCATGCCGATGCCCTATAACCGGCTCGCCCCGCCGCAGGCGTTCAGTGAGCCGCGCCCTGTGATTGAAGCCATCCTGGCGCGCGAGAAAGCCGCCGCCGTGCCGGCGCGCTATCTCAGTATTGCCGGGATCGAGTACGAACCGGGCGACCGGGCGGATATCGCGGCGCGGTATGCCGGCTACCCCGAGAGCGCGGTCTATGATTATACGGTCGCGGCCAAGCTCAAGGATGTGATCGCGCCGAACCTGGGCATGATCTGGGGCATCGCCACGGTGGACGGCTACGACGGCGGCGTGCTGCCGCTGCAAGCGTGGACCGACTTCACCGCGCCCCTGCTGGACGAACCCGCCGTCGATGGCCGGCTGCGCGAGCGTCTGGCCGCCCCGCCTCCTGCCGATTGGGGCGTCAAGTATTTGATCGCCGCGCCCGGCGTCGCGGTCGCGGATGAGCAGTGGCGGCTCGTGGCGGCGGGCGACGTGAACCTGTACGAGCGCCGGGAGCCGGGCGCGGCGGTGCGCCTGGTCGAGTCCCCCGATGCCGGCGCGCCCGTCGCCGGCCGGGCGGTCATCACCCGCTATGCACCCGAAGCGCTCACTATCGAGACCGATGGCGCCGGCGACGCTTATGTCTTGCTGCTAGATGCTTACTATCCCGGCTGGACGGCTGCTGTAGACGGCGAAGCGGCGCAGGTTCTCCCGGCAATGGGCATGTTCCGTGCCGTACCCGTCCCGGCCGGTGAGCATGTTGTACAGATGAACTATTTGCCGACAAGTTGGCCGGCGGCGTGGGTAATCGGAGCGGCGGCGTGGAGTGTGCTGGTGGGGGTGGGTGGGATCGTGTGGCGCAGAGCCGGCAGGCCGGGCTACTGGATTTGCCGGTAGTGGGCTTCGATTTGCGCCGCCAAGCTGCTCGCATCCTCGGAAGACATACAACTGCCGTTCCAGGAGATGCGCCAGGCCAGGAAGCGCCGGCCGTTATAACGAGCCGTCCACCGGTTGAAGGTGGGATCAACTTTCGCAGGGATATGTCGATCTAAAACGCTTTGAACGATTGCTTTATCGGTTTCTGTCCAATCGCCTTCCAGTGTCCAGACGATGACTTCTTGACCGAGTACACCGGGTCGTTTTGCCTCCATTTGCCTCCTCACCCTGTGCTTTTCTAAAAATCCCGCGCAAAGGCCACTTCCCTTACCAATACTAGTCCAAAATCGGGCCGGCAATATTTGCATTATGTGGCAAATCTGTAGAAGCTCGGTGAAAGCTTTATAAGGATTTACACGATTTTAATGCAATCTTTGTACGCCGCCAAATTTTTAGCCGCCCTGCGATCTTAACCGAGATTTCACCGATCCGGTGTTACAATATGAAAGCTGAAACCTTTTGATCTTCTCGACGTATCAGCATATAGGGGAAGTGTTGCCTGTTAAATAAACAAGGAGAAAAAGAGTATGCGAAAGCTCACGTTGGGGTTTTTACTCGTTGTTCTGCTGGTGGGCGCGCTGCCGGCATTTGCCGCCGTGCCCGGTGAAAACCTGACCGCGCTGGCGCGCTATTACCCGGAGAATACGGTTGTGTTCGCCGCGCTCCGCACCGACGCCGGCTTTGTCGAAACTCTCGACGGCGTGCTGGAGAAAATCGGCGCGGCTTTCCCCGAGGCCGGCATCTCGGCGGCGCCGCTTGGTGCTATGCTCGATGAGACCGCCCAGCGTATGGGCGGCGAAGACTTCGAGACGGTTTTCCGTGCCTGGATGGGTGACGCCGCCGCGCTGGGCATCACCGATTTTGGTGAATACGGCGAGCCGGCCGGCATCTTCGGGTTCGCGGTCGCCGACCGCGCCGCCGCCGAGGCCTTCGTCGATGCGCAGTTCACCCAACCGGATGGCGATGATTACGAGAAGCAGGTGACCTCTGATTACACCCTTTGGGAGGCGCAGAAAGAATGGCTGTCCGACATTGTGCTAGATGATGATGCGCTGCTGTTCTTCGCCGGCTTTGAGACGCTCCCGCTTGAAGGCTACAAGACCGCCCTCGCCGACGCGGTGGACTTCCACGCTATGCTCACGCTGCTGCCCGACCGCGAGAACGATTACAGCGTCATTGGCTACTTCAACCCGGCCCCGCTCATGGCGATGATGGAGAAGAACACCGAGATGCCGCAGCTTTTCCTTGAACTGGCGAAGGCGCGCGGCCCCTATATGGTGGGTATGGCGGTCCGCGACGGGCGCGCGTTGGTGATGGATGTCGCCGGCGCGTGGGGCGATACGGCCAAACTGGAGGAGGCCGGCTTTGCGCTGGCAATGGATATCCAGCCCGCCGACCTGGGATTCGCCAGCTACGTCCCTGCCGATGCCCCGTTGGTGGCGCAGACCATCAATCCCGGCGGCCAGGCGCAGATGATCTTTGATAACATCCGCGCGATTGATGCCTGGATGAAAGCGGAGGGTCTTTCGTTTGCGCCGGAGGACAGAAGCGACCCGGAGACCGAACGCATACTCTCCGGCCTGGAATTGGGCGACCTGCTCGCCTTTGCCAACCTGATGCTCAAGGGAATGACCGGCCTCGAGTACGAGAAGGATATCTTGCCGGTCATGGACGGTAACATGGCTGCCTACCTGCGCTTTACCGGCAACATGGCGCTGGCGAAGAAGCTGGCCGGCCAGGGCATTTACTACCTGCCCGCCGAGATGGCCGTCGTCGCCGAGATCAACGACTCCGAAACCGCCGAGCGGGTTACCGAGGCCTTCGCCGGCATGTTGGAGCAGAACGGCTTCGAGATCGAGCGCGAGGAAATCGGCGGCGCGAATATGGTCGTGCTGCCGCGCCTGGCCGCGATGGTCTACCTGATGCTGCCGGGCGAGTACGTAGTGGAGATGCCCGAATTAGACGCGATGTTCGGCTGGAACGGCGAAGTATACGTCGCCGGCACGCGCAGCGCCGCGACCTTCAGCCTCGCGCCCGGCGAAAGTCTCGCCGATAACCCGGTGTTCCTCGCGGCGCAGGCGTATATGCTGCCCGGCGCGCAGGATATCCTGTACCTGAACCCGGACGGCTTGACGGCGTTGCCCCCTGCCCTTGAAGCGCTTGCCGCTGCCGAAGCGCCGTCCTACCAGGACGATGTGAAGGAGGCCGCGGCGATCCTTCGCGGGTTGTTCGACTTGATCGAAAGCGGCTCCATCACTGCCGCCGCCACCGACAACGGCGATACCATCGTCCGCATGGTATTGACCCTGGCCGAGTAATCGATTACGAGGAAGGAGACGAAATTGCTATGAAGAAGTTAATGGTGCTTATTCTGCTTGCCAGCTTGTTGCTCGGTATGCTGCCTATCGCGTCGGCGGCGGCGCCTGCCGCAGACCTGACCCGGCTCGCAAGTTACTATCCTGAAAAGACCGTGTTGTTTGCCGCTGCCAACGTCAACGACACGTTCGCCGGTGTGGATACCCTCGCGGCGCGCCTCTCTGAGCGCTTCCCGGACTTGGTGCCGCCCGATTTCACGCTGAAGGGTGCGCTTGAAGCGCTGCTCCGAGAGAACTTCTACACTGCCGGCGACTTCGAGGCGCTGGTCGGCTCCTGGCTGGGCGATACGGTCGCCGTGGGGCTGCCCTCGGTGCAGAGCGCGATGTCTGGCGCGCAGAACCTGTTTGGCCCTTTCACCTACGTCGTCGATATCACCAACCGGGGCGCCGCCGAAGCTTTCTTGGGGGGGATACTGTACGCCAGTGATTATGCGATCCAGCGCACCGAGACTCAGACGACGTACACCGCGCAGGATTGGCAGCGCGACCCCTCCTTCGCCATTTTCGACGAGATGATGATGGTCGTGCCTAACCCGCGTATGCTCGCGCGCCTGCCCGAAGTCTCGCTCGCCGATGACCCGCTCTTTACCGGCGCGGTCGGCCTGCTGCCCGGCGACGACTACCGCGCCATCCTTTACCTGGATACCCAGGGCATCATGAAGCCGTTGATGAGTATGATGAACATGACTAACCTGCCCATCGCCGTGTCGATGTCCTCCCAGGGTATGAGGATGGCGATGGATGTCACTGGTCCCCAGGTTTTCGGTTTTGCCTTCTTGGATGACCGCACGCTGATGATGGACGTGGTGCAGCAGTACGCCGACCTGACCTCGATGCAAGAAAGGGGCGTCCAATACCTGTTCGATGTCCCGCCGGTCGATCTCGAATTCGCCGCGCATGTCCCCGGCGATGCGCCGCTGGTCGTCCAGGGCACCGACTTCGGCCCGACCGTCCAGGCGACTTTCGACAACCTGCGCGCGCTCGGCCCGGTCTACCAGGAGATGTTTTTGCAGCAGTTGGAGGCGGCGCGGGAATACATGGAGCCGATGCAATACCAGATGACCACCAACGCCATCCGCCGCTATCTTGACTTCGGCCACCTGGTCACGCTGTTCGACGCAGCATACGCCGGTTTGACCGGCCTGAACCTAGAAAAAGACGTGCTGCCGTGGATGACCGGGGATTATGCGGTCTTCGCGCGGCTGCTGCCGTTTAAGAATGCGACTTCAGATGGCTATACACTCGACGTGGGCGTCATCAATGAAGCCACCGACGCCGAAGCCATCGCCGGGATGATGGACGGCCTGCAATACGCGCTCGACTCGTATAACGGAATGTACACCGTAGAGGAGGTCGGCGGCGGCCAGGCGCTGGTGCTGCCTAACATTGTCCCTACCTTTTTCCCCGGCGGCCCATACGAAACGGCGCTCGAAGTTCCTGAACTGCACCTTATGGTCGGCGCCAACGACGCGGTATTCGGTTGGGGAACGCGCCCCGGCGTCGCTTTCGGCATGGCGCCGGGCGAAGACAACCTCGCCGGCCTCCCGGCCTTCATCGCGGCGCAGGAATACTTCCTTGAGGACGCGACCGGCGTCGCTTTCCTCAACTCGGACGGCCTGACGACCCTGGCCGCTCTGTACCTTTCGGTCAATCAAACTTATGTGAACATCTTGGAAGGGGTGAACGCCGCCGAGGCCGCCGCCGAACTTGAAGCGGCCGGCGCGCGTGACGCCGCCGCAATTCTGAAGATCATCGACCTGATCGATAGCGCCAGCATCAGCGCCGTTTCAAGCGAGGCCAGCATGGTGCAGCGCTTCGTTGTTACGCTGTCCGAATAGAGCTTACCTCTCAATTTTTCAAAGATGGGGACATGGCGCGCACCGCGCGCCGTGTCCCCCTGCGGTGATCCACCTACTCATTTACTGCTCGACGATCTTGACCACGGTCACGCCGTCGCCGCCCTCTTTGTGGCTGCCGCTCTCCGACGACTTCACCAGCGGATGGTCGCGCAGCCTGTCGCGGATTGCGCGCCGCAGCGCCCCGGTGCCTTTGCCGTGGATGATGCGCACGAACGGCAGCCCGGCCATGTACGCCGCGTCGAGGTAATCATCCAGGCGGGGCAGCGCCTCCTCGACCATCTGCCCGCGCATGTCTAATTCCATGCCCGGCGAGGCGCTGCGCGCCGGCAGCGGGTCACGGCGTCTCTCGGTCTCGGCGAGCTTCCGGTCGAGCCGGCCGCGTCGCTCCAGGTCGTCCAGGTTGGCGCGCGCGCGCATCCGCCCGATTTGCACTTCGGCGTCTTCGGCGGTCAGTTCGGTGATCTGGCCTTCCATCTTGAGCGGGCGCACCCATACTATCTCGCCCAGCCGGAAGGCCGGCGCCTGGTCTTCTAAGTCAACCGGTTCGGTTGCCGGCGCGACCGGCTCGGCCAGGCGCGTTTCCAGGTCTTCGGTCTGGCCCTCGATCTCGTTAAGGGCGTCCAGGGGCAGGGCGGCCTGGCGCATTTGCTGGCGAAGCTGGCGCATCTTCTTGCGCAGCCGGCTTAGCTCGCGCTGGCCCTTGTTGCGGGTTTTCTGGAGCAGTTCGCGCCGCTCGTCTTCGATGTTGTCCAGGCGCTTTTGCAGTTCGGCGCGCAGTTCATCCGCCTCCGCGCGGATGCGCTCGGCGTCGGCGCGGGCGGCTTTGGCTTCGTCGCGCGAGACTCGAATCTCCTCCAGCAGGTTATCGACCTCCAAGTCGTCCGCTTTTACCAGGCTGCGCGCCTCGTCGATGACGCTCTCCGGCAGGCCCAGCCGCGCCGCAATATCCAGCGCGTTGCTGCGCCCCGGCAGGCCCACGATGAGCCGGTAGGTGGGCGCGAGCGTTTCCAGATCGAACTCCACGCTGGCGTTGCGGAGGCCGGGCGTCTCTTGTGCGAAGATTTTTAGCTCCGGGTGGTGGGTGGTGACGATGGTCGTCGTGCCGGTATCCAGCAGGTGCGAGAGCAGCGCGCGCGCCAGGGCGCTCCCCTCGGTGGGGTCGGTGCCGGCGCCCAGTTCGTCCAGCAGCACGAGCGTGTGTTCGTCGGTCTCATCCAGGACGTGGATGATATTGGTCATATGCGACGAGAAGGTCGAGAGCGACTGCTCGATAGATTGCTCGTCGCCGATGTCGGCATAGACGCCGTGGAACACGGTCAGGGTCGCGGCTTTGGCCGGGAGGTGCAGGCCGCACTGTGCCATCAAGATCATGAGACCTACCGTCTTGAGCGCGACCGTCTTGCCGCCAGTGTTGGGGCCGGTGACGACCAGGCCGTAAGTCTCGTCGTCCAGCGCCAGGTCAATCGGCACGACCGTTTGCGGGTCGAGCAGCGGGTGGCGTGCCTCGATCAGCTCGATGGCGCCGCCGGGATGCCGCCGCGTGCCCCGTCCGGGCATCGCGCGGAAGCCGACCAGGTTGGGCCGCGTGCCTTTGATCGCGTAGGCGTATTTAGCTTTGGCAAGGGCAAAGTCGATCTGGGCCAATGCCTCAACCGTGCGCGCAATCGACGCGGACCGTTCGCCGACCATGCTCGAAAGCTCGGCCAGGATGCGGTTGATCTCGTCGATTTCATCCATTTGAAGCTGGCGGTAGGTGTTGTTCAATTCGACCGTGCTCAACGGCTCGATGAACAGGGTCGCGCCGCTTGCACTCTGGTCATGCACTACGCCTTTGATGCGCCCTTTGTACTGCGCCTGGAGCGGGACCACGTAGCGCCCGCCGCGCTGGGTAATCAGCGCCTCTTGCAGCCACTTGGTGTTTGTGGGGCTGTGGATGATCGCATTCAGCTTGCTCATCAACCGGTCGAAGGCGACGCGCATTTCCGAGCGGATTTTGCCCAGCCGGGGCGAGGCGCTGTCCAGGATTTCGCCGCGCTCGTTGATGGCGTCGCCGATGGCGTCTACGATGTCCTCGTTCGGCTCGATGAAGTCGGCGATCTCACCCAACAGGGGAAACTGCCCACCCAGCCGGCCGAGGGTGCGCTTCAGGATGGCGCCGCGCTGCAAAGTCGCTTGTACGTTGAGGAGGAGCTGCGGGTCGAGCACGATGCCCCGGCTGGCCCGGCTGGCGTCGGCGCGCACGTCGCGCGCCCCGCCGATGGTGAGATTGCTCTTCTGCTCCAGGAGTTCGACTGCTTCGGCGGTTTCCTGCTGGCGGCGCTGGGCCTCCTCCAGGCGCGGGGTGGGCGCCAGGCGGTGAACCAAGTCAGCGCTGGCCGAGAAGCTGGTGAATTCTACAACCCGCGCTAATATCTTGGGAAGTTCTAATACTTCGGTTGATTTGATGTCCATGTCTTCTTGACTATTCGTCTACGTCACCGGGTCCGACTTTTGCGTTGTGTAAAAATCTGCTACTATCATGCCCTGTAGATCGTTTTCTTGCCAATCATTGGTGGGCTGTGCTGCGCCGCGCTTCTAACGGGTGATGAACTTTACCGTTTGGTTTTGGGAGCAGGATTGTGTTAGAATGCCCATGCGTGATGTATGATCCTAAACAAGTACTCGAACCAGTATTGGCTGGCGTTTGCGATAAAGGTTTGTCCTCCTGGCTCTATGTTTCAACTTAGGCAGGTTGTACATATGGGCGATGGAGATTATACTCTAATGCTATGACCTTTCACCTAAGCGGTATCCTGTACGAATCATAGTAAGGACAGCGGAACAAAGTTGTCGGGCATGAGCAGAATCACTTGCAATCCGGCAAAATTAGTGTACACTGTGCTGGTGGGTAGGCCAAAGCTGATGGGAAAACGATTTCTTTTGCAGGCCTAAATCCCAGCGGACCAGCAACCACAGGAGTAAAGCAATATGCCTATCCAGAAAATCGAACCGTCAGGGTTGTGCTATCCAAACAAGTTTGCCTTAATCTGGCTTACGGCTTTGGAAGAGGTAATGGGCAAGAATGGCCTCAATGCCATTCTCAACCTGGCGGGCCAGTCAAAATACATCAACAACTACCCCCCCGATAACCTTGATAAAGAAGTAGACATGGCAGATATTACGGCTTGGCAGCTTGCCGTGGAGGAATTGTATGGTCGGCGCGGGGGGCGCGGGTTGGCGTTGCGGGCCGGGCGTACCCTCTTTTCAGATGCACTTAAGGGTTTCGGCGCGATGGCCGGCGTCGGCGACTTGGCTTTTAAAGTACTACCGCTCCAGGCCAAGTTAAAGGTTGGCTTGCCGGCGGTCGCGGGTATTTTTCGCCAGTTCAGCGATCAGGTTAGCTATGTGCTGGACGAGGACGACCGTTACATCTACACTTACGAACTGGTAGACGGCCTGCGCCGGTGCCCCATGTGCCAGCAGCGCGATGCTGAACAGCCGGTTTGCTTTACCGGACAGGGCCTGCTCCAGGAGGCGCTGCGCTGGGTGAGCGGCGGCCACGAATTCAAAGTAGATATGGTCGAGTGCATGGCCTGCGGCGATTCGCGCGGTGCATATCACATTTACAAAGAGCCGATTTCTTAAAATCTCTACAGTAGTCATTGCTTCGCTCTTTATCCCTAGCCACCTACAAGCCTTAGGTGGCTAGATATGTTTTGGGCTTGGGTCATGCTGAGGTAAAATGAGCAGCGTCGAGACAGACCGTCTTTACCCTTCTACAGCTTAAGCTAAAGCATTAAGGAGAAGAAACAATGAAAACCTGGTCGAAGCGTCTGACCGCGTTCGGCGTGCTGGCGATGTTGCTGCTTGCCCCGTTCGCCTCGGCGCAGGATGAGGAATTGGTGTTCGGTATGGTGCTGGTCGGCCCGAAGGACGACCACGGCTGGAGCGAAGCCAACTACACCGCCGGCGAGTATGTCATGGAGATGGTCCCCGGCACGAAGATGCTCGTCTTCGAGAGCCTGAACGCCGCCGACGCGCCGGAGACGACCCTAGAGCAGGTGGTCGATCAGTTTGTTGAAGAGGGCGCGCAGTTGATCTTCACCACCTCCGACGCTTTCGAGGAAGACACGACACTGGTCGCCGCGAAGTACCCCGACGTGGTGTTCATCAACGTTTCGGGCGACGATGTGCTTACCGGCGAAGCGTCTGAGAATCTCGGCAACATCATGGGCGAGATGGAATGGGGCAAAGC
This sequence comes from Anaerolineae bacterium, assembly GCA_016927535.1. Lineage (GTDB taxonomy): Bacteria > Chloroflexota > Anaerolineae > Aggregatilineales > JAFGMM01 > JAFGMM01. The sequence continues at coordinate 25,569 of JAFGMM010000417.1, forward strand.
GCTGGCCGGCTGCGCGGCGGCGCTCGCCACCGAGACCGGTAAGATCGCTTACCTCGGCCCGCTGATCAACTTTGAAACCCTCCGTCTGGCCTCCTCGGCCTACCTGGGCGCCAAGTACTGCTACGAGCAGTACGCGGGCGGCGACCCGGCTGAACTCGAATTCACCGTCACCTGGATCGGCTTCTGGTTCAACATTCCCGGCGTCACGCTCGACCCGACCGAGGAAGTGAACCGCTTCTTCGACGCCGGTGTGGACGTGGTGATCTCCGGCATCGATACCACCGAAGCCATTGTTGAGGCCGGCCGCCGCGCCACCGAGGGCGAGAAGGTCTGGGCCATTCCCTACGACTACGAAGGCGCCTGCGAAGAAGCCCCCGACGTGTGCTTGGGCGTGCCTTACTTCAACTGGGGGCCGGCTTATGTAAAGACCGTCAGCGCCGTCATGGACGGCACCTGGGTGCCGGCCTGGGATTGGAACCCGCCCGACTGGGAGGATATCAATAACCGTGACACGACCGCTGTGGGCTTCGTCATGGGGTCTGGCTTGACCGAGGAACAGGAGGCGACTCTCTGGGAGGTCGTGGATATGATGGCCGCCAGTGCCGAGGAAGGGCATTTTGCGCTCTGGCAAGGCCCGCTGAACCTGCAAGACGGCACCGAATACCTTGCCGAAGGTGAGTGGGCAACGCCGGAGCAGGTCTGGTACTTGCCGCAACTGCTCGAAGGCATGGAAGGTGCCAGCAGCAGCCAGTAACTACACCGTATGATCGTAGGGGCGCGGCATCGCCCGCCGCGCCCCGATCCGTCGTTGCGTTCGATCCCCCGCTTTTAGCCGAAGGAACTTGCCCTTATGCGCGTCGATTTGCGTAACGTCTGCAAGCGATTCGGCCCGGTGCAAGCCAGCGACAGCGTGACTCTGACCTTCGAGGATGGGCTGATCCATGCCTTGCTCGGCGAGAACGGCGCCGGCAAGAGCACGCTGATGAAAATCCTCTCCGGCTTCTACACCGCCGACTCCGGCCAGATCGTGCTCGCCGGCAAGCCGGCCGTCTACGATACGCCGGCCGGCGCCATCGCGCACGGCGTGGGTATGCTGCACCAGGACCCGCTTGACTTTGCGCCCTTCTCGGTCCTGGAGAATTTTATCTATGGGCAGCCGGGCGGTCTGCTGCAAAAGCGCGGCGCGGCTCGTGATGCGTTTGTGCGGCTGGCCGGGCGCATCGGCTTCGATCTGAACCCGGACGCCTACGCCGACACGCTCACCATCGGGCAGCGCCAGCAGCTCGAAATCCTGCGGCTCATCAGCTTGGGTGTGCGCGTGCTCATCCTCGACGAGCCGACGACCGGCATCTCCGCCGAGCAGAAGAATGTTCTTTTCGATACGCTGCGCCGTCTGGCGCACGACGAGGGGCTGAACCTGATTTTCGTCTCGCACAAGCTCGAAGAAGTCGAAGAACTCTGCGACGACATCTCGGTGCTGCGCCACGGCCAGGTGGTCTGCACCCAGGCGATGCCCTGCCCGACCGAGTACATGGTCGAGATGATGTTCGGGCAGAAGTTGGTGCGCGCGCGCCGGCCCGATGTGATCCTGGGCGACCCCGCGCTCCAGGTGCGTGACCTCACCGTCTCGACCGCCCGGCTTGCCGTCGAGCGCTTGAATTTTGAAGCGCGCGCCGGCGAGGTGATCGGGTTGGCCGGGCTGGACGGCAGCGGGCAAAAGCTGTTCCTGCGCGCGTGCGCCGGCCTTCAGCGCGTCGAGCACGGGCGCGTCGTTGTCGCCGGGCGCGACCTCACCGGGCGCGACTATCACACGTTTATGCGCGCCGGTGTGATCTACGGCCCGGCAGGGCGGCTTGAGGAGGGTCTTGTGGGCGGGCTGACGCTCGCCGAGCACATCGCGCTCGCCGACCCCAAACCGCGTATGTGGCTTGATTGGGCCGGTATCACAGCCCGCACGCGCGCCCAGATCGCGCGCTTCAACATCAAAGGGCGTGCGCACGACGACGTGCGCGGTCTCTCCGGCGGCAACCAGCAGCGCGCGCTGCTCGCCCTCACGCCGCCGAACCTGGGTTTGCTGCTGTTGGAACATCCTACGCGCGGCCTGGACGTGGAGAGCGCCGTCTGGGTGTGGGGGCAGTTGCTCGCCCGGCGCGCCGAGGGCACCGCGATCCTCTTCATCTCGGCGGACCTGGACGAGATCATGGACTACAGCGACCGCGTGCTGGTCTTCTTCAACGGCCAGGTGACCGAGATCGCCGCCGCCGATACCTGCGTCGAAGACCTCGGCTATCTCATCGGCGGCAAGGCGATAGGGTCTGTGGAGGGCGAAGCATGAACGTTCCCCGGCGCGCCAGCGACGTTATCACCATTGCCGGCGCGGTCGTCCTGGCGCTGGGGCTGACCACGTTGATGCTCGCCGCCGTCGAAGCGCCGCCCGGCGATGTCTTCGGCAATCTCTTAAGCGGCGCGTTTGGTACGTTGGTCGGCGAAGACGGCGCGATCAGCCTGCTCAACCCGCGCACCGCCGACACGATCACCTTCTGGGTGCCGCTGTTCTTGTGCTCCATCGGGCTGCTGTTCACCTTCACGGGCGGGCTGTGGAACATCGGCGTCGAGGGGCAGATGACGATGGGCGCGGTCGCGGCGAGCTTTATCGCGCTGCAAGTTGCGACGATTGCGCTGCCGTCCGATTACGTGTTGGTGGTGCCGGCCGAGATGGAAAGGCCGGTTAACCAGATTGATGACTTGCGCCGCCGCCCGGTTGGAGTGATGCACCCCGAATCCCTCGACGGGCTGATCTTGCCGCAGATTCAAATGCTGTCGTTTGGCGGCGAGACCGACACGGCGGCGGCGTGGTTGGGCAGCGACGACGAAGAAAACCGGGTTGACGCGCTCGTTGCCACACCGGGCGAGGCTGAGCAGGTCATCGCGGCGGGCGCAGCAGCCGGCCGGGCGCTGGTGGTGAGCGACGTCGCGCTGCAAGGACACTTGCCGGGCTGGCTGCTGCTGGCGCTGGCGTTGGCGGCGTCGATGGCGGGCGGGGCGCTGTGGGCGCTGGTCTGCGGCGTGCTCAAGACGCGCGGCAGCGTCCACGAGATTTTCGGCGGCGTGGCGCTCAATAACCTGGCGTCGATTTTTGCGATTTACCTCATCTCCGGCCCGTGGCAGCCGCCCGAAGGCGGCAGCGCGCAGTCAACGCCGCTTTTCCCCGGCTACGTCCTGCTCCCCAACCTGGAGGCGGTGAGCTTGGACCCGCTGACGTTGGCGCTGGCGCTGGCGGCGTTTGTGCTGGCTTACCTGGCGCTGCGCGGCACGTTCTGGGGTTTGCAGCTTAGGGCGATGGGCAAGAACCCGCGCTCGGCGTTTTTACTCGGCGTGCCCACCGAGAAGCGCGCGCTCGGCGCGTTTGCGCTTTGCGGCGCGCTGGCCGGGCTGGCCGGTTCGACGCGGGTGCTCGGCGTGTACGACAGCCTGCGCCCCAACATCGCGGGCGGGATCGGCTTCCTGGCGCTGTTGGTGGTGCTGCTGGCGCGGACGCGCGCCGTGTGGGTGCCGTTTATTTCGTTCTTCTTTGCGGCGATTCTCAGCGGCAGCACGCGCCTGAAGATTCTCATGCAGTTAGATGCATCGCTGGCGGGCGTGCTGCAAGGGTTCCTGGTGCTGGCGGTGATTATCGCGCTGGGGGTGCGCGGGCGGCTGGCCGGCCGGCGCGCCGCGCCGGTGCCGGGCGATGAAGCGCCCGGCGCAAGGACGGACAATGGATGAGCTAATCAGCAACCTGCCCTCGATTGTGCGCTTTGCGACGCCGCTCGTCCTGGCGGCGGTCGGCGAGACCATCACCGAGAAGGCGGGCGTGGTCAACCTCTCGCTCGACGGGTCGATTGTACTGGCGTCGCTGGCCGGGTTCGTCGCGGCGTACACGTCGGGCAGCATCCTTGTCGGCCTGGCGGCGGCGGCGTTGGTCGGCACGGCGATGGCGCTGCTCGTCGCGTTCGCCAGCCTCACTCTGAAGCAGGATCAGGTCGCGGTCGGTTTTGTGCTCACGCTGCTGGCGGTTGACCTGGCAAAGTTCCTGGGCCGCGATTACCGGGGCCAGTCGGGTTTGTGTATGACGCGCGCGCCGGTGCCGCTGCTGAGCGATCTCCCGGTGCTCGGCCCGACCTTCTTCAACCAAGACGTTTTGGTGTACTTCGGCTTTACGCTCATCATCGCCGCGTGGTGGTTCATGTACCGGACACGGCCCGGTATGGCGCTGCGCGGCGTCGGCGAGCGCCCGGAGGCGGCGTTTGCGCGCGGGGCGCACGTGAACCGCCTGCGCTACCTGTACGCGGCGGTGGGCGGCGCGCTGGTAGGATTGGCCGGCGCACATTATACGCTGGCGATTAAGTGCGACTGGGCGGCCAACCCAAGCATGGTCGGGCAAGGCTGGATCGCGCTGGCGATTGTGATCTTCGGCGGGTGGCACCCGTTCAAGGTGGCGTTCGGCGCGTATCTCTACGGCGCGCTGCGGACGCTGGCCTCACTGTTGCAACAGAGCACCGATCTACCGGTGGTATTAATCAACGCCGTGCCGTGGCTTTTGATGATCCTCACGCTGCTGCTCGTAAGCAGCGGCTTCGTTGACCGGCTGATTCGAATCACGCCGCACCGCTACCAACCGGTGATTCGCGCGCTGCTGCGCTCCGATTCCCCGAAGGCGCTGGGCGTCGATTTCGAGCGGGAGTAGCGCTGAGATATCTTTACGTTACGCATAAGGCGAACTATAAAGACTACGCCGCCGGGCGTGTGTTGTTGAGCTATCCCGGCGCAGCGCCTTTCCCGGTGCGGCTGCTCAGCGAGCTTTTCCGGCGCGGCGCAGCTTTCCTCGAAGCAGCAGGCAGCCCCGGCCCCTACACGCTTTACGATCCCTGCTGTGGCACCGGTTATCTGCTGACCGTGCTGGGGTACCTGCACGGGGCGCGGCTGCGCGCGCTGTCCGGCTCGGATATCGACCCGGTAGCGATAGAATTCGCGCGGCAAAACCTGGCGCTGCTGACGGCTGAGGGGCTGGCCGCGCGCACGGCGCAGCTTGAAGATTGGGCGGCGCGCTTCGGCAAAGCGTCGCACCGCGAGGCGCTGGAGAGCGCACAGCGCCTCAAGACGCGCTTGCCGGGGGCGCTTGCTGCGGCGTGCTTCACCGCCGACGCCGCGCGCTTAGAAGACGCTGCGCCGCCCGTTGCCGGCGTCGATATGGTCATCACCGATGTCCCGTATGGCCGGTCGGCGCAGTGGGCGGGCGGCGGCGCGCCCGATGACACGATAAGCCGGCTGCTCGCCGGCGTGCGGCCTGTGCTCGCGGCGCCGGCGGTCGTCGTGATCGTGAGCGCCAAAGGCCAGACCGCCCGGCACCCGGCCTATCGCCGGGTCACGCGCCTATCGGCGGGCAAGCGGCTCGTGACGATGTTGGCGCCGGTTGACGCTTGAGGCTCAGCCGGCGCGCGGTTGCACCCGGTGCGCTGCGCGCCGGGCGACCCACAGCGTCCACGGTAGGGCCAGCGCCGTCAGCGCCGCCGACGCCAGACACACGCCGCGTATGCCGATGAGCGGCAGGAGCGCGAACGCCAGCAGCGGCCCTGCCGTGCTCCCGGCGTCGGAAGCGATGTTGAATATGCCCAAAATGCGCCCCTGCCGGTTGGCGTCGCCGTAATCGCCGGCGAGCGTCATCACCTGGGTTTGCAGCAGGCTGGAGGTCACGGCGGTTAAGAGCGTCGCCGTGACGACGGTGGCCCCGGCTCCATCGGCGGCGGCGACCAGCGCAGCCACGCCCAGCGCCAGCCCGAACACCATCAGACCCCAGCGCTCGCCCTGCCGGTCGGAGAGCCAGCCGGCGAGCGGCGACGTTAATAGGCTGGCTGCTTTGTTGGCTGCCGAGAGCGCGCCGGTGAAGGTCGCCAGCGGGATGAGCAGCCCGGCCATCAGCACGGCGTCGCCGATGCGCTGCTGCAACAGCAGCGGCAGGATCGACCCGATGACGCCGACGAAGATAAACCGGTTGAGTCCTTGCAGCGCGGTCGCAGTAGCGAGCGGCAGAAAGTGACGGCGAAACGGGGCGACCGGGGCGGCAATCTCGGTTGGGCGCGATCCGTCATCGGTGGGACGGGTTTCCGGCAGCAGCCACCCCCACAGCAGCGCGCCCAGCGCATTGACTGCCGCGAAGATGCCGAAGACCGACCGGTAGCCCAGCCAGTCGGTCATCAACCCGCCGATCAACGCGCTGCCGCCGGCCCCGATGAAAAACCACATCTGGAAGCGGCCCATCAAGCGCCCCCGGTTGTCGTCGCCGGCCAAGTCGAGCACGACGGCGCTGCCGCCTGTCCATATCCCCGCCCACGCGACGCCCCACAGGATGCGCCCGGCCAGCAGCGCCCAGAAGCCGGGTATGCTGTAGAGCAGCGTACTGAGTGCGCCGATGAGCAGCGAGGGGACGAGCATCAGGCGGCGCGGGATGCGCTCGACGAACACGCCGTAAGGTCCGCTGATGAGGATGCGCACGGCGCGGTTGGCCGAGAGCATCAGCCCGACATCGGTCAGCAGGATACCGGCCTGCGCGGTCTGGGTCGGCAGGACGACGTAAAGCGTGGCGTCGCCCAGCAGCGACGCCGACATACCCAGGCCCAGCAGGGTTATCACCTGCCCGGCGCCGGGCGTTTTACGCAAATGCATCGTAGACAGGCCGGCCTTCCCAGACCTCAGGCTGGGGCACGCCGAGCAGGTAGGCGATGGTCGCGGCGGTGTCGTAGATGGCGACCGGCGCCTGGATGAGGTAGCCGCGCTTCACGCCGGCGCCGTTGATGATCCACGGAATATTCATATGCGCGGGAACGTCGCCGCCGTGCATATGCCCATCCCCGCCGTGATCGGACGTGACGATGAGCGTGTACGCATCCTCCAGGTCGGCGGCGTCTAAAGCGGTGAGCACGCGCCCGATGGCTTTGTCGCCCTCCGCGATGGCTTGCAGGTACGGCGGCGACATCCAGCCCGCCTGGTGGCCCACTTCGTCGGTTGCGCCCAAATAAAGTATGCAGAGGTCGGGCTGTTCGTCTGCGAGGTATGCGGCGGCGGCTTCGGCAGTGCCCGCGCCGGTCGGCTCGCCTGGGCGGTAGTCGCGGAAAAGGCTAAAGTTCAAACTGCCGGGCGTGGAGAGGTCGCGGAGTTCTTCCCAGTCGTAAAACATGGCAGTGTGCAGCCCGGCCTGGTGTGCTACGTCGATGATGCTGGGAAAGGCCGACGCCGACGGCTGGAAAATGTTGTTGGTGACGCCGTGCTTGCCGGGCGCGACGCCGCGCAGCATCGACATGTGCGCCGGCAGGGTGATCGTGGGCATCACCGACTGCGCCGTCCAGGTGTAGGCGCCGGTCTGCCAGAGTACGTCGATGTGAGGGGTGGCGGCCTGGGCGATACCGTCGGGCCGGCAGCCGTCGAGAATGGTAAGGATCACTTTTTGTTTCATGGGTGTGCTTATGCCTTGTGTGCCGTTATTATCACGTACCAGTGATTGAGATGAAGCTCGCCGTTGATTTCGCGCAGATCAAAGATAGCGCGCCGGTCGGATGTTAGCGAATCGAGCAGCGCATAGATCGCAGCGATGTTTTCTTCCGAAACGTCCCCGGTCAGCGCGCTGATCGGGCGGTGCCGGACGTAAGGCTCGACGGCTTCGACCGCGAAGCCCAGCGCTTCCAGCATCGCGCGCCAGCGGCTTGGCCGGTACTGGCGCACGTGCGACTCGTCGTGATAGCGGTCGAGCCGGTTCATGATGGCGTCGGCGGCGGCGTCCTCCGGCCCGCTCCGGTCGTCGATCAGCAAGCGCCCGCCCGGTTTGAGCGCCCGGCGCATTTCGTGCAGTGCCTCAAGAAGGTTCGAGAAGTGATGCGCGGCGCGCCGGCAGGTCACCAGGTCGAACACGCCGTCATCGAAAGGGATGGCATGCGCATCGGCAAGCCGGAACGTGACGTTATCGACATTTCGCGCCGCGCACAGCCTTTCCGCCTCGGCGAGCATCTCCGGCGTGATGTCAACGGCGACGACCGACGCGACGTGCGGCGCGAGCGCGAATGCAGTGTGCCCGGTCCCTGTGCCGACATCGAGCACCGTCCAGTCCGGCTGGGGCGCGGCGAGTTCCACGACTCGCCCCAGGACCGCCGGGTCGGTGTGGCATTTGCTGGCGCCGTAAAACGCCGCGCGCGCACCGAAGACGCGCCGGGCGGCTTGTTCGGGAGATTCTGACATCTTGTCCTCGCATAGAAGATTTTTCATCACGGCGGCGCTTTGTTGCGCCGCCGTGGTGAGATTATACGAGGGATACCGCGATTTTACCCAAGTGCGAAATGGCGGCGGGTTTATGTTACAATAGAGGCATGAGCGCGCGAGAAGAAACCACGAAGATAATCGAAAAGCGGCAAGAGACGGCCATGACCTATGAGGAATTCCTCGGCTGGGCGGACGAAGACACGCTGGCGGAGTGGGTGGACGGGAGGGTGGTGATGTATTCGCCTGCTTCATTTAAGCACCAACAGCTAGCCATCTGGCTGCACCAACTACTTGGTATCTATGCGCGTCTTCTTCGGTTGGGTGAAGTGCTTGTCGCGCCCATGCAGATGAAGCTTAGGCAGTCGGGGCGCGAGCCGGATATTATGTTTGTGGCGACCGAACACCTGGACCGCATCCAGGCGGTATACCTGGATGGTCCCGCCGACCTGGTGATCGAAATTGCTTCGTCGAGCACGGTAGGCATAGACCGGGGCGACAAGTATTACGAGTACCAGGAAGCCGGCGTCCGCGAGTACTGGCTGGTCGATCCGCGTCTGGATTGGCAGCAAGCCGAGTTCTATCGCCTGGATGATAAGGGCCGTTACAAGCTCATCGCTCCGCAGGATGGGGTCTTTCGTTCGGCGGTGCTGCGCGATTTTTGGCTGCGCGTCGATTGGCTCTGGCAAGACCCGCTGCCCGATCCTACTGCCGTCCTTGCCGAGATACGAGGCTTGCCGGCTTGGTTCGGCGATATCATCACTCGTGCTTTGCAGAGCGGGGAGGTCCCAACGGATCTGGCGCCGGACGGCGATACTCAAGCTTCTTAGTCTGCGGCTGTCGTCTCTTTTGCTGCCTCCAGCGCTGCCAGCATTTGCCGGTAGCGCTCGCCGCGCTTGACCCGTTCCGGCAGGCGCGCCTCCAGGTCGCCCAGCAGCGCCGCGCCCTCGAACCACGTGAGATTGATATTGCGCTGCCGCCCGCTGCGGTGCGTCAAGACCAGATAGCGCGGCAGGTCGTCTGTGTGCTTGCGGCGCAGCGAAGTTCGCAGCGCGAACGAGGATACTTCGTCGGTCAAGTCAACGCCGTCTAGGTCGCGGTAGATCACTTCCCACGGCCCGCCCATCCCGTGATACTGCATCAGGCTGTCGCTCAGCGCCACCAGCACCGTCCGGGAGGCGTTGAAGACGCGCCAGATGCACAACAGCGCAAACGCGCCGTAGATAGCCGTATCGAAGTACGGCGGTTCCGGCGGCAGAGAGACCAGAAACAGCAGCCCGCCGATGGGCATCAGCAGCGGCCACAAACCCAGGCTGTTGATCCAGCCGCGCTGGGTGCGTTGGTAGATGATGTTGCCGCTTGCGGTAACGGTGCGGGCGCGCGATTTGTTCACCGGCCGGCTCCTTTACAAACTACGAATCCGAATCACGACGAAGCTTTAAGAGCAATCTCTGTGTCTCTATGGTGAAAAAGTAAATCACGCTTTGCCGCTTTGAGTGCGGTGGTGACCTCCGCGACCGCTTCTTCGTAGGGGATGTCGCGTTTGACTTTGAAGGATATTTGCATAAGCTCATGACTCCTGTTCTCTCGAATCCCGGACTCTTGCCCCTATTCTTGCTGCAACGCCGCTTCGATGGCAACTTGCAGCGCCTCGAAATCCGGCTCCGAGGCGGCGAACCGCGCGCCTTGGATGTAAATCTGAGGCAGGTCGTCGCCCACATCCTGCCCGATCGTCGAGCCGGCGTCGAGCGCCGCGTGATAAGTTCCCTCGCGCATGCAGGCCAGCAGCGCGTCCGGGTCGATCTGCACCTGCCGGGCCGCCAGCTCGATCTCGCCGGGCGTGGCGTATTGCGGCGGGGGCGCTTCGATCAGCCCGTAAGCCTCGAACTGCTGCTCCCACATCGAGAACAACGCATCGTTGAGCGCCCACGCGCTGCCCTGTTCGTAAGCGCAGAAGACCGCTTCGACGGCGGCGACGGCATCTTCGGTGTACGAGTCGTTTCGCAGCACCGGGTATTCCACCAGGAGAACTTTGCCGGCGCGGATGTACGGCTCGACCAACTGCCGCAGCGCCCGGTACAGCCGCGCCGACCGGATATCGGTGAAATCGACCGCCGCTTCTACGATGACCGGCGGGGCGGCTTCGTCCCATTTGCCCAGCGAAATCGCGCCGGTCTCGGCGTTCAATCCCTGCGGGATGCCGTCATAAGGCGAGCGCGGGCTGCCGGCCAGCGCTGCCAACGTGACGACGACGACGACGCTCACCGCGCCGATGATGGTCAGCACCAGCGCGCGCATGCGCTGCCGGTGTCGCAGCGCCCGATGATCTGGCGAGTCGGTCTTGTTCTCGCTCAAAGGATAATCCTCAGTTTAACGGCTTCAACTAGAAGCTTACCGTTCTGAGGGCGGCTGTCAAGAATCCTGGAATCCTTTGCTCTCACCCCGGCGCGCGCCGGGGTGAGAGAGCTGTTTTATCGTGCCACGACCAGCGCCGAGACGATGACCAGCTTGCTTTCTTCGACCACATCCACCGACAGCATGGCGAAGTCATAAGGTGCGGTCATGCCTTCGCTCAGTGTATTGAGCGTCTCGCTCGCCGGTACGTAGAGCAGCGCTTCGCTGCCCGGTTCGACCGACCGGGCGCGCGCCTGCCAAGCTGCGCTGCCCGCCAGGTTAGGCGCGCTGCCGCTCGCCACGTCCACAAGCTGCTGGATGCTGTCGCCGGTCGCGACCACCAGGAAGTCGCCGACCATGCCGAAGATGAACAAATTGCCGCCGCTGGCCGTATCCGGCACGGCGCGCAGATCATAGCCGCCGATATTAACCAGGTTAAGCGTCAACTCGAACTGTGAAGCGAGCACCCGGCTGAGAATCTCGACGATGTTCATCGTAGCGTTGCGGTCGATGATTTGGGTCATGGCGAACCCATCGACGGGGATGCTAGGAGCGCCCCACAGCCCGGCTGGATTGGGCAGCAGCCCCAGCGCATACTCGCCGCTCAGCCAATCCAGTACATCCTGTTCGAGGCTGATCTGCAGGCCGGTGCTGCGCAGCATCAGGCTGCCGGTCGCGAGCAGGCTGTCCGCCATCGAGGCGGACTGGGATTGGGTGGGCATCTTGGGCAGCGGTTCGCCTTTGGCGGCGGCTTCCATGCCGTCTTGAACGTAGGTTTGCAGCGCGAAAGCATACAGGCCGGCGCGCACCGGCACGCGCAAATCATACGCTGTGAACAGACCCAGCGCGTCCGCCGGTACCGCCTTCTCGACCAGGCTGCCCAGCGCAGCCGTGCTCGGCACCGGCGCCGGCACCGGCTCGCTGAAACCCAGCGCCACGTCGAAACGCGCGGCCTCCGGGTTATCCGCCGGCGACGACGCGGCGAAGCCAATCCCGGTCAAGGCATTGTCGCCCAGCACCATGCCGGAATCGATGCCCGACGCCAGAAGCAAATGGGTTACGGCTTCCCCGTCCACGTAGGCGGCGGCGAACCGGTCCACCGGCAGCCGGCTGAAAACCTGCTGCACCCCAGGCGCTTCGGCCAGCGCGGCGGCTTCGCCGCTCATCACGCTGACGACCTGCCGGATGCCCTCGACCGCGCCGTATGCGACGTAGCCCTCCAGCGCGGTGATGGTGATTGCCCCGCCCGCCAACGCCGGGCTGACCTTCTGGACGAACGCATCGGAGCGCGCCGTGTCGGTGGTGGCGGCCAGCGCCACGAAATCGTTTTCGTCGTCCAGGCGAAAGCCGATGGTGATGTGTTCGCCCAACCACGGCGCAATATCGTTCGCGTAGCTGACGCCGGCGCCGGGGAAGATCGCGTCGGTGATGCCCTGCATCGACGCGCTCGCGTCGGCGCCGAGACCGAGCAGCGCGCGCAGCTTCGCCAGGTGCGCCGGCAGGTCGCGCCCTGCCAGGTTGATGAACCCGTCATAGCCGGCGGGGATCAGGTCGGCGCCCGGATCGACCGGCGCGCCCGCCGGCGGCGCAGCCAGCGCCGGCGCGGATAGGCTCAGAACGGCCAGAATCATAAAAAGGACAGCAGCCCGCTTCATCAGTACATCTCCTGGATAGCTCTTTCACATATGGTATGTTGATGATAGCACGACCGGCGGGCGAAGCGTAGCACGCGCGTTATACCGTGTTCCTACTGTCCGCATACGCGGCATCTACTTCGCCCGCTAAAGCGCCAACACCATATCGTGATTATCGACCCGGGTCGTGAAGTCGCCGACCTTGCGGAAGCCGAACTTTTCGTAGAAGTGGATCGCGCGGTAGTTGGTGGCCTGCGTGCCGCCGAGCAGCACCATTTGGCGGCGGCCCAGCCGGCGCGCAGTATCGAGCACGTGCGGCATCATCGCACTGCCCAGGCCGCTGCTCTGGTGCGCGTCCGCGACCGACGGCGCGAAGGTGCAGTCACGGTCGCCGTCGAGCGCGATGCCGTAGCCGGCGTAGCGCTCCTGTTCCGTGCCGGTGACCCACAGCCCCAGGATAAAGTACGCGATGATCGCGCCCGCCTGGGTCACGGCGAGCAGGCGCAGCGTCTTACGGTAGTCGGTCGCGTCGCAAAGCTGCTGAGCGGTCGCCATGTCGAACGGGTGAGGGCCGTAGCGCTCCGTAGTGGCCTTCGATAGCCCGGCGAAGTAGCGGCCCAGACGCGCGGCGTCGTCTGGGCGCAGCACGCGGAAAACCGCCGGCGCGCCGGATTTAAGCGCGAGCGGGGCCGTGAGGAGGTCCGGGTTCCGGGTAATGTCGTCGGGGGTCATGGCTGTTTCTCCACCACCACCCAGTAGTTTACCGGGTGGTCGTCGTGTACGGTGACCCGCGCGCCCGGCACCGGCGCGAACATCTCGCGCATCGTGCGCGGGTTCTGAAAGCGGCTGCGCATCAAAAGCAGGTTCTCGGAGAGCGCGCCCAGCTTCACCGGAAGCTTGTCGATGTTGAAATCCTCGATCACCAGCCGCCCGCCCGGCTTCAGCACGCGCACCAGGTCGCGGGCGGCGCCGGGTTGGTCGCCGAAATGGTGCCAGGCGTCCACGGCGATAATGCGCTCGAAAGAGTCGTCGGCGAAGGGGAGCTGCTGCACGCGCGCCCGCGAAGCGCTGAAGCCGTTCTTGCCGCGCGTCTGCGCCAGCATCCCGGCGGAAATATCCACCACCACCAGGCCGCCGGTCTCATCTTTCAGACGGTGTGCGATGCGCCCGGTGCCGCCGCCCGCGTCGAGCAGCCAACCCGCGACGGGCAGTTGCAGCAGGCGGCGCAGCCGTTCCGAGCCGGCCACGCCGAACACGCGGTCGTAGAGCGGCGCGACGAGTGCGAAGTGGTCTAAAGGCATGGAATTGTGTTTTCCTCACGATTAAAGTACGTTGTGTCGATTATACACAAAGCGGCGCCCTCGCCGGCTTGGGTGCAACCGGGGAGGGCGCCGTCGGGCCGGGCGATCATGACCTGTCAGGGATTTTGAAACGTTAGCTCGGTCCCGCGACTCACTACACCGTCAAGCGATTCGACGAGGAACGCCTTGGTGAACAGGTTAAACACATACTGCATATCCTGCGTAAGGTTAACTACGTCGGGCGGCTCTGCGTCTGCATCGACGACCTGGGCGCCGGGATGGGTTAGAAAGCCGATGCCTATCCTCAACATATCGAGCGCGCCCACGCTGTCTTCAGCCTCGAAGCGCTTCGCCTCGCCGGGGTTGAGTGTGATTTGGATGGTGCGCCGCCCGTAATCGTCGGGTTCGCCCACCGTCAGCCAAGCCCGTTCGCCGGCCGGGCCGGCGACCATGCCCGCCGCCAGGTCTTGGTCTTCCGCCAGGAGGAAGTTGGCCGTGCTCAGGTCAACCGCCACCCAGGTAATCGCGCCGGGTTGGTTGCGGCAGCACCCGCTTGACTGGTCGGGGAACCAGATCACCGGTTTGAGCACGCCGCTTTTCGCCATCGCCAGGAACATCTCGAATGGGATCGCGGGGTTGGCGCGGGCTTCGGCGACTTTTTCCTGGATTTCTTCGACGGTCATATCGTAGGGCGCGGGCAAAGCCTCGCCGTCTTCATCTAGCGCCGGCAGGCCCGAGACGTACATCGCCCAGCGTGTGCGCGCCATGAGCCGGCCCAGGTCGGTCAGGAGCGCATCGCCCCCGGTGTTTTCGATGAGCCGTTGTTCGCTTCTCACGCAGTTGCGGCCGGCGAAGAAGCTGTAAAAGCATAGCTCGTGGCCTATGTCACTCTGTTGAAAGACGGCGAAGTTTTCTTGGCGGCTCAATTGCGCCAACTCTGCCGCGTCCATATCTTCCACCGACTTGGTAGCATCCGGTATCTCGCTGGTCGGCGTCCATTCGCCGGCGCCTTCGGCGCTGGGAACGAAAATCGCCAGCGGTGCGTCGTCGTCGCCGAGGGCGTACAGGTCGTCCATGATAAGTTGAAAACGTCTGGTGGCCTGCTGGAGCGCGGCGGGCAGCGTGTCGAACGCAGCGCGCGCCGCCGCGCTCAACAAGTTGGTGCCTTTGATAGGAGTTTGCACCGAGACAAAGGGCACCGCAACCCACGCATTTTGACCGTCCGCCACGATCGGAATCCAGACATAAGTGCCGTCGTTGATCTGCGGTACCCCTTCGCGCAGCACGAAGGTTTCGCCTACCCTGGCGACGCGGATCGGCGTGTTGTCGACGGTAGATGGGGTTTCACGCAGGTTTACAGCCTGTATCACCTCGACCGTGGTCGTCAGCAAGGACTGGGTTTCTGCTGCTGATGCGGTCTCGATCTCGCCGGCCGGCGCAGCCGCGGCCGGCTCGGCGCCCGGTTCGAGCGCTGCGACCTCTACGAAACTGCTGGCTACCCAGGCTTCGCGGTCGGCGGCGACGATGGGCAGCCAGGTGTAGCCATCCTTCTCGACCGGCAGCATGCCTTCGCGCACCCGGAACGTTTCGTCTACCTGGGCGACGCGGATCGGCATGTTATCGAGCGATGGGCTGGTGCGCAGGTTAACGTTGGCGATCACGCGCGCCTCCCTGGGGACCAGGAGGTCGGAGTCTTCGATGCGGTCGGTCACGACATAGCTCCCGGCGACCCAGGCGTCTTGTCCATCGGCTACGATGGGTATCCATATGTAGGTGCCGTCATCGACCGGCGACACGTTTTCCTCGCGCACCAGAAACGCTTCGCCTACCTCGGCGGTCCGAATGGGTTTGTTATCCAGCGACGGCTCAGGGCGCAGGTTGACTCGCGCGACCGCACGCGCCACCATAATGGTCGTGAGGCTTATCCCTTCATCCTCTTGTGCATTCGCATGTTTTATGAGCGGAACCCATATCATGATTAGAGCAAGCCCAATCAGTGATAGTTTCTTGAGTTGCATTTTATGTATCCCCTTGCAAAGCTGTCAGGCGCACCGGACTTCATAGCTGATGTGGACGCCATTATAGCACAGGAATCAAAATCATAGATTCTGGCGGTATCGATCGACCGTAATTTGATTCCTTGCTGGGTTTGCGATAAATTCCGCAAGTCGTGTCACCGTTCACGTTTTACCGAGGAGGCCGTTTCTAAAATGAAACTTACGCACAGGTGGCTTATGCTCACCAGCTTACTTGTTGTCTTGGCGCTGATTTGGGCCGGGCCGGTCGTTCTTGCTCAGGACGATGCTGAACCCACCGCAACCGAAGCAGTGACCGAGGAGACCGTCTCTGAAGAAGCAACCGAAGAAGCAACCGAGGAGGCTACCGAAGCGCCCACCGAGGAGGCTACTGAAGAAGCGACCGAAGAGGCCGCTACGGAGGAGGCGACTCCTGCCGGCGAAGCTCCAACCCCGTCCCCGCAGGATGTCGCGTCTGAGTTCCGCGTCAGCGGCGCGAGCAATGTCTACAAAATCACCCAGGCCGTCGCCAACGATTTCGGCCTCGATTATCCCAATGTCGAGATTACGGTGGGAATTGCCGGGACGGCAGGCGGCTTCCAGCGCTTCTGCAAGAGCGAAAACGAAACTTACCTCAACGACGCCGCGCGTCCCATCTTTGAGAGCGAAGCCGCGTCGTGCGCCGAGAACGAGGTCGAGTGGATTGAATTATTAGTCGGCTACGAAGGCATCGTACTTGCTGCGCATCCTGAAACCGCCGCCCAGATCAACGCCTGCCTGACCGTCGATCAGCTCGCCACGATGTGGGCTGCCGCCGCCGAGCCGACTGCCGAGACCGACCTTTCGGAAGAAGAAATCGCCGCCGCTGGCGTCGAACTGCCGAAACCCAATCCGGGCGTTGTCAATTGGAACGAAGTAGACGAGAGCTTCCCGGATCAAGAACTGCTGCTCTTCGGCCCTAACGTCACGACTGCGCCCGCCGATATCTTCAGCGCGTGGGTCGCCGGCACGGCCGGCGATATCCGCACCGACTATAAGCAGAACAGCAACTACCAGACGTTGTTCGACGAGATGGTCGGCAAGTCCGGCTCGCTCGGCTTCTTCGGCTTCGATTTTTACAACCACGGCGAAGAAGACCTGGTGCTGCTCGCCGTGGACGCCGGTGAGGGCTGCGTTCTGCCGGGCGAGGCGACCATCGCCGACGGAAGCTATATCCTGGCCCGCCCGATGTATCTCTATCTCAACGCGGCGGTGCTCGAAGACCCGGTTGTTAAATCGTTCGTCGAGTTTTATTTCGACGCGGCGACACTTGAGAAAGTCACCGCCCAGGGATTCTATCCCGCGCCGGCGGCAGTTTATGAGAAAGACCGCGAGCTAATCGCCGCTGTTACCACCGGGCGCAGCTTCACCGAAGCGCCGCCCGAACCGGAGCCGGTCGTCGAGCCGACGCCTGAGCCAACCCCTGAGCCGACGCCCGAACCGACGCCCGAACCGACGCCGGAATCGGCTGATGAGACCGGCGCCGAGGCTGAGCCAGAGGTCACCACCGAGGCCACCGAATCGAATGAGTAACTCTGGAAACCGGGGCGTCCGGGCATGCTGCGTGGGCGCCGCGATGCTCGTGTTGGTCGTGCTGGCGCCGGCGGACGGGCTACTCTCCCGCACCGCCGGCGCTCAAGATGCCCCGGTTACTTTTTACCAGTGGACTGCCGACGCTGCGCCCGACCTCGACCCCCAGTCCGGCGCCGGCCAGGACGCGACCGATATCGTCGCCAACCTTTTCCTCGCCTTGACCGATTACGATCCGGTAGGCGGCGAGGTGCTGCCGGCGCTGGCGGCTGCGTGGGAGGCATCGGATGATGGGCGCGAATTCACCTTCACCCTGCGCGACGACGTTTACTGGGTGCGCTACGATCCCAATACGCACATTACGGCGCGGGTGCGCGTCGTTACCGCGCCGGACTTTGCCGCCGGGTTACAGCGGCTCTGCACGCCTGGCGGCGGGCAGTTGGGTGCGCTGCTGCGCGATATCGTCGTGGGATGCGATGCGGCGGCGCCCGACGTCGATGCGCCAGATGCCCGCACCCTGGTCGTTGCGCTAAAACAGGCGGCGGGCTGGTTTCTTTCCCTCACGCCCGCGATACGCCCCGCGCCTGCCGATGTGATCGACCGCTACGGCGCGGGCTGGACGCTCCCCGGCAACCTGGTCACGACCGGCCCGTTTGTCCTGACGCAGTACACGCCGGGGCAGCGGGTCGCCCTGGCGCGCGCCAATACTTACTTTCCCCAAGATTTGCAGGGGGCCGGCAATGTGCAACGTGTCATCTACGATATCGTGCGCGATACGAACGCCGGCTTTTCGCTTTACCTGGAGCACAAGGCCGACACGTCGATGCTGCCGGCCCTGGAGGTGGCGGGGTTTGTCGGGCAGCGCCCCGATGAAGCGGCGCTGCTGCCCGCCCAGCGTGTCGCTTACCTGGGCTTTATCAATGACCGCGCGCCGTTCAACGACGTGCGGGTGCGCCTGGCCTTTGCCGCCGCGTTGGACCGCGCAGCCTTCGCCGCCGACGTGCTCGGCGGCGCCGGCCGGCCGATGACTCACCTGGCGCCGCCGGGCGTCGTGGGCGCGCCGGCCATCGACCAGATCGGCGTGCGTTATGATCCCGAACTGGCGCGCGCAGCGCTCGCCGAAGCCGGCTATCCGGCGTGCGCCGGCTTCCCCTATGTTACGCTGCTGGCGCACCAGAGCACCTCCGCATGGGTCGATTTTATGGTCGGATCATGGCGGGATGTGTTGGGGTGCAGCAAGGCGGTTTTCAAAGTGGAACTGGCCGATTTTGCGACGCTGCTGACGCGCACCGGCCCTGACACCAGCTATGCCGATTTGCCGCACCTGTTTACCCTGGCATGGCACGGCGAATATCCCGACGAACACGCCTGGGTGGGCGAACTGCTCGACTGCAAGGCTGCGCCACGCACGCGCCGGCCCTGCTCCGAGACCGATGATCTCATCGTCCAGGCGGCGGGCGCCGGCGACCTTGCGCGCCGGCGCGCGCTCTACGCGCAAATCGAGGCTCAGTTTTTTGACCCGGAGGGAACAATCCCTTTAGTCCCGCTCTATCAGCAAGCTTACTGGCTGGCGGTTAAGCCCTGGGTGAGTCTGCCGCCGCAATTGGCGGGCGGGCTGGCGACGGTCGGGCGTGTTCGCTGGGACGATGTGGTGATTGACGGCGAGTTACAGCAGCGCTGCCGCCGCAAGGCAGATGATACCTCCGCGTGCGGCGGGCCGTCGGTACCGCTGCCGCTGCCGGCGACGCCGACCGAAACCCCATCGCCGACCTCGACGCCGCGCGCGACTGCCCAACCCAACGCCGACCTCGGCGATATCTCGATTCCGGTCACGGCTACTCCGACCC
The DNA here is from genome assembly GCA_016927535.1 of Anaerolineae bacterium. Classification (GTDB taxonomy): domain Bacteria; phylum Chloroflexota; class Anaerolineae; order Aggregatilineales; family JAFGMM01; genus JAFGMM01. Next base: position 44,612 of record JAFGMM010000417.1, read on the forward strand.
CGACGCTTTCGGCGCGCCCGCCCGGCCCGCCCTAGCGGGTGCGCTCATCCCGGCGCACGACACCGGGATGAGGGTAAGCGTCTGTCCGGCTCAATTCAAGATGCCGCCGACAAAATCAGGATAGCCGTTCACGAATGATTCGGCGTCGGTGGGTGTGCGTCCTTCGAGTTGGATTTCTTCCAGCACCAGCAGTCCGTCGCCCGTGCCGACCGCGATGCCCATGTCCGAATCGACGACGCGGCCCGGCGGGAACGGCGCTTCAGAGGTGGTGATGCTCGGCTCCGGGTGTGCTTTTAACACCTTGAGTACTTTCCCATTCCACCGGGTGAACGTGCCCGGCCACGGGTCGTAGGCGCGCACCAGCCGGTCGATCTCCTCTGCCGGGCGCGACCAGTCGATCTTGCCCTCCGATTTCGTCAGTCGCGGTGCGTGCGTTATGCTCTCGCGGGGCTGCGGTTTCGGCTTGATGGCGCCGGCAACGTAGCCCGGCAGCGCCTCTGTGAGTAGTTCTGCGCCCAGCTTGGCGAGCCGGTCGTGTAGGGTGGATGCGGTCTCGCGCTTGTCCAGTTCGATCTCGCGCTGTGCGATGATGGGGCCGGTGTCCATGCCGGGGTCGATGCGCATGAGCGTCACCCCACTGACCTTATCGCCGGCGCGGATGGCGGCGTTGATCGGCGATGCGCCGCGCCACCGGGGTAGCAGCGAAGCGTGCACGTTGGTACAGCCGTGCGGCGGGATGTCGAGCACTTCAGGAGATAGGATTTGCCCGAACGCCGCAACGACCGCTATATCGGGCTGCCAGCTCTTGATCTGTTTGATCGCTTCTTCGCTGCGGAGCGTTTTCGGCTGGTAAATCGAAAGGCCGGCTTCTTTCGCCGCTCTCTTAACATGGCTCTCGCGCAACTGCCGGCCCCGGCCGGCCGGCCGGTCGGGCGCCGTGACGACGCCTACTACGTCGAAGTCATCCATGACCATTAAAGCTTGCAGGCTCGGCACGGCAAATTCGGGCGTGCCCATAAATATTACTCTCGCCATTGATCTTTATATGCCTCCGTGCCATATCGTATCGACCAATTGTGCTAATAGGTATAGTGTAACACATTTTGCGCGCGCTTGACAGGAGGTTGTTCCGGTTAAAAGGAAACGCGAGCCGTTTTGACTCGCGCTTTAGCATAGGGCAGGTGGGATTCGAACCCACACGGGGGTTACCCTCTGGTTTTTAAGACCAGTGCGTCTGCCATTCCGCCACTGCCCCAACTCATTTGATTTTATCACATTTCCCCGCCGGGTGTGAATTTTTGCCCAAACATGCTACGATTGCGCTGCACTGCGCGGTTCGAGCGAGGAGAGACGGTCTATGAAACTGCTGGTCATCGGTGGGACGCGCTTCTTAGGCTTGCATACGGTGCAGGCGGCGCTTGCGCGTGAGCACGAAGTTACCCTGTTCAACCGGGGACGGAGCAATCCCGATATTTTCCCCGACATCGAGAAGTTAACCGGCGACCGCGACGGCGGCCTTGATGTGCTGAGGGGGCGCACGTGGGACGCGGTGATCGACACGTGCGGCTATGTGCCGCGTGTGGTGCGCGCGTCGGCGGAACTGCTCGCGGACGCGGTGGAGCACTACACATTCGTCTCGACCCTTTCGGTGTATACCGATTGGACCGTGCCCGGCATCGACGAGAGCGCCGAACTTGCGACGATGGAAGACGAAACGGTCGAGGAGGTCACCGGCGAGACTTACGGCCCGCTCAAGGTGTTGTGCGAGCAGGCCGTCGAGACTGCCATGCCGGGGCGTGCGCTGGTGGTCCGCGCCGGTCTCATCGTCGGGCCGAACGATGTCAGCGACCGGTTTACTTACTGGCCGGCGCGGGTGGCGCGGGGCGGCGAGGTGCTGGCACCGGAGGGACCGGATTACCGGGTGCAGTTCATCGATGCGCGCGACCTGGGCGCGTGGATGGTAAGGATGACGGAGGCGCGCAAAGCCGGCGCGTACAATGCCACCGGCCCAGACTACGAACTGACGTTGGGCGAAGTGTTGGCGACGTGCAAGGACGTAGCCGGCAGCGACGCAGTCTTCACGTGGGCCGATAAAGATTTCCTGGCCGAGCACGAGGTGCAGCCATGGACGGAACTGCCGCTGTGGATTCCCGGCGAGGTGCAGGCGGTTGATTGCAGCAAGGCCATCGCCGCCGGGCTGAGCTTCCGCCCGCTGGCGGCGACCGTCCGCGACACGCTGGAATGGGACCGGACGCGCCCGGCGGACGCCGAGCGACGCGCGGGTCTCGCGCCGGCGAAAGAAACCGAAGTGCTTGAGATGTGGCAGGCGCGGGAGAAATAGGTTGAGCGCCGATGACTGCGCTTAGGCCGGTCCGGCGGGTGGATGGAAGGCTGAGGGGGCGATGCGCGGCTATTGCGGCCCATATTCCATTTCTTCGCTTCGCCCGGCGAGCACGCGCCCGACGGCCATCCCCAGCGGAATCGAGAGCATGAACCAGGAAATCAGCAGAGTGATGAGGTGTTCCATAACCGTTCCTCCTTGTCGTTTGCTGGCTCTATCATGGAGCAGCAATGTGAGGAACCGGTGAGCGAAGTGTGAGGAAGTCATGTCGTCCGATATTCTTGTATTTAAAAAGCCCCGGCTCAACGGGTAGCTCTGCAAGATAGCGTGGTTGCCGGTTTGGGGTAGGGGCGGGTTTCAAACCCGCCCCATGCACATCAACTTAAGAATTTTGACCGTTTGTGCGCCTGTTCCCCCTCTCCCCAAAC
>JAFGMM010000418.1 GCA_016927535.1 Anaerolineae bacterium
CTGGGGGTTTCTCCCCCTCTCCACATGGTGGAGAGGGGGCTGGGGGGTGAGGTGAGTCTAAAACATTTTCTGAAGGTCTATAGATAACCTTATGGCAACAAATGAAACGCGCACCGCGCCTCACAGCGTCGAGGCCGAAGAAGCCGTCCTCGGCTCGATCTTGATTAATCCTGAAACCTTGCTGGATGTTAACTCGGTCCTCAGCGCCGACGACTTCTTCATCATCCGGCACCGCTGGATATGGGAGGCCATCCAGCGCCTTCACCTGCGCCGCGAGGCCATCGATTACCTGACCGTGGTGCGTGAGCTGGACGCGCACCATAAGCTCGAGGATGTGGGCGGGCCGGCCTACCTCACCTATCTGATTAACAACACGCCCACCTCCATCCATGCCGAGACTTACGCGCGCACGGTGGTTCGTATCGCCACACGCCGCCGTCTGCTCGCCGCCGCCGGCGAAATCGCCGAACTGGCCTACGAGGAAGAGACCGAGATCGAGGAGGTGATCGACAGCGCCGAGAGCGCCCTGCTCACCGCCACCGAGCGTCACATCTCGCGCGAACTCACGCCCATTGATGAGGTCATCAGCAACTACTACGACCGCGTCGAATACCTCTATACCCACCAGGACGAAACGCACGGCGTCCCGACCGGCTTTACCGACCTGGACAGGATGCTCGGCGGCATGCAGCGCAGCGATTTGCTCGTCGTCGCGGGGCGGCCCGGCATGGGCAAGAGTAGCTGGCTCATCAGCGCGGCGCTCAACGCGGCGCGCTACGGTTCGCGGGTGGCGGTCTTCAGCCTGGAGATGAGCAACGAGCAGGTGGTGCAGCGCATCATCGCCGCCGAGACCGGGCTGAACTCGCAGCAGCTGCGCCTGGGCCACCTCTCGCCCGACGATTGGGAGCGCTTCATCCAGGCCGCCGACCGGCTGAGTAAGCTCAATGTGTACCTGGACGATACACCGGCGCTTTCGATCACACAGCTTCGCACCAAGTGCCGCCGCCAGTGGGCGCAGACCGGCCTCGACCTGGCGATTGTCGATTATTTGCAGCTCATGAACGCCGGGCAGCGGGTCGATAACCGGGTGCAAGAGATCAGCATGATTACGATGGGGCTGAAGCAGATTGCGCGCGAGATGAACCTCCCGATGCTGGCGGCGGCGCAGCTCTCGCGCGCGGTGGAGCAGCGCCAGGACAAACGGCCCCTCCTAAGCGACTTGCGCGAGTCGGGATCCATCGAACAGGACAGCGACGTGGTCATGTTTCTATACCGGGACGAGATGTATAACGACGACACCGAAAAGCCCAACATCGCCGAGGTCATCGTCGCCAAACATCGCAACGGCCCCACCGGCGCGGTCGAGCTTTTCTTTAAGAAGGAACTGACTCAGTTCACCGACCTGTACCGGCGCCAGCGTGACCTGAATGCGCTGTAGGTTGATGAGGCGATAGCGACGAGGATAATAACGACAAGGATGAGATGAAAGGTTTCAGCGGCTTCCCGGACAAATTCGACCTGGAGCGCGTGCCCGCGCCCTTCTTCAGCGAACTGCTGCCCATCATCGACCACCTGGGCGAGATGAAGGTGACGCTGTACTGCTTCTGGGCGCTGGCGCGCAAGGCCGGCGAATATCGCTACCTGACGCACGCCGACTTCGCGCACGACCCGGTGTTTATGAGCGGGCTGGGGCCGCACGCTGGACCGGTGCTCGACGACGCGCTCGAGCGCGCAGTGGCGCGCGGGACGCTGCTGCACGTGCGCATCGAAGAAGACACGGCCGGCGCGCAGGACCTTTATTTTTTGAACTCCGGGCGCGGGCGCGCCGCCGTCGATGCGATCCGGGGCGGCCTGTGGCGTCCCACCGAGGACGTGCGCGCGCCGGTCGAGCTGACGCTGAACGTGACGCGGCCTAACATCTTTGTCGTGTACGAGCAGAACATCGGCCCGCTCACGCCGCTGATCGCGGACCAACTGCGCGAGATCGAAGCGCAGTACCCGCAGGCGTGGATCGAGGAAGCGATTGGGCTGGCAGCCGCCAACAACGCCCGGAGCCTGGCATACTTCCGCGCCATCCTGAAGCGCTGGCAAACCGAGGGGAAAGACCGTGGAAAGCATCAAGGAGACACTCAAGAAGATCGGCGGCGATATTTCGAAGGGGAATACGCCGACGACATCAAGCGCTAGCGCCGGGCCGGATGTGTGCCCGCACTGCGGCGGCATGGGCTTCGTGATGTACGACGTGCCGGTGGGCCACCCCGATTTCGGCAAAGCGTATCCTTGCGCGTGTCAGTTGGAGCAGCGCGCCCGGAGCCGGACCGACGACCTGCGGCGCATCGGCGGGCTGGATGCGCTGCGCGACAAATCCTTCGACACGTTTCTCGCCGAGCCGGCCGGCATCTCGCCCAGCCAGGCGACCAGCCTGCGCATGGCGCTGCGGCGCGCGCGAGACTTCGCCGAAAACCCCCAAGGCTGGCTGCTGCTGCAAGGTACTTACGGCTGCGGCAAGACACACCTGGCCGCTGCCGTCGCCAACCGGCAGCTCGAGCAGGGGCACTCGGTGCTGTTCGTCAGCGTGCCCGACCTGCTGGATCACCTGCGCGCCACCTATACCCCCACCTCCGACACCACTTACGACGAGCGCTTCGAGCAAATCCGCACGCACCGCCTGGTCATCCTGGACGACCTGGGCGCCGAAAGCCCCACACCCTGGGCGCAGGAAAAACTCTACCAGATTTTCAACTACCGCTACACGCGCCACCTGCCCACCGTGATAACCACCAACGCCGACCTCGACCAGCTTGACCCGCGCATCCGCAGCCGCTTGGTTGACCAGCACCTCACCGCCGGGCGGGTCATCACCGCGCCCGACTACCGGCGCGGCGCGGGCGGCGGGCGCAGCCATACCGACATCTCGGACCTGCACCTGTATGCTCACATGAAGTTTAGCACCTTCGACCTGCGCCCCAACCTGCCGCGCCCGGAGCGTGAAAACCTGAAGATGGTCTATGAAACGGCGCTGGCCTATGCCGAAGGGCTGGAGCGTTTCTACAAGCGCTCGCGCGATTACGGCGTGCCGCTCGACGATCTGAAGCCGCCCGAAAGCCTGAAAAGCTGGCTGGTGTTCACCGGGCTGTACGGCGTGGGCAAGACGCACCTGGCCGCCGCCATCGGCAACCACTTCGAAGCGCCCGACCACCCGGTGATCTTCGTCACCGTGCCCGACCTGCTGGACCACCTGCGCGCCACCTACGGCCCGGACAGCAGCGTGCGCTACGACAAACGCTTCCAGCAGATACGGACCGCGCCGCTCCTCATCCTGGACGACCTGGGCACCGAGAGCGCTACTCCCTGGGCGCGCGAGAAACTGCTGCAACTCATCAACTACCGGTACATCGTCCAGGCGCCGACCGTATTCACCACCTCCACACCGCTGCAAGACCTGGATCAGCGCATTTTGAGCCGGCTCCGTGACAAACGGCGCTGCGAAATCCTGGGGTTGGATGTGCCGAGCTATCGCGGCGGCGGACATTGAGCACGCCGGTTCGCCGGTTCACAAAAAAGGCGGCTGTATGTTATCATGGTGAAACCATGAGAAGTTAAGAGGCGTGTGGGATGTTTGGGCAAATTTGGAAACTGCTCTCGTCGGCGCTGCGGGCCGGGGTTACAGACAAAACCTTTCTGTTCACGTTCGGCATCAGCGCAGGGCTGGGAGGCGCGGCTCTCCTCATCGTGCTGTTAAACACGATGCTCCCCCTGCCTTTGCCCCTTGTTTTGTTGGTTATGTCCTGTGTTGCTGCGCCCGTTTTCATCTGCTTGGCCGCCTATCACGGCGTCAAGAGCGCCTCCGGCATCCTGGAGGGCTGGTTCGGCGCCGACGAAGCTGCTGCTTACGACCTGGTGTTAGGCCATATCTTCGGCGCCGCCAGGCCGAAAGTCAGGGCGGCGAAGGGCAAGCTCAGCACCGTTCCGCCCAATCCTGATGAGCCGGCGCTCAGCCTGGACGTCTATTTTAAATTGGTAGATATGGGCATCCCTACCATCCTGCTCCTGGAGGCCGACAGCGCTGCGCTCACCGAGATGCACGGCAGCCCGCACCGCATCTATCACGAAGCCGGCGCGCACGAACTGGCGCCTTTCGAGCGAATCCGCGAGGTCTTCGACCTGCGCAACCGCAGGGCTGCGCTTAAGGAGGTCAGCGCTTTTACCATCGACAGCATTAAACTCGTCATCCGGGGCGAGGTGGAATTCAAGATCAACTGGCTGGCCCGGGAAATGTCGATCCAGAACCCGTACCCTGTAGACCCCGACGCGCTGCTCAGGGCGGCGTACAAGCGCCCGGTCGATAAACCGGGCGGTGAACCGAGCAAGCTCGACGATATGGTGTCCGGCATTGTGGCGAGCGCGGTTCGTGACGTGATCGCCCAGTACCACTTTAGCGAGATTTTCGAGCGTTCGCTGCTAAAAGAGCAGACCGGGCACTCGGAGGAAAAGGAGCGGAAAGAAGTATCGCTTGAGGAACTGGGGCGACAGGTCGCGGAAGCGGCGATGGCGCGCGCGCAGTCCCAGGGCGTCACGATCAACTTGGTCACACTTGAGCCTGAAATCCCCAAAGAGGTCGAAGCCCAGGCGCAGGCCATCTTGACGCGCGTCCGCGAGCAACGAGCCGAGATGGCGCGCGGCTTTGACGAGGCCAAGATCGTCCGAAACCTCATTACAACCGTGATCCAAACCCTGGAGGAAAGCGGTTACAAAGATCGACCGCTCGACGAGATTGTCCGCATGATTGAGGACACCGTGTTGCTGAAACGTAACATCGACTTCCTGATCGGCGAGGAAGAGTTTCCTCCTGTCTCTCCGCTCACTTCCGATGATCCAAAAGCCGCCGCTGAGGCGCAGCGCAAAAAAGAACAGATACAAAGAAAAGCGCGAAGTGCTTGGACAGAACCATCGAGTGACACAGACGTTATCATGGATAAGGTTCTAGCTAGCAAATTCAGAGGCGCAAGAACAGAATAAGGCTAATTCCACAGCCGGCTAATAGGGAACACACAGGAGAAGGCGACTCGTGCAAGAAGACGGTCATGTGTTAGTGGTTGGGGCTGCCGGGATCGACATTAAGGTCACGCCCGAAGCCGATCACCTGGCGGCGGAAACCTCCACCCCCGGCCACATCCGCAACAGCGTCGGCGGCGTGGCGCGCAACATCGCCGAGAACCTGGCCCGGCTCGAAACCCCAACCGTTCTCCTCAGCGCCGTGGGCGACGACCCGCCGGGCCGCCTGGTGTTGAACCAGACCGAAGCAAGCGGTGTGGACATTTCCAACGTTCTTGTCGCGCCGCGCGCGCGCACCGGTACCTGGATGGGTCTGATGCACCGCAACGGGCAGCTTCGTATGGCCGTCGATGACTATTCGGTGATGAAGCGCCTGACGCCGCGCTACCTCTACGACCGGCGCCGGCTCTTCGCCGAGGCGAGCATGGTCGTGATCGACGCCAACCTGGAGGAGAAGGCTCTGGAGTCGGTGTTCAAGCTGGCGACGCGCTATGATCTGCGCGTGTGCGCCGACCCGACCTCGGCGAGCCTGACCGGGCGGCTGTGCGGGTTAATCGACCAGATATACATGATTACACCCAACATCCGCGAGGCTACTGCGCTGTGCGGCGTCGAGGTGAAAGCCCATAACCGCGACACCGCTATGCAAGCGGCGCGCCAACTGGTCATGCTGGGCGCGCAAATTGCCGTGGTCACGATGGGCGCGGCGGGGCTGGTCTACGCCACCGTCGATAGCAGCGGGTACATCCCGGCGCTGGGCGTCGAAGTTGTGGACTCGACCGGCGCCGGCGATGCGTTCTCGGCCGGCGCGATCTTCGGTATACTCAACGACATTCCGATAGACGAAGCGATGCGCCTGGGCGTTTCGGCGGCGGCGCTGACGCTGCAAACGCCGGATACCGTGGTATCTAACCTGAGCCTGGAACTGCTGTACGACCAGTTGGTGTAAAGTAAGATTAACCTCGAATAAGGCGAATAAGGCGAATCAAGAATAGCACAAATGGAAACTCACATGCAATATCCCGTTATCTGCTCTGAACCGGTGCGCGCCGCCCTCGACGCCGGGCAGCCGGTCGTCGCGCTAGAAAGCACCGTCATCGCGCACGGCCTGCCCTGGCCGCACAACCTGGAAGTGGCGCTCGACATGGAAGTAACCATCACAGCCGGCGGCGTTACACCGGCCACCGTTGCGGTGGTCGATGGTGAACTGCGCGCCGGGCTGGACCGGCCCACGCTCGAACGGCTGGCGAAGCACGAAGAACCGGTCGCCAAACTGACCCGGCGCGACCTGGGCATCGCGCTGGCGAGCGGCGGCCTGGGCGCGACGACGGTCGCCAGTACCATGTTCATCGCGCACCGGGCCGGCATCCGGGTCTTTGCGACCGGCGGCATCGGCGGCGTGCACCGGGGCGACGCAGGCGACGTATCCGCCGACCTGCCCGAACTGGCGCGCACGCCGGTCGTGGTGGTATGTTCGGGCGCCAAGTCGATCCTGGACCTGCCGCGCACGGTGGAATGGTTCGAGACCTTCGGCGTGCCGGTGCTGGGCTACCAAACCAACGAACTGCCGGCTTTCTTCGTGCGCAGCAGCGGCCTGCCCGTGCAGCGCCGCGTGGACTCGGCGGCGGATGCGGCGCAGCTTATCGAAGCGCATTGGGCGCTGGGGCTGGCGAGCGGCGTGCTGGTCACCGTGCCGGCGCCCGAAGCGCACGCCGCCGACCCCGCCGGCACCGCCGCTGCCATCGACCGGGCAGTCGCAGCGGCGGAAGCCGCCGGGATACGCGGCAAAGAATTGACGCCCTACGTTATCGGTAAGGTCGCGGAGTTGACCGGCGGCGCGAGCGTCAAGGCGAACCTGGCGCTGCTGAAGCACAACGCCGCGGTCGCCGCGCAGATCGCCGCCGCACTGGGCTAACAGATCAAGGTCAATACAAGAAGACGATAGTCGGCGAAGGCGCCGGCGTCGGAGACGGCGAAACGTAAAACGGTTCGAAGACGATAGGCACCGATGGCGTTGCCGATACCCGCGCATCGGCGTCGGGGCCTGACGGCTGCGGTGGGAGCGAGGTCACCAGAACAACCAGCGCGGCCACCACGACCACCACCGCCAGGCCATAAACTGCCAGGCGTGAAGCTTTCATCATTTCCCCCCGAATCTCGACCGCGCGCAACACAATCATGACCCCAAAACGGCGCGTCTTTCGTTTTGGCGAGCGGCGCTGCCCGGTCGAACTGATTATAATACAAACTGGGCCGCTCAGTTCAACGACTTCGATACGTTTTCCCTACGATCCCGGCCATACGCACCGGCAAGGTTTTGGTGTATCATAAGGTTATAAAGCTTATCTGAACCAGAATAGACCCATGTCCCTTGAAGACATCCTACCCGGCTTGAATAACCCAGACCCCGAAACCCGCAAAGAGGTAGTCCGCGAACTGGTACGGCAGCGCGCTTTTGAGACGGCAGACATTCTGCGCCAGGTGGCCGCCAAGGACCCCGACGCCGAGGTGCGCACCCTGGCCGCCGGCGCAGTGGCGTTTTTCGAGCGCGAACCGGTCCGCCCGGACCGCCGCGATCAGCCGCGCCGCCCGCCCACCGCGCCGCCCGACATCTCCGACATCGCCCTGCTGCGCAAGGAAATCCGGGCGCGGCGCGGCGAGACTTCCTTAATGGAATACGCGCTGATGGGCTTCTTGTTGCTGTTGTTCACCGCCATCCTGGTCATTTTAATTATCAACGGCATCAAAGCGGTGCGCGACGGCGGCGCGGAAGTTAACCAACCGGTCACGGAGCGCGGCGCCATCGTCGCGGAGATGCGCCAGGCCATTGACACGGCGCGCGCCGCCGCCGATCAACTCGCTGCGTTGCCCGGACTGGTCGGCAGCACGCCCGGCGGGGTTGGGTGCGACGCCCTGCCCGATATCCCCGCGATCTACCGGCGCACCGACGCTGAACTCAACGCCTACCCGGAACTCGGCCCGCCGCAGTGGGCGCTCAACCGTGCCTACATCAATATCCACGATGCGCAAAGACGTTGGCGCCAGTACTGTCAGGAAAGGGGCAGCCTGACCGACACGCCCGACTACCTGGTCGGCCACGCCGAGCAGATGATCGAGGGCGGGCGTAAGGACCTGGACGAAGCCGCCAGCCGGCTGGACGATATCGCTCCTGAGTAAGCGCCGGTGCCTTTGGGCGCTCCCAAAACTTGGTATACTTACCGGGAACTTTGCAGGAGTATATGTATGTTAACCCATGAGCACTGAACCGGGCCACCGACTAAACGATACAGATTACGAGCGCTTCCGGGGTTTATTACTGGAGCGCAGCGGGCTGCACTTCCCCGATAACAAACGGCGCGACCTGGACCTGGGCTTGCGTAACGCGATGAACGATGCCGGCATAGACGACCTGGATGTGTACTACCGCCGCCTGGCCGGCGGGACGACCACCGACCCGACCTGGGAAAGCCTCATCCAGTACCTCACCATCGGCGAGACCTATTTCTTCCGCAACGCCGCGCACTTCGACGCCCTGCGCAACCACATCCTGCCCGAACTTATCGCCGAGCGGCGCCGGAACGGGCTGCGCATGCTTCGGCTCTGGAGCGCGGGCTGCTCGACCGGCGAAGAACCCTACTCGCTGGCGATCCTACTGCGCCAGCTCATCCCCGACATCGACGACTGGCACATCATGATCCTCGCCACCGATATCAACCGCGAGAGCCTTATGGCTGCACAGCGCGGCATCTACCGCCCGTGGTCTTTTCGCACCGAAACGCCTTCGTATACCCAAGAGATGTATTTCACGCGCCTGGGCAACCGCTTCGAGATCAAGCCCGAAATCCGGCGCATGGTCAGCTTCGCCTACTTGAACCTGGCGCGCGAAGGCTACCCTTCGGTGGAAAGCCATACAGTGGGTATGGACCTGGTAATGTGCCGCAACGTGACTATCTACTTCGACAAAGCCACCACCCAAGCCGTCATCGGGCGTCTGCAAGCCGCGCTCCTGGATTGGGGCTGGTTGGTCGTCGGCCATTCCGAGCTTGGCGTCATCGACTACGAACACCTGTTCGCGCCGCGCCCTTTCAAGGGTGCGGTCATCTACCAGAAAATGCCGGCCTCGCCGCCCCAGCCAGAACCCGCCAGGAGCATCTCGCCGACGATTGCGTCGCCCCTGCCGCCGGCCGCCAAAAAGACGCCGGGACGCCGGCCGCCCCGACAGGTCGCCGCCCAACCGGGGCAAGATGGCCGGCCTCCTACACCGGACCCGGCGCCGCTCGACCGGTATCAAATGGCGCTGGCCCTGGCCGACAGCGGCCAGTTGGAGCAGGCGCGCGCGCACCTGCACGCGCTACTCAAGGAGAACCCGCGCCATGCCCCGGCCTGCTGGTTGATGGGCAAGCTCTACGCCGACCAGCAGGAATGGGACCGAGCGTTAGAATGGCTTCAGAAGACAATTGAGATCGACCAACTCCTGGCGCAGGCGCACTACCTGATCGGCTTGGTCTACGAGGAGCAGGAGTTGATCGAGGAAGCGGTGACGGCGTTCAAACGCGCGCTGTACGCCGACCACAATTTCATCTTAGGGCACTTTAGCCTGGGGAATCTCTACCGGGCCGTCGGCATGGTCAAAGACGCCTGCCGCCACTGGTCGAATGCCGCCGACCTGCTCTATCATATGGCGTCCGATGACGTGATTCCTTTCTCCGACGGGCTGACCGTGCGCCGTCTCTTACCGGTTATCCAGGCGCGCCTGTCGGATGACCTAAGCGAATGCAATAACCGCGCCGGGAGGTCGCGCACATGATTAAACGAGACGCGAACGACCGTTACTTCATCCAACCGCCCATGATGGTCGAATCGAACGACCAAACGGCGACGACTCAAGTGCTGAGCTTCATGTTGGGGAAGCAGCTTTACGGGTTAGAGGTCGCTTACATCTATGAGGTATCGCGCATGGTTGCGATCACCGAGATACCCGACAGCCCGCCCGATGTACTCGGTGTCATCGACTACCGGGGCACGGTAGTGCCGGTTATCGACCTGGAGGCGCGCTTTGGGCTGGAGACTCACACACCTTCGCTCGTCACGCCGATCATCATCGCGTGGACCGGCAAATATGCGGTGGGACTGATCGCGCGGGAAATCTGCGAGGTGCTTTCGATCAACCCTTACGACATCATGGAGCCGGAGGAATTCGGCCAGCCGCGCCGGCACGTTGCCGGGGTCGCAAAGATCGACGACGGGCTGCTGCTCATCATGAACCCGGCGGGACTGCTCAGCGAGCGCTTGATGAGCCGGCTGGAAGGCGCCGATGTGTAGGGGCGAGTTTGAAACTCGCCCCATGTACATCAACTTAAGAATTTTGACCGTTTGTGCGCCTGTTCCCCCTCTCCCCAAACCCCTCTCCCACGAGGGGCGAGGGGCTTACCGGC
>JAFGMM010000419.1 GCA_016927535.1 Anaerolineae bacterium
GTTTTCCCCCTCTCCCCGGCGTGGGAGAGGGGGCCAGGGGGTGAGGGGGAGAATTGGCATTGTCAATCATCGTCTTGACCAACACACTATTCGGGTTATTCGTGGTTAATTCTTCATCCGCTTGTGGTGAAGGGTTTTCTTATCTCTGCCGGTAGGGATTATAAAACCCGGTTCGCAAGGTCACAAACGGCGGCCGGCGCGCCGCTGCCATTTTGCGCAGCGTTTGCACCGCATCGAGCGCGGCGGCGCGCTCGGCGTCGTCCAGCGCCAGCGCCTCGAACTCGTCCTCGTCGTCCGGCACGGTACGCCCGTCGGGATACACAAACAGGTCGAGCGCGAGGTCTTCGTGGCAGATCACGTCGCCGTCGATCTGCGCCGGGCGCGCGATATTGCAGTACCAACCCTTGAGCGTGTCGCCGTGTATCTCAAAGATGTTGTACCAGCGGTCGGTGTAGTACCATTCGACGAAGCGGTCGCCTGGGCACAGGGTCACATAGCCCAGGTCTTTCGTGCCGGCGTTGAAACGCGCCTCGATCTGCACCCAGGTCGTGCCGCGCGCCAGAAGCCGGCCCTGCCAGCGCCACACTTCACGGCCCGCCGCGCTTAATTTAATGACGGTGACTTGCTCACTCATCGCTCATCGCTCAACCATTCAGCTTCACAGTGTTGCTCGATAAACGCATACAGATTATCGACGTGCCAGCCGGGCGCCGCCAACTGCGCGAAGTGGCACTGGAGCGCCATCACGCCGGCCAGGTTGCGCGCGAATTCGGTGTCCTTGCGGCTGCTCAATTCCAAATCCACCGACGGGATGCCCTGCGCGTCCACCCAGTCGGGCGCGGTGCCCGATACGTCGTAGTGGTACAGATTGAACGGGACGCCGGTCGGGTAGCCGGTGGCGCGGCTGAGCCGGCCGGCCAGCCACGCCGAGCCGCCCCGGTCGATGCCGTCGCACGCGCCGGGGAAGATGCCGTCGGCGGCGCTGTGGTACCAGACCACCGCGAGCGGCTGCAATTCCAGGATGAAATCGCGGAGCGCCTGCGTCTCCGGCTCGGAGAAAGGCGCCGGGCCGGGGTTGACGTGCGCGCTGCCGGCGTAGGCTTCCGGCAGCCAGCCGCAGCCCCAGTTGCGGTTGAGGTCTACGCCGTTTTTATTGAAGCGCCCCGCGAACCCGCGCCCGCGCAGCAGGCCGTCTGGGTTGGCGACCGGGATGATGTACAGGCTGATGTTCGGCGCGATGGCTTCGGGGTGCTCGTGGAAGTACGCGCCCAATTCGCTCATCAAGACGACCGTGTTTATTTCATAGCCGCCGTGGATGCCGCCGGTCAGCAGCACCGGCATCGGGCCATCGCCGAAGCGCTCCGCGACGATGGGCATCCCGCGCACCGAGTAGCCCACGGTTACGGTATCAGGGACCGGGGTCGGGCCGGGCGGTTGGATGAAGAAGACAGGCCAGAGCGCCAGGAGTAAGATGAGCCATTTCATAGGTCGTGTTTACCGGCCCTGTCGCAGATAGCCGTGGCGCAGCGCGCGCGTCTCCTCGACCGTGACGAAAGCTTTGGGGTCGGTGCGGTTGATCGTCTCCAGCACGGCGCCGATCTCCTGGCGGCGCGTCACCACCCGCACCATGCCGACCGTGCCGTCGGCGCCGTGACCGACGCTCTCGGTAGCGCCGAAGCCGGCCGCGCGCACCGCCTCCGCGATGTCGTGCGCTTTGCCCGGCGAGATCACGTCAATCGACGCAAAGCCGCCCATGTAGCGCGACTCAATCACCATGCCCAGGTAAATCCCTGCCGCCGAGCCGCCGCAGTACGCCGCCACGTTCCAGGGATTGGTTAAGTCTTGGATCACCCAGCCCAGCGAAAAGGTGTACGTGGCGAATTCGATGAGGCTGATAAACGTCGCCCAGGCTTTCCGCCCGCGTACCATCATCAGCGTGCGCACGGTCGCCAGGCCCAGGCCGAAGATGCGCAGCGCGAGGATCGCCAAGACGAGCAGCAGTGTATCAACGTCCATGCGGTTTATCCTTTCGGTGAAGAGGGAGTGCCTATCACAGAGTACTCAAAGAATACGGCGAGAGGCAAATTTTCTTTCGTCGTGGGCGCGCGCTGTGCAGCGAATGAATCGTAACGAGGCCTCAAAACAAACCGGCCCTCCCCCCGCGCTGCGACTTCAGGGCGGTGCGGGGAGAGGGCCGGGGATAGGTAGGCTGAAAGGAACTTTAGTCTGCGATCTCGATGCGGTCGATGTACGCGCCGTCGCTCACGTCCAGGCCGCTGGTGGCATCTACGCCGAACCGGATCGTGATAACCTGCCCGGCATAGGAGGTCATGTCTACGATGTAGCTACTCCAACTCTCGCTTGCGCGGCTGTAGTGGTACTTGTTGATCCAGGTATACCCGCCGTCCAGCGATATCTCCACATCCAGGTAGTCCTCGTTCTGCACCAGCGCGCGTTTGCGCCAGAGAGTCATCAGCGCCTCGGCGCCGGCCGGCAGTTGGATGACGCCGTTCAGGGTCAGCCAAGTCTTGGTGCCGTGAACATAGTTGGCGCCTGGGCTGTCGGTATAGGAGTAGACAGATGGCGTACACCCGCCCTGATCGCATGCGTGTTCGGTAGTGAGACCCCAGGTGCCGTCGGCGATCCAGTTCTCGAAGTAGCCCGGCTCGGCTTCATCCAGGAAGGGCAGCGTGTACACGCGCGGGCTGTAGTCGAGGATCTGAAGGTCGTCGATCCACCAACCGTCGCCGGTCTGGGTGTTGTCGATGGCTTCCAGCCGGAAGCGCAGCATCACCCGCTGGCCGATGTACGACGACAGGCTGATCTGGTTGCGCGTCCAGGCCAGGTTGGTCACCTCGAACATTTTATAGGTGCTGTGCGAGGTGTCGGCCCGCTTCCAGGTGTTGCCGTTGTCGGTCGAGACCTCCACGATGCCGCTGTCGCCGGCGCGCAGGCTGGTCGCCTGCCAGTAGAACAGGACCGGGTTGGTGGTGCCGGATAGGTCGATCTTGGCTTGCAACGTGATGGCCGCGTTGGTGCCGTGCTGGTAGCTGGTGTGCGGGCTGTCCGACCAGCAGTTGTCGCCGGAGTGACAGGTGGGCGCGGCGGGCGGCGCTTCGTTGCCCAGTGTCCAGGTGCCGTCGGCCTGCCATTTGTCGCCGGTGTAGCGGGTGTCGCTGCACTGCGCAGTCGTGCCCAGCTCGAAGTCTTCGCACCACGGCAGCGTGATGATGACCTCCGGCGGGCGCTCCCTGATCTCCACGTCGTCGATCCACCAGCCGTTGCCGACGGCGGTGAGCTGCGTCGCATCCAGCCGGAAGCGGATCATGACTCGCTGGGCAGCGTAGCCGCTTAGGTCGAGCGCATGGCGCGACCAACTGGTGTTGGTTTCGTTGTAGTGATTGTAGATGCTGGTCCAGCTTTGCCCCTCGTCGGTCGAGATCTCCACGTGCGCTTTATCGCCGCTGCCCAGATTATAGCGATCCCAGAAGACAAGCTCCGGATTGGGAATGCCGACCGCGGCCAGGTCGAAGATGGCGTTGATGGTCAGCGCCGAGTCGGTGCCGTGCGTGTAGTTCCGTCCGGGGCTGTCGGACCAGGCCGTATCGGTGGAGTAGTAATACTCCGAAGCCAGCGCCCATTCGCCCTCCGGGATCCACCACAGGCTGCTGCTTTCCATATCGTCGCGCCACGGCAGCACGTTCACCACCGGGACGTTCAACTCCTCGACCGAGATGTCATCGACCCACCAGCCGTTACCGACGGCGGTGAGTTGGGTGGCATCCAGCCGGAAGCGGATGCGGACTTTCTCGCCCTGGTAGCCGTCGAGCGGGAGCACCTGGCGCGTCCAGGCCAGGTTGGCATTGTTGAAGTGGTCCAACAAGATGACCCAGTTGGGGTTTGTTTCGGTCGAAATCTCCGCGTAAGCATGGTCCAGCGCTTTGAGGCTCCAGCGGTTCCAGAAGATCAAGGCCGGTTTGATCGCGCTTTCCGGGATTTCGACATAGCCGTCCAGGGTCAACGACGTGTTAGAGCCGTGGATGTAGTTCCCGCCGGGGCTGTCGGACCAGGCATACGGGCTGGCGTGCGCCGCCTCGGTGGAGCGCGCCCACGTGCCGGAGGGAATCCAGCACGCCTCTGGGTCAGGGCACGAGCCGCCGCCGTCCACGTCGTCCCGGAAGGGGAACGGGTGTATGATCAGGTTGGCTTCGCGGATGCGGATATCGTCGATCCACCAGCCGTCGCCTGTGTAGGGGTGCGAAGTCGCGTTCAGCCGGAAGCGCAGCATGATTTGCTGGCCGGCGTAGGCGCTCAGATCGACCGTCTCTTGCACGAAGGCCAGGTTAGAGGAGTTGTAATGCAAGTAGCCGCTGCTGCCCGTGGTGATGTTGGTCCAGGTGGCGCCGTTGTTGGTCGAAACCTCCACGGTTGCCCAATCAAACATATTCAGGTGCCAGCGGTTCATAAAGGTCAGTTCAATCGGCGCGCTGGCGCTGGTCAGGTCCAGGACGCCGCGCAGCCGCAGTTTGCAATCGCTGCCGTTGAGGTATTGGAGGCCGGGACTGTCCGACCAGGCGTTGCTGGCGCTGGCGAAGTGTTCGGAGGCGACCGCCCATTTACAGTTGCCGGTGTCGTCGGGCTGGAAGCGGTCGCGCGAGTTGAGCGCTTCCACGTTATCGCCAAAGGGTACGGTGAAGACCGCCTCGGTCGGGGTGAGGCTGGGGCCGGGCGTCGGTTCCAGTGTGTCGGTCGGCGGGACGCCGGTGGGCGGTGGTGTGGTGGTCGGCCCTGGCGAGGGCGTATAAGTCGCTACGCCGGGCGTCCACGTGGCGAAGGCGTGCCCCTCCGGCGTGTACAACCAGACCGCCGTGACCGTGTTCCAGAACTGCTCCGGGGCGAGGGTTTCGCGCGGCTCCGGCGCTTCCAGGACGTTGACGACCGTGTTGGAGAAGATGTTGCCAATCGCCGGCCCAATGGCTGCGATCACCACGATCAAGCCGATAATAATCAGCGCGATAATCAAAGCATATTCAACCAGCGCCTGTCCTGGGCGCTCTTGATCGGGTCGCCGTGTTTGTTGAATTTTAGATGATCTTCGGTTAAAAAATATCATGCCATCGCCCCTGTACTACGGGTTTCTAACTTGAGTTTAGTTTCAAGAGTGATTTTTCCCTATTCCTATGTTACTGCACTCTATGGAAGAGGCAATTTTGGTGTTGTACCGGATTTGTTAGGACCTGTTTACAGTTCATCGTTCTTAAGCGATTTTAGTGTCAGTTGGCGCATTCGGCAGGGACGTTTGTGACTTGCCGGGCATCACCGCACATGGTATGCTGCCTTACTCTTTCTTTAACCTCTTTAACTATTGGGCACAGGTATAAGCACAGGAGAGAGAAACTTGACCGCAAAAATCATCAAAGGAAAACCGGTCGCCGACCGCATGCAGGCCGGGATTACCGAGGCCACGGCGCAGATCGAAGCGAAATACGGCTTCCGTCCCGGCCTGGCGACCGTTCTCGTCGGCGATAACCCGGCTTCGCACCAGTACGTGCGCATGAAGCGCAACCGCTGCAAAGAAGTCGGCATCGAGTCCTTCGGGCACGAACTGCCCGCCGACGCTACCCAGGAGGCAGTCGAAGGATTGGTCCGCAAGCTCGGCGCCGATCCCGAAGTGAACGGCATCCTGGTCCAGCTTCCGCTGCCCGGCCACCTGGACGAGGAAGCCGTGCTCTCTGCCATCCCGCTGCACAAGGATGTCGATGGCTTCCACCCGGTCAATATCGGGCGCCTCGCCATGAAGGGGCGTAAGCCGCTCTTTGTGCCCTGCACGCCGGCCGGCGCGATCCTCCTGCTGGAGGAAGCCGGCGCGACCTTCGAGGGCGCCGAGGCGGTGGTGTTGGGCCGCAGCAACATCGTCGGTCTGCCGGCCGCCTTGCTGCTCATCCATCGCAACGCGACCGTGACCGTTTGTCACAGCCGCACCAAGAACCTGCCCGAAGTCTGCCGCAAGGCCGATATCCTCATTGCGGCGGTGGGGCGCGCCGAGATGGTCAAGGCCGATTGGGTCAAGCCGGGCGCTTATGTCATCGACGTAGGCAGCAACCAGGTCGAGGACCCAGGCAGCGCGAAAGGCTATAAGTGGGTGGGCGATGTAGCTTTCGACGAGGTGAAGGAAGTCGCGGGCGCCATCACGCCGTCGCCGGGCGGCGTCGGCCCCATGACCATCGCCGGCCTGCTCCAGAACACGCTGCGCGCCGCCGAAATCGCCATCGAGCGCGGCGAGATACCGGCTTAGCCTAAATCTTGGCTGGATGCTTCGCCTTGTGCGGGGGTGCGCCCAATGGCGCCCCCGCGCTTCTTTTGCCTCGTGACGATCTCTTGTACTGCGTAAGCAAACGTCACCGCCATAAGCGGCGTTAACATGGTGCGTTTGCGGGTGTCGATTGCCGACACGCTGACGGCGAGCGTCCCGGCCACGTAGTACGCGCCGAGCCAGAAGACCAGCCCGAACAAAAGCCACTGCTTGCGCCGGTATGCAAACCACAGGCCCAGGACAGTCCCGGTTACAAACAAGCCGTTCCAGGCGACGTCGAAAGGAATCAGCCACGCTGCGAGCACCGGCGTATGCGCGAACATGCGCACCAGCCCTTGCGGGATGGTCGCAAGATAAGCCAGCGGGTGCGCCGCGAACACCTCCAGCGCGACGGCGGTTAACGCCTGCTGCACCTCCGGCGTGGCGGCCAGGTGACCGTGCCGGGCGCCGGCGTCTACGTTCGCCGTGTCGTGCCCCAAGCGCGCTTCGACCCGCCGGGCAAAGTCTTCGTAGATGGCATCGACTTCCTGGCCTGTGGCGAACCGTTCTACCGAGACCGCGCGATAGTACAGCATGGTATACGGGCCGACCGTGTTAAACGTGTAGTGCCCGAACACTATCCCGTTGTGCACGGTCCATCCCAACACGCCCGCCGCGCACACCCCTGCAAACACCATGACGATGCGCCACCGGCGGCGGTACGCAACGAGGAGGATGATCCCCAGGAGCACCCAGAGCAGATACGCAGCAGGGCGCGCCAGCGCCGAGAGCGCCAGCAGCGCGCCAGCGCCGGCCGCGCCTACCCACTTCGCCCGGCGGACGCTGAACAGCAGAAGCATGATCGCGGACAGCAGCAAGGTATTTGCCAGCGGCTCGGTGTACAGGTTGGCCGAATAGGCCACCTCCGCCGGGTCGAAGATGAGAATCGCGCCGGCCAGCAGCGCAAAAGGTTCGTCGAGCGCCATCTGCCGCGCCAGGATGTAACTCAGCGGCGCCAGCAGCGCGCCCAACGCGCAGTTAACAAGTAAAACCGCGCCGGTGTTCAACCCTAACACGCAAATCATCAAGGGGTAGAGGGGCGGGCGCGCCAGAAACAAGCTGTTGCTGAAGTCGCCGTAGTCCCGGATGTGCTCCCCGCCGATGGAGTAAAGCCCGTAGTCGCCGCCGCCCAGCGGACTCGGGTCGTTCAGGTAGCCGGCGGCAGCGGCGAACCGCACCACCAGCGCCAGCATAAAAAGCACGAGGAGCTTTGTCCGCGCGTCCGCCGCGACAAAAGCTCTCAGATGCCTGTCTTTAACGATTTTCGCCATACTCGTTTTCGCCGTCTTCTTCATTCTCGTCATGCTCCGGCGGCGAGAAGGGTTTGGGCGCCGGGCGCGTGACCCGGCGGCGCGGGCGCGGCGGCTGGTAGAGGGGCGCCGGCTTTGGCTCAGAGACGCCGGGCGCCGGCTGCCCGATGTAACGCGGTCCATCGTCAGCGCCGGTACTGACATCGGCGGCAGAATCAACGGCAGAGTCGGCGGGCGCCGGCAGTTCGGGTGCCGCCGGCTCTGCTTTGGATTTAGACGGTGCGGGTTCGGGCGCGGGTTCGGGGCGGGAAGGCGGCGGCGCCGGCGCGAGCGCGCGGTCTTCCGGCGATACGCTCACGCCGATCACCTGCCCCTCGACCGGGCTGGATGCCAGCAGGTCGATATCGGGCAGCAGTTGGTGCGCCAGCGCCGCTTTTTGTTCCGGCGTCGCGTCCGGGACGACCTTCTCCAGCAGCCGGTACGTGGCATCGACGCGCGTCAGTTCGCGCTGTTTGCGCGGCTCGCCGGCCTTGATGCGGCGCGCCGGCCCGCGCCGTTCGTCGAAGATTACTTCTAAGATCGTGCGGATAATGTCGGGATGCCAGAAGCCGAAAGTGATGCTAAACGGCGAATGGTGCGACATCTGGCGGATTTCGGGGTCCCACGCCGGCGATTTGCCTTGCAGCCGCGCGACCACCTCGTGCAGCCGGTGCAGCGCTTGCAGGTACGGTACCACGCCTTCGGTGAACAGCGCAAAGGTCAGCGGCTCCGGGTGGGCAAGCTGGAGCGCCACCCAGCTATCCGTGACCAACTGCGCCTCGATCTCGCGCCGCAGCGCGCCGTACTGTTCGCGCTGCCGGGCCGTGATTTCCATTTCGCCCAGGTGCTTGATGGTATGCAGCGCTTCGGCGGGCCGGCCGGCTTCCAGCAGCGCGGCGGCGGCTTCGAGGGTCTGGTAGACCAGGGTATTAAAGGCTTCGTGTGGTGTGGGCATGGCTCCTTGATTGCATTGCGCTATGCCGGTTCATCAGTTCATCATACGAACAATTGTACGCCAGATGCGCCGGGAAGGAAACTGTTAGGGTGCAAGCAAAATCCTGTCAGGTATTTTTACCTCACCCCCTAACCCCCTCTCCACCCTGTGGAGAGGGGGGATCGGAATCGTCGCGCATGGCTCTGGAAGTCCCCCTCGCCATGACATGGAGAGGGGGATTTAGGGGGTGAGGTGGATTTGTCAAGTAACTCACTGACAACCTTTGCTTGCACCCAACTGTTAACCCGTTAACCCGTTATCCCGTATAGCGCGCCGTACTTCTCGCGCAGATAGGCCATGTACGACCGCGTCTGCATCGGTTCGCCGGTCGCGCGCTCCACCAGTTCGCCGGGCAAGTAGCGCCGGCCCGGTCGGTGGACGTTTTCACGCATCCAGCCGAGCAGCGCGCCGAACTCGCCTGCTGCAATCTGCGCCGGGATATCGGGCGCGGCCTTGACGGCTTTGTCGTAAAGCTGCACCGAAAGCAGATTCCCCAGCGAATAGGTAGGGAAGTAGCCGATCGAGCCGCCCGACCAGTGCACATCCTGCAAGATGCCGTGTGCGTCGTCGGGCGGCGCGACGCCGAGCAGGTCTTGCATCTTTGCATTCCAGGCCGCCGGCGCGTCCGCTACGCTCAAGTCGCCGTCCAGCAAGGCAATTTCGATTTCAAAGCGCAGCATGATGTGCAGGTTGTAGGTCAGTTCGTCCGCTTCGACGCGGATGAACGACGCCGAGACCGCGTTCACCGCGCGATAGAAGTCTTCGAGATCGACGCCTTTGAACTGCTCCGGGAACAGCGCTTGCAGCCGGGGATAGTAGTGCTGCCAGAAGCCCTTGCTGCGCCCCACCACGTTTTCCCACAGGCGCGATTGGCTTTCGTGCAGGCCCAGCGATGCGTACCGGCACAGGATGTTTCCGTCAAGTTCGGCGGGCAAGCCCTGCTCATACATGCCGTGGCCGGCCTCGTGCAGCGTGCCGAACAGCGCCGGCGCCAGCCAGTTAGGATCAAAGCGCGTGGTCAGGCGCACATCGCCCGGCGAGAATGAGGTCGTGAACGGGTGCACCGTCTCGTCTTGCCGCCCGTGCATGAAGTCAAAACCGAAATCGCGGATCACTTCTTCGCCGAACTGCCGCTGCTTCGCCAGATCGAACTCGCCGCGCAGCAGTGCGCCGTCGTCGGGCTTTGCCTTGACCAGCACGGCCTGCACCAGCGGCGTTAGTTCGGCCTTGAGGCCGTCGAAGATGGCGCGCACCTCTCGCATCTTCATGCCCGGCTCGAACTGGTCGAGCA
>JAFGMM010000420.1 GCA_016927535.1 Anaerolineae bacterium
GAGTCTGACTCCCCTCGCCCCTTGAGGGAGAGGGGTCGGGGGAGAGGGGGAAAAAAGCGCTTAAGTTGATGCATATGGGGCGGGTCTAAAACCCCGCCCCTACACATGGCGGCGTGTCCCGAAGGCGCCCCGGTTATTCGCCCCGGTAAAGCTTCAACACCCGCTCCAGGCGCGCGGCGCTGTCCACCAGCCCGCCCAGGTGATTCCGGGCCAGCCACAACCGCCGGTATTCCGCAATGAGCGGCTCAAGCTCGTCGGCGAGCGCGGCGCGCACCCCGGCAGGGAGCCTGGAGGTCGGCGCGCCGGCCTCCAGGCGCGCGACGCCGTTCTTGCCGGCGTGCTTCAGCAGCGCGGCGGCGACGCGGAATTCGTCGGCGACCAGCGCGGCGTCGGGCGCAGCCATGCGCGCCTCCGGGATGCAGCCCATCACTTCGTCGATGTACGCCTCGGTTTCCTTCAGCGCCTCGACCGTTATCCCCGCTCCGACGTCCTCACGCTCCGGGTAGTGCAGCATCATGAAGAGCGGCGAGTTATTCGGCGCACGTGCGCCCGGCTTCTGATAGGCGTTGCCCAGGTCGTAGGCAAGCCGTCCCATCACGCCGCTGCGATCATAAAAGGCGTGCAGGTCCAGCGCGGGCGGCAGGTCAATATCGCGGTTCGCTTCGGCGGCCCAGCTCACCGCCGCGCCGTAAGCATAGCCCAGGTACGACACCGGCAGCGGTTGGAAGTGGCCGTTATCGCCCCAGTCGGTGTTGAGATAGCCGATTGCCCCGTGTTTGAGTCCGTTCTCGGCGGCGTTCCAGAGATTGCCCAGCGCGTTATCGGTGCGCCCGGCGATGCTGTTCCAGCTCGAGGTGCCCGGACACACGTAGAACGGCACATCCGCCGCCGCGAAGCGCGCGCCGTCCTCGGCGAACGGGTGATTAGCTTCGTAGCCCCATTCCAGCGCGATGATATTACGCGGCAGTTCGGCGATCAATTCCGGGTGCTGCTGGATGATATCGCCCCAAAACTGCATGGTCCGCCCATGCGCCCGGACCAGCGCATGGATGGATTGCAGAAATCGCAAATACACGCGCCCCTTGCCGATTTCCTCGCAGACTTCTTTGCTGCGCCCCTGGCCCAGGTCCCAGGTTTCGTCGAGGCCCACGTTAAACTGGCGGCTGGCGAAGTGGGGCAGCAGTTCGGCGTAGAGATCCTGGAGCAGTTCAATCGACCCGGACACCAGCGGCGCCAGGCTAAACGGGCCGTCGCTCCGCCCGCCCCACGGATAGGTGTAACCGTCCGGCGCTTCGGCAAGGTGCTTATAAGCATCGTGCTCCAGCCAGCGCGCCATGTGCCCGAAGGAATTTTGATTCGGCACCAGTTCGATGAAGCGCGCGCGGCAGTAGGCATCGAGCGCCATGATGTCCTCGCCGGTCATCGGCGAGGCGTGCTCCCACACTACGCGGTGGCTGCGATAGGCGAAGGTGTGTTCGGTGTAAAGCTGAAACTGGTTGACCTTCCACTCCGCCAGCTTGTCCATCAGCGCGAACAGCGTCGCCAGCGTGGGCACTTTGTCGCGGCTGATATCGAGCATCACCCCCCGGTTGGGAAAATCGGGCCAGTCGCTGATGCGCAGGCAGGGCAGCGCACCCGTCCCGGTGAACTGGCGCGCAAGCTGCTTCAGGGTCATCGCCGCGTAGAACGCGCCGGCGGCGTCGTGCGCGACGATGTGAATGTGGTCAGGTGAGATGGTCAGGCGGTAGCCCTCCGATTTCGGGGTCTGCGCTGGGTCCACACAGAGGCTCGCGCCGAGCAAACCGGGCGCGGCGACGCGCGCCGCGGTGAGCGCCCAACACGCATCCGGCGCGACGGCCGCCAGGGCGTCCCGGACGATCTGTCCGACGCGCAGCCACGCCGGGTCGTCGAGCCAGATCAAACGCCCCGGCTGAAGCGTGTGCACCCCCGCGCCCGGGTGGATGTGCCGGGGCCGGGGAATCAATACAAAATCCTGAGTCATGGGGTTTTCTCTCCTTAAACCGCGCCGTCCGGCGGATATTTTACCGCCATCCTGATGCTGGCGGTACCTGTCCAGTAGCAAAATGGCAAGAGCAGCCTCTCAGGGCGCGACCACGCGGAACCCATAGTTAGCCTCGCCAAAGTGCGGCCAATCCCAGTAGCGCACGGCACAGCGCACCTGGGTCTTATCGCTGTCGAACGCCCCGCCGCGCAGCATGCGCGGCTCCTCGCTGTCGGGGTTGGTGTGTTCGGGTTCGTCGTAGCTCTCGCGCAGCAGCGAAGCGCACCACTCCCACACATTCCCGGCCATGTCCGCGCCGCCATAGGGACTATCGCCCTTGGGCGAATAACCGCCGACCCGCGCCGGCCCCTCGAGACCGGCCTCTTGGGAATTGCACCGCCCGGCCTCGAAGCGGTCTCCCCAAGGATAAACCCGTCCCGTTGGGCCGCGCGCGGCCTTCTCCCATTCCGCCTCGGTGGGCAGCCGCACCAGGTACTCCAGGCGCTCGCTCAGCCACCGGCAGTAAGCATCGGCCTCGTACCACGAGACGCCGGTCACGGGGAGATCGAACTCGTCGCCCGGCAAATCATCCCGGTGAAGGTCACGCCGGCAGATATCATCCCAGCCGGCCTGTGCCCAATAGCTGCGCTTCAGGTAGCCGTCATCCCTGACAAACAGATAGAATTGGGCCACCGTAACCGGGTACTTGCCGATGCGATAAGTGCCTAAAGCGATGGTCTTCTGAGGGGACTCGTCGGGCAGCGCGGCAGGGTCGATATCCTCGTCGCTGCCCATCAAGAAATCGCCCGCCGGGACGGTGATCCATTGCGGTCTGGAAAAAGCGAGACCCTCCAACGTCAGATCGTACCAGAAGTCTCGCGGGTAGATAAGCCCGCGCGCGTGCAGTTCTCCGAGCGCTTGGCCGATATCGCCGAAGTCAGGCGCAGCGTTGGCGCCTCGATTCTCGCGCTTCAGTCTGAGATAAATGGTAGTATAAGAGCGATTAACACAATCGCTCTCGCTCACTAAGTAGCCCAGGACGCGCTTTGCCGTCTCCGATAAATCCCGTTCGTTTTCGGACATCCCAACCGTCGATATCACATGGTCAGCAATGCAGTGTATTTGAAAATGTCGATACGCACAAGTGGCTATTGCACCGGCAGCGGGCCGGTCCGTGACCGCGCGACCATGTGGCCCATAGGAGTCAGGTTGTACCAATCGACTTCGCGCTGCGCCAGCCGCACCTGGACCAACTCATCCAGCGCGGCAGCAACCTGCACGGCGCTCAAGCCGTGGTCGCGCTGCAGGCGGAGCCGGATGCTGACCGGGTTGCGATTGATCGCATCGAACTGCATGTTCAAGTCTTTGAGCACCAGGCGTGCGTTTGGGGATAGGTCTGTTTTGTTAATACCCATGAGGTCACCTTCACACAAATGAACGTTGTTGATGATTCTCTTAGCAGTGTATCAACACTTCAGACGTTTGTACATGTAGCTGAAGTACTATCAAGCGCACAAAGACAAAAACCTTACAAATGGTGATGGTTCTCTGGGAATTCGCGGGGGTTTCGGGCGAGCCGGCGGCTCGCCCCTACGAATGGTTCCGCCGGCAGGGGCGTCCCGGCGGGACGCCCGCTCGAAACTCTACCGAGCCTAACCGTCCACCTCGGCAAGATAGGCGTCGAAGGCGGCCCGGAAGACCTCCGCCTCGACGATGCCAAACCACTGCTGTACAACCTCGCCGTCGGGCGAGATCAAGATAAAGTGCGGCTGGTAGCGGAAGTTATAACGGTCTAACGTTTCCTGGTTCGCCGCGTCGTCACGATCCAGGTAGACAAAATCAATCTCGTTCCAGTACTCGGCTTCTAGCCCGTGCACGACGGGTCGCATGGCGCGGCAGCTCCCTCACCAAAACGCGAAGAACTCGACCAACTGCGGGCGGCCCGTCGCTGCGACCACGCTCGCCGGGTCGGCGCGGAAGTCGTCATCCACTGCCGCCGGCGCTGCGGGGCGGCCCGAAACCGGCGCCGCCGGCATTTCCTCGAAGGACGGCATCAGGCTGCATGCGGCGCCGAGCAGCATCAGCGCCGCCACCGAGACGGCGAACGATAATCTTCTGAGCATAGCGAACCTCCTTACACCACACTGGAGTCTTAAAAGGGTACGGCACATAGACGCGCGTACCCCTTTACATCTTACCTCCGAACCGGCGCGCATCTCGTTTGTGCACATTGCCGGGTTTGGTGATATGTTAATGGCATCGCGTGCTTTGTCTCATCATAAATGGAGGGCGCTTCAATGAACTTGCAAGACGAAGCCACTTTACAGGATATTCGCGCCGTGCTCAACGAATTTCAACTGGGTTACACCGAACGCGACCTCGACGCCCTGGACGATTTTGTCGAGTTGTTCGCGCCGGGTGTGGAAGTGGAGGTCATCGGCACCGGCGGGGTCGTCCCCGGCGACGAGGAATGGTGCGCCGGCCGCGAGATGGTCCAGGAGTTGATCGCCAACGACTGGGAGTACTGGGGCGATGTGGTGATCGACGTGGACGACGCGCGCATCCGCGTCGTGGGCGATGTGGCCTGGGTATCCGCGCCGGGCACGGTGACCGACTTCATCAAACCGGCGGAAAACTGCGAAGATTTCTTCGATTACGCAATAGGCATCATGCAAGCTACAAGCATGCCGGTCGAGGAGCGCATGTATGAGATCATGCGCCAGGGCATGCTCACGCTGGCCGAGGCGCGCAAGGGCGAATCGTACATCTGGCCGTTTCGCTTCACCGCCGTGCTGGTGCGCGAGAAGCGGCTCTGGCGCTTCTACCAGGTGCAGTTTTCCTTCCCGACTACGCATTTCCCGCATGTGCGCTTTACCGGCGTGGAGACGGAGGACTTCGAGGGCTTCGAGGACGAAGAGTGATGTTCGGCTAAGAGGGGAAGGATTAAACCACGAATACACACGAATACACACGAATGTACACGAATAAAGAGAATGGTGTGTTGGTCAAGACGATGATTGACAATGCCAATTCTCCCCCTCACCCCCTGGCCCCCTCTCCCACGCCGGGGAGAGGGGGAAAAC
>JAFGMM010000421.1 GCA_016927535.1 Anaerolineae bacterium
CCCCGCCGCGCTTCGCGCGTCTTCCCCCTCTCCATTGGATGGAGAGGGGGATAAGAGGGGGTGAGGTATTTTCATCCTCTTGTGGTGCCGCGCAGCGACATGGTTAGCTCCATTGTATTGGATAGCGCGTGTGAGTATTACCCATATGCCGACATTTTACACATTCTAACAAGACACATCAAGCGGTTCGGCGGCGCAGAGCCGGACGAAACGATCATGTGGCCGGCAATAAGTTGCATATTTTCGGCAAAATATGTCATACTAGCCAGACTTAAATGTTATCTCAATGTGTTCAGCCTTGTGACCCCCTAGCTCCATTTTTACGAGGTGTCGCATGGAATTGCCATACGAATTAAGAAAGTTACCCCCCCAAGCAATTGATGTCATCCGTTTTTTGAGTCTCCAAGGTGGGCAGGCCGACACGGACGCCATCTGCCGGGGCGCCGACTTGAGCGATCGGGCATTTGGCAAAGCAATCCGGCGCCTGGTCACTCGAAACTACCTGAGCATGGATCTGGACGGCGCATACCGTTTGACCCCAGAGGGCATCAAAGCCGCCAAGATCATTGCCAGGGTGGATGAACTAAACCCAAGAGCAAGGAAGGCGGCGGGCGAAGCCGAAGACACAGTTTCGCGGCGGCTCACCGTCGTCGTCCCCCGGTTGCTCGGCGTCGGCAGCCCGGCTCAACTCTATGCCGGCATCGAGGCGCCCGATGCTCGCCAGCACCTTAACGGGGCAACCTCCGTGGTGCTGCGCGTTGAGGGAATCAACTGCTCGGTTTCGCCGGTCGAGCACACCCTGAGCGTGCCTCAGAACGCCGCCGCCCAACCCGCCGCTTTTACCGTAATCCCGGACGGCATCGGTCAGGGGCGCGTGCGTATGCGCGCTTACCAGCTCCTCCGGTCCGATGAAGTGCGCGAGGTCGGCGGCATGTACTTCGACTTCCTGGTCGATGATACCCCCAGCACCGCGCTGCAAGCCGTGGGAATCGACCTGGATTTATATATCTGACAGCCGCGTCTTCATTGAGGAGATGAAGAAGGTGCGAATCGGGTTTGCCGGCGCCGGTGGTAAGGTAAGGACCTACACTGCCTTCGCCAACTCCGAGAATCTGGGGCAGTAGCCGCTGCGCCATGCGTATTCTGGTCGTCAAACTGGCCGATATCGGCGATTTGCTCGTCGCAACGCCCGCGCTCGCCGCGCTGCGCGAGACCTTCCCTGCCGCCCGGATCGACCTGCTCACCACGCCGCACAGCGCGCCGGCGCTCGACGGCGCCGGCTTGGTGGACACCCTATTGACTTTCGACAAATTCGCTTACGACCACCCAACCGATGCGCTGCGCCCGGCGCACCTGGGCGCGGCGCTCCGGCTTGCCGCACACCTGCGCGCCCGCCGCTATGACACCGTGCTGGTTCTCCACCACCTCACCACGCTTTTTGGGGCGCTGAAGTACGCCGCCTTGGTGCGCGCGACCGGCGCGCGCGACCGTATCGGCCTGGACAACGGGCGCGGCAGGTGGGTCGGCTTCACGCGCGCCGCCCTCGACCGCGGCTTTGGCGTGCGCCACGAGGCGGAATACTGGCTCGACGTGGCGGCCCAGATCGGCGCGCACACCACAGACCCGGCGCTGCGCGTCGCCGTCCGGGCGCAGGGCGACGCCTGGACGGTGCATAAATTGGCAGCCCGGAAAGGCACAGGGCCGGTGGTCGTCATCCATCCGGGCAGCGGCGGCTACAGCCCGGCGCGGCGCTGGGATCCGGCGTCATTCGCTGCCGTCGCCGATGCGCTGCACGAGCGGCACGGCGCGCGAATCGTGCTCGTCGGTACCGCAGACGACGACACCGCCGCCGTCCGCGCGCACATGGCGCACACGCCGCTTGACCTGGCCGACCAGACCTCACTCGGCCAGCTTGCCGCGCTGCTGGCGCGCGCCGACCTGTTCGTCGGCGCGGACTCGGGCGTGATGCACCTTGCCGCCGCCGTCCGCGCGCCGGTAGTCGCCATCTTCGGCCCCAGCAACCATCACGCCTGGGGACCCTGGTCGCCGGGGGACGCGGCGCGTGTCCGGGTCGTGCGGAGCGCGCCGCCGTGCAGCCCGTGCGCCTACGTCGATCACGGCGTGGGGCTGCGCGCCGGCTGTCCCGCGCGCACGTGTATGCGTATGGTCACACCGGCGGAGGTGCTGGACGCGGCAGAGGCGATTCTGATTGGCGTCCCTGTTCCAAAATCCCCGCCAGAGCTTGGCAGCCCCGGACCCGCACTCGCGCAAGGTGAAGTCTCACAAGAAAGAGTCGACATCCTGGGCGTGCCGGTGAACAACACCACTTTCGACGCCATGCTCGACCAGATCGGCGAGTGGGTGACAGAAGACGGCCCGCCGCGCCAGATCGCCACCGCCAATCCCGAATTTACCATCATCGCGCAGCGCGATGTGAACTTCTACAATATCTTGCGCCGCGCCCACCTCGTCATCCCCGACGGCGTGGGGCTGCTCTGGGCGGCGCGGCAGTTAGGGCAGCCCTTGCAAGAGCGCGTCACCGGCTCGGACGGTGTGCCGCTCATCGCAGCCCGCGCCGCCGAGCGGGGTTGGCGGCTGTTCTTCCTGGGAGCCGCGCCGGGCGTCGCGGCGCGCGCCGCCGAAATCCTCACTGCGCGGCATCCGGGCCTGCAAGTTGTAGGTACCTACTCCGGCTCGCCCGCCCCGGAGGAAGAAGACGAAATCGTCGCGCGGGTTCGCGCTGCGCGCGCCGACATCTTGTTTGTGGCATACGGCGCGCCCCGGCAAGACAAGTGGATTGCGCGGAACCTGCCGCGCCTGGGCGTCAAAGTGGCGATGGGAGTCGGCGGCGCGTTCGACTTCATCGCCGGGGTGACGACCCGCGCGCCGAAATGGATGCAGGCATGGGGATTGGAATGGCTCGACCGGCTGATCCGCGAGCCGTGGCGCTGGCGACGCCAAACCCGCCTGCCCCGCTTTATCATCGCGGTGCTCAGGCAAAAATGCCGCCGATTTCCAATATAGATACAAACTTTGGTAGCACCGCAAAATCGCGTGGGCACCGGCTTGCGTAGGGGCGGGTTTGAAACCCGCCCCATATGCATCAACTTAAGGATTTTGACCGTTTGTACATCTGCTCCCCCTCTCCCCAAACCCC
>JAFGMM010000422.1 GCA_016927535.1 Anaerolineae bacterium
CCCCGCCGCGCTTCGCGCGTCTTCCCCCTCTCCATCCAATGGAGAGGGGGATAAGAGGGGGTGAGGTATTTTCATCCTCTTGTGGTGGCGCGCAGCGACATGGTTAGCTCCCTTGAAAGCCAGAGACCCCTCTTGCTAAAACAAAAACACCCCGGCGGCGAGTCCGGGGTGTCAGGTTCTTTTTGCTTGCAGCATTACACAACCAACAACGCCCGACTCACCGTCCGGTGACGAGTCATACGATGATGAGTGGCGAGTTGGTTTTGTAATTTTAAGGTGTTCATAATTATATTATACGGCGGCCATCACCGGCTCCGGCCCGACGATCTGGATCGAAGCGCCGATGGCTTTGAGCTTTTCGGGAATGTTGGCGTAGCCGCGTTCGATATAGCGCAGCCCGCTGATTTCGCTCACGCCGTCGGCGACCAGCGCCGCGATGACATAGGCAAAGCCGGCGCGCAGGTCCGGGATATCCACCGCCGCGCCGCGCAGCTTGGCCGGGCCGCGCACGATGCAGCTATGCATGTGGTCCTTGTTGGCAAAGCGGCAGGGCCGGCTGCCCAGACACGCTGTGCTCAGGTCGATGTCTGCGCCCATTTCGCGCAGGGTCTCGGTATAGCCGAAGCGGTTCTCATAAACCGTCTCGTGAATGATCGACACGCCGCCGGCCTGGGTGAGCAGTACGACAAACGGCTGCTGCCAGTCGGTCATAAAGCCGGGATGTACGTCGGTTTCGATGTGCGCCGGGCGCAGCCCGATGCCGGCGCGGAAGAACGTAATGCCGTCGGCGTCAACTTCGAAGCCGCCGCCGACCCGGCGCAGTGCGTTCAAGAACGTGATCATATCGACCTGGCGCGCGTTGCGCACCGTGATGCTGCCGTTGGTTGCTACCGCCGCCGCCGCATACGAGGCCACCTCGATCCGGTCCGGGATGGGGCGGTGTTTGGCGCCGTGCAGCCGCGCGACGCCCTCGATGATGATGCGCCGGTCGGTGTCGATGTGGATGTGCGCGCCCATCTTTTGCAAAAACAGGATGGTGTCGATGACTTCCGGCTCGATGGCGGCATTGGCGATGACGGTCGTGCCTTCGGCAAGCGTGGCCGTGGTCAGCGCGTTCTCGGTTGCGCCCACGCTGGGATAGGGTAGAGTGATGGTCGTGCCGTGCAGCCGCCCGCTGGCGCTGGTGGTGTTGGCGACGTAACCTTCGTCGGTCATCTCGATTTTCGCGCCCATCGCTTCGAGCGCATCGGTGTGAAAGTTCACCGGGCGCGACCCGATCTTACAGCCGCCCAGGAAGGGCACGGTCGCCGCGCCGGCGCGCTGGAGCAGCGGGCCGAGCATTAAAATCGGGCTGCGGTTGAAGCCGGAGTATTTCTGGCTGACGGCGGTGCTGTCGATATGGGAGGTCTGGACCCTAAGCGTACTGGAGTCCAGCCATTCGTGATGGGTGCCGGTTTCTCCGAGCATGTCGAGGATGGCGTCGATTTCGGTGATGCGGGGGACATCGTAGAATACACACGGCTCGTCGGTGAGCAAAGAGGCAATCAATTGTTTGCCGATGGCGTTTTTCGCGCTCTGGACCATAACGGTGCCCTGGAGCTTGCGACCACCTTCGATAATGTACTTTTGATTATCCTGCATCATTAACCTTTGGGTCTTTTTTTACGGGGATTAGCCTGCTTACAGGCCAATTTCAGACGCCCGCCCAGTTTAACCCTTCCGGTATGCAGTGTCAAACCGGCGAGCAGGCAGTACAGCGCACCGGGTTGTCGCCCGTCTTTCTCGCCGTGCTTTCTGTAGCACCAGAACGCCTACTCTAAGTCTGCTTCTTCGGGCGCGGTGATGCCCGGTTGATCGCGCTCGTGGAGGATCATCTCGATGCGCTTGAAGATCGCATCTGAGACCGCCGCCTTGCTCAACAGCGGCAGCGGCGCTACCCCGCCCATGTAATCGAGCAAAGTCACGCGGTTGGTGTCGTATGCGAAGCCCGACCCCGCCGCCGTGACATCGTTTGCGACCACGATGTCAAGCTCTTTGCGGTTCAGCTTGGCGCGCGCGTTTTCGATCAGGTTCTCGGTCTCGGCGGCGAATCCCACCAGCACCTTCGGCCAGCCGCTCTGCGCGCGCTGCTTGCTCACCGACATGAGGATATCGGGTGTGGGGGCCAGATCGACGTGCAAGTCTGCCGCGCCTTTCTTGATCTTCTGTGCCGACGCGCTCACGGGCCGGTAATCGGCCGGCGCCGCCGCCATGACCAACACGTCGATTCCCTCCAGGTTCGATAGGACCGCCGCGCGCATCTCCTCGGTCGAGGTCACGTTGACGACCTTGGCGCTCGGCGGCGCTGCAAGGTTGGTCGGCCCGGTGACGAGCGTGACCTCTGCGCCCCGGTCCAGCGCCGACTGTGCGAGCGCGAAGCCTTGTTTGCCGGTAGACCAGTTGGTAATGAAGCGTACCGGGTCCATCGACTCGCGGGTGGGGCCGGCGGTGACCAGCACGCGCCGCCCGGCCAGCGGGCCGCTCTGCCCCAACGCGCGCCGCAGGTGCCCGATGATTGCATCCGGCTCGACCATGCGCCCGTACCCTACCAGGCCGGACGCCATGCGCCCCTCGGCAGGGCCGACGATGAGCGCGCCGCGCGCCTCCAGCCGGGCGAGGTTTTCCTGTACGGTGGGGTGCTCGAACATACCCGCATCCATCGCCGGCGCGACCACCAGCGGGCAGCGCGCCGCGAGCGCCGCCACGCTGAGCAGGTCGTCGGCGAGGCCGTGCGCGAGCTTGGCGATGGTGTTCGCCGTGGCCGGCGCTACGACCAGCAAGTCAGCCTTCTCGCCCAGACCCACATGTACGATGTGCACCGGCATGGCGGCCTCGCCGGTCTCCATTGTCTCCCACATGGTGGTGTAGGCCGGCCGGCCGGTCACCGCCGAGAACGACAGCGGCGTAACGAAACGCTGGGCGGCTTCGGTCAAAATCACATCGACCAGCGCGCCGGCCTGCGTGAGGTGGCTGGCGAGGATGACCGCCTTGTAAGCGGCGACGCTGCCGGTCACGCCCAGCACGATGTGCTTGTCTTCCAGGAAAGGCACTCGTTCCATATGCTCCCTGTGGTTTCTAAGCTCTACAACAAAGAGTCGCTGTCTTGTTTCTGACCCGGCGACCACATCTCTACCGGGATCGTTTCCTCGACGCGCTCGAAAGTAATTCCTTTCTCTTTGTCGGCGTCGATCAACACCCGGTCACCGCGCCGGAAGTTACCGCGCAGCAGTTCCACCGAGAGCGGGCTTTCGACGAAGCGCTGCAACGCCCGGCGCAGCGGGCGCGCGCCCATTGCCGGGTCGAAGCCTTCGCGCGCGAGCCAGGCGCGCGCCGCCTCGGTCAGCGAGACACTCAGGCCGTGTTCGGCGAGCCGTTCCGCGATCTCCCGCATCTGCACATTAACGATCTGTTCGACCTGCGCGATGGACAGCGGCTCGAAGATGATGATCTCGTCGATGCGGTTCATGAACTCCGGGCGGAAGGTGTCCTTGAGCGCTTCCTGAATCTTTTGGTGGTCAGCGACATGCTGCGGGTCGTGGTCGCGGACAAAGCCCAGCGCGCCGCCTTTGCCCCGGTACGTAGTGCCGAGGTTGCTGGTCATGATGATGACCGTGTTTCGGAAGTCCACGGTGCGCCCCTGCCCGTCGGTCAGGCGGCCATCGTCCAGGATTTGGAGCAGCGCGTTCCATACGTCGGGATGCGCCTTCTCAACCTCGTCGAAGAGGACGACGCGGTACGGGCGGCGGCGCACCGCCTCGGTAAGCTGGCCGCCCTGGTCATAGCCGATGTAGCCGGGCGGCGCGCCGAACAGCCGGCTGACGGTGTGCTGCTCGCGGTACTCGCTCATGTCGATGCGCAGCAGCGCGTCTTCGTCGTCGAAAAGGAACTCGGCCAGTGCGCGGGCAAGCTCGGTCTTGCCGACGCCCGACGACCCCAGGAAGATAAACGACCCGCTGGGGCGCTTGGGGTCTTTAAGGCCGCTGCGCGCGCGCCGGATGGCGTCCGAGATTGCCGAGACGGCGGCCTCCTGGCCGACGATGCGCTTGTGGATTTCCTCCTCCATGCGCAGCAGCTTGTCGGCTTCGCTTTCCATCACCTGCGTGACCGGGATGCCGGTCCAGCTTGAGACGACGGCGGCGACGTCGTCTACGTCCACCACCTCGTCGAGCGTGTGTTCGGACTGCCACGCCTTGTGCCGCTTGTCGAATTCGGTTTGAAGCTGCAAGCGCTGCATTTTGTACTGCGCGGCGCGCTCGTAGTCGCGCGCCATGCCCGCCGCTTCCTCGTCCATCTGCAAGCGGTCAAGCTGGCTTTTCATATTCTTCAGTTCGGGCGGCATCGAGTAGAGCGCCACGCGCAGTTTGGCCGCCGCCTCGTCGATCAAGTCGATGGCCTTATCCGGCAGGCTGCGGTCGGTGACGTAGCGCTGGCTGAGCTGCGCCGCCGCGATCAACGCTTCGTCGGAGAAAGTGACTTTGTGATGCGCCTCGTAGCGGTCGCGCAGACCGCGCAGCATTTCGATGGTCTCTTCGACGTTTGGCTCCTCGACGAAGACCGGGGCAAAACGCCGGTCCAGCGCCGAGTCGCGCTCGACGTGCTGGCGATATTCGTCGAGCGTGGTCGCGCCGATGCAGCTTAGCTCACCGCGCGCCAGGGCCGGCTTCATCATGCTGCTCGCGTCGAGCGCGCCCTGCGCCGCGCCCGCGCCGACCACGTTATGCAGTTCGTCGATGAACAAAATAATCTCGCCTTCGGAGCGCTGGATTTCTTCAATAGCGGCTTTCAAGCGCTCCTCGAACTCGCCCCGGAAGCGGCTGCCGGCGATCATCGCGCCCAGGTCCAGCGAGACGACGCGCTTGCCGATGAGCAGTTCGGGTACGTCGTTGTTGGCGATCTTCTGCGCCAGGCCTTCGACGATGGCGGTCTTGCCCACGCCGGCCTCGCCGATGAGCACGGGGTTGTTCTTGGTGCGCCGGCAGAGCACCTGGATGACGCGCAGAATCTCGTCATCGCGCCCGATCACCGGGTCAAGCTTGTGGTCGCGCGCCATGCGGGTCAGGTCACGGGTGTACTTCTCCAGGGTGCGGTAGCGGCTCTCGGCCTGCGGGTCGGTGACGCGCTGCCCGCCGCGAATGTCTTTAATCACCTCCAGCACGCGGTCTTTGGTGACGCCGGCGTCTTGGAGGATGCGCGCCACGGCGGTATTACGCTCGCTGAGCACGGCGAGGAAGATGTGTTCGGTGGAGATATAGTCGTCCCGCAGAACGTTCGCTTCGTCGTTGGCGAGGTCGATGATCCGCTTGACGCGCGGCGTGATGAAGACCTGGCCCGCGCCGCCGCCGTAGATTGCGGCTTTAGGGCTGGCTTTGAGGACTTCATCCAACCGCCGCTGGATCGTCTCTTGATCGACCTTCATCTGGTCCAGGATTTGCGGGATAACGCCGTCCGGCTGCTCTAACAGCGCCAGCAAAATATGTTCTGTATCGACCTGGTTATGTCCGTACCGTTGAAGGATTTCGTAAGCCCGCGCCGCCGCATCTTGGGCGCGCTCGGTGAATCGCTCAAATCGCATCATGTCTCAAAATTCCTTTGAAATTCCCTAGCACTGACATGATAAACAAAAACGCGCCAAAATACCATTTGAGGCGCGTTAAAACCAGGCCGAGATGGGCTGCGCTTCACTCTTCTTTTGCTTTCTTTGCGCGCTATGCCGCATCCCTGCTGGTCAGTCTCAGTGGACGCACAGAAGGCACTTCATCGGCTTCTAGCGCTTTTACCGCCGAATATGGGACAACCGCAATCTTGATCGACTCGCCTATTGCATTAAAGATTTCGAGAATACACCCGTCCTCTCCGCCGCTTGGATGTGGAACGTAGTCGATGAGCAGAGCAACATCACCCTTTTTTAGGCCATATTCTGGGATATCACGCCGCAATGCTATTTCTTGGTACAGTTCAAGTTTCATCATCAATCTCCTCATGGCGCGGTACTAAAGTGACGAAGTAAAATTCACCGTCGCTACGCCGTCGGATCCAAACTGTTATGACAGCCAAAGACCGACCGTTTGGTCCCTCTATTTTGCCTTCAACACGATATATATCGCCATAAAGGTTGCTGTGATCTTTGAGCGCCTCGGATGACTGAATCAGTCGCCGGATAGCTTTTTCCAGTGTATCTGAATTGTGTTGCACAAATCCAGCTTGTGCTAAAAATTTTGACTTATCGTTCTTGACTCGCTGAGCAAGCAAATATCCTTTCAGCTTCCCCTCCGGGATTATTGCGTCAGAGGGAATTTTCATCTGTATATACTATCCTTACCACCAATCCTACGCCAACTGATCGAATCCCCGTTCGACCAGCACATCGACCATCTCGAAAACATGCTTGTTCGCGGCGTCTACTTCGCCCATGCGCTGGTCACGGCACCGCTTGAACAGGTGCATCGAATCGAGCGCCGACTCGCCGGGCATGGTGATCCGGGTGTTCGCCACCACGCCGCCCAGCACCAGCGGCACATAGGCGTCGGTGAAAGTCAGCAGCGGCTCGGCGGCGGGTTCGGGGTGCGAGAGCGCTTTAACCAGTTGTTGGGCGTAGCCGCTCACCAACGGCTCGGCTTCGGTCTGTTTGACCCGCCGGCCGGTGACGTTCGAGAGAAACACATCGAGCGGCTGGTGGGCGATGATGGAGACCATGTTGAAGCCCAGAATAACGGCGTCGTTCAGTAAGTCGCGCCAGAGCAGCCGCGCCACCAGGCGCTCACGGTTGCGCACCGATGGGTCTTTGGTATAGAGCAGGCGGCACAGCCGTACATACCAGCGCGGCGTCGGCATGCCCGGCCCCAGTGAGCTGCCCTGCTCCAGTACCATCACCAGCAGCTTAGTCGCAAAGACCGCCTCGCCGGTTTGCAGGGGATAGCCGGCATTGCGGAAGCTGGTTTGTACTTGTTGGAGCAAGGGCTTAAAGACGGTCTCGCGCCGCAGGTGCGGCAGCAGCGCCAGCGCTTCGGCTTCCATTTCTCGCACGACCATCGTTTCGTCGATGTGATCGCGCTTGGTCCACAGGCTTTCCCAGCCTGGTCTCAAGTCCAGGCCCAGGCTGGGGCCGGTGGGCGCGGTGACCGCGAAGCCGGCGACCAGGCATCCCCGCTTTTCCTCGGCAGTATAAGCAAGCGTTTTCAGGTGCGCAAGACGTTTGAGCAGTTTTTCGTTCATGTCGGTGCCGGACGGGTCGAAGGGCGCCGGGTTGTCCGCGTGGCGCACAACGTCGCCCCGGCCCTTGCGCTTGACTCGCAGCTCGACGCCGATTTGATAGTCTGCCGAATCGTCATCCGGCGCTTCGGCAAGCGACCGAAGCACAAAACCTTTTTTCGCGGAGGTTGCGG
This sequence comes from Anaerolineae bacterium, assembly GCA_016927535.1. Classification (GTDB taxonomy): domain Bacteria; phylum Chloroflexota; class Anaerolineae; order Aggregatilineales; family JAFGMM01; genus JAFGMM01. Next base: position 7,422 of record JAFGMM010000422.1, read on the forward strand.
TGGTCGGCAAGGACGCAAGCGGCAAGATGACAGCGCCCACCTCGGCCGGCTCCAGACCCAGGAGAATTTTGTCGGTCTTGGTAAAAAAAGTGCCTTTATTGCCGGCCCGATCCTGCGGCGGCAACAGCAGCCGGACCCCCACATCGACGTCACAATCTAAAGTGTTCTGGACCAACAGCAGCGCTTCGAAGTTCTGGCCTGCCGGGGTCTTGCGGGGGTTGACCGCGAGCGCGCATTGGACTGTGCCCACTTGAACGCTCACACCTCCTGTAAGGTATCCTAGTACGTCGGGGAAATTGACTCGCGGTTCATGAGAGCGGCGCAACACGATAAGCTCCTATACAAATAATAATCTCTCTCTCCTTTACAGGCTATTTTAGAAGTTTAATAAAACTCGGACAAGTATACTCTTATCCCATCGCTGGTCGATTCGGTTTAAAATAACGCCACACCTGACGGCCGGCGGGGGATTTTGCAATGGTGCGGTCATTCGAGAAAATGGCGCTATACTTGTTCATTATGCTTCTCGGTGTTGTAGATTGGAAGTGAGGCATGAACCCGTTCCATTATGCTGATGGCAAACTTACCTGGCGATCCCATCATGAGCAGGTAACGATACAGGCTTGGGGACGCGATACCTTGAGAGTCCGGGCTACCCAGAGCGCCCAGATCGTGGAGATGCCCGGCGCGCTCCTGGAGCCTGAGCCGGTCGAGCCGGCGGTCGAGATGACGGACGAGCTGGCTACGATCACCAACGGCAAGCTCTGTGCCGAGATCACCGCGCCGGGGCGCATCCGCTTCACGAATGCCGGGACCGGCGAACTTTTGCTTGAGGAAGAAGCGGCGCGTTTCCACCGCCCGCTGGCGCGCCACTACCGCTCGCGCGGCGGCGACTCGTTCCGAATCGTGGTGCGCTTCAGCCCAAAGGACGACGAGCGCTTTTATGGCCTGGGTCAGCAGCCGCACGGCCGGCTTGACCAGAAGGGTTGTGTGATTGACCTGGAGCACCATAACACCGAAGTATCGATTCCGTTCTTGGTGTCGAGCCGGCATTATGGCTTCCTGTGGCATAACCCCGCCATCGGCAGAGTCGATCTGGCGCACAACGGCACGCGCTGGGTCGCCGAGTCTGCGCGCCAGATCGACTATCTCGTCATGGCCGGCGATACTTACGCCGATATCATGGCGCGCTACGCCGACGCCACCGGTTACCCGTTGATGCTGCCGGAGTGGGCGTCGGGCTTCTGGCAGAGCAAGTTTCGCTATCTGACTCAAGACGAACTCCTTGGTGTGGCGCGCGAGTATCAAGCGCGCGAACTGCCGCTCTCGGTCATTGTGTCCGATCTGCACATCGACACGATGGGCGACATGGGCTTCCCGGCGGCGCGCTGGCCTGACCCGGCGGCGCTGGTCCGGGAGCTTGGCGAGATGGGAGTCCGGTGCATGGTGTCGATCTGGCCGGCCGTCGATCTTCAACACCCGGAGTACCGGTCGATGATGGCGCGCGGGCTGCTGCTGCGCAGCGAGCGCGGGCTGCCGGCGCTGTTCCGCCTGCCCGACTTTGCCAACCGGCAGGATAAACTCGACGTTTACATGAACTTCTATGATCCCACCAACCCTGAAGCCCGTCAGTTTTTGTGGGAGCGGGTGCGTGATGCTTACTACAAACTGGGGATCAAGGTGTGGCGGCTCGACGCCTGCGAGCCGGAGATCGTGCCGCAGGACTACGATCACATCCGCTACTGCGCCGGCGGCGGCATGGAGGTCAACGGCTTGTATCCGCTGATGCACCAGCAGGGCTTCTACGAGGGGATGCGCGCCGAGGGCGAGACCGAGATCGTGCTGCTGTGCCGTTCGGCATGGGCGGGCAGCCAGCGCTACGGGGCGGCGGTGTGGTCCGGCGATATCACCTCGACTTTCGAGACGCTGCAAGGCCAGGTGCGCGCCGGGTTGAACGTCGGCATGAGCGGTATCCCGTGGTGGACGACCGATATCGGCGGCTTCCAGGACGGGGATATCAACGATCCACACTTCCACGAATTGATCGTGCGCTGGTTCCAGTACGGTGTATTTTGCCCGCTATTCCGGCTGCACGGCGCGCGCCGGCCCGGCTACACCGACGAAGCGACCGGCCTGCCGACCGGCGCGGCTAACGAGGTGTGGTCGTTCGGCGACGAGGCTTACGAGGTCATCAAAGAATACCTGTTCCTGCGCGAACGGCTGCGCCCGTATGTGATGGAGCAGATGAAGACCGCACACGAGACCGGCGTCCCGCCGATGCGCCCGCTCTTCTTCGAGTTCGAAGAAGACCCGCATACCGTCCCGGTTGAGGATCAATTCATGCTCGGCTCCGACATCCTGGTCGCGCCGGTGCTCTCGGAGGGCGTGCGCCTGCGCGAGGTTTACCTGCCGCTGGGGACAAACTGGGTCGATGCGTGGACCGGGCAGGAATTCGAGGGCGGGCACTGGCTGTATGCGGATGCGCCGCTTGAGAAAATCCCGGTGTATTTGCGCACAGGCAGCGCCCTGTACGCTCTTTTCGCCGGCGAATAGGCCGGCAAGTTACGTGAGGAGGTGCTACTTTGACCGAAATAGAAATGACCTTTCGCCAGATGAACCTGAGCGTGTTCAAGGGCGAGCCGACGCCGTATGTGTTCTTCCAGCCGCGCTTCGAACCCTGGTATGAGTGGCACAAAATTTTCGATTGCATGCCGGAGCCATACCGTGACTTGAGTTTGCTGGATATGTTCGACTTGCTGAAGGTTTCGATCCGCTATATTGACTACTACACCGGCATACCGCATCCCATCGTCCAGCGCTTCGCGCCGGAGGTGGACATCCACGAGAAGAAGACCAACGGCGCGATCATCAAAGTCTATGAGACGCCGCACGGCGACTTGACCGAGCGGCTGCACTTCACACAAGACGAGACCTGGCGCACGGTCGAATTCCCGGTGAAAGGCGTGGATGATCTGAAAAAGCTGCGCTGGCTGCTTGAGCGCATGACTTTATCTTTTGTGCCTGAATACTTCGAGCAGGGCAGCGCGTTCGTCGGCGACCGGGGTGAGCCGCAGTTTTACCTGCCTAAGAGCACATACCAGGCGATGGCGCAGACCTGGATGAAGTTTGAGACGTTCATTTACGCGCTGGCCGATTATCCTGCCGAGGTCGAGGCGACCATGCGGCTGATCGATGACTCGTATGACGCACTGTACGAGGAGATCATCGCTTACGGCGACGTGAAGATCGTAAACTTCGGCGAGAACCTTCACTCGTCGCTGCTTTCGCCCCGCTACTTCGAGCGCTACCTGGTCCCTTTTTACGAGAAGCGTGCCAATCAGCTCAAGCGGGCGGGTATTTACACCCACATTCACGTGGACGGTCATTTTCGTTCCCTGCTGCCTTATCTCAAAGATCTGCCGTTCGACGGCTACGAGGCGCTGACTCCACTGCCCCAGGGCGATGTCGCGCTGGAGGAGATCAAGGCGCACATCGGCGACAAGGTGCTGTTGGACGGCATCCCCGCCGTGTTTTTCCTCCCGCTGTATTCGCGCGAGGTCTTGATGGAAACGGTCGAGCGGGTTGTCGAACTTTTCTATCCCCGGTTGGTGCTGGGCGTGTCGGATGAGGTGCCGGAGGGCGCGGGCGCGGAGGCCATCACCCGGCTGCAAATGGTCTCGGAGTGGTGCCGGGCGCATAGCCGTTCCTGAATCGGTAAGAGCCTCTAAGGTTAGTATCTATATTTCCCGGCGTTTGCCTGGCTCATGAGCACTTCTCTTGGTGTACATGGCTTTGCCATGAGTCGCGTTGCCTCAAAAGATATAAACCTGCGGCGTTTTAGATCATACCCTTAAGCTTCGGGGCTGCTTTATCGTCCCGGGGTAAGAGGTTTGTTGTGTGATGGATGCCGGCCTAGCCTGGGCCTCCCAAACGAATTCCACAAACCCTCTACAAACTTTCTACTTGCTTGCGACAAAAGACAAATGGCACACTTTGTGATTTCAATTACTATTGGTTATGTAGCCGAGTGCTTCCCAGGGGTTTTATCAGAGTCAACGGCTATTCATCGTTGACACAGGGAACCATTTATAAGTAGTCAAAAAGATGTGTCTAAAAAGGCACATCTACAGAAGTAAGTTGGGTGATCTTAAGAAACGATCACCTAGCTTAGGTTTTGTAAGCCATATTTTGTTACGATAGTATGTGTATAAATACTACCGGGATTTGTGATTTTTGTTAACAAAATCCCGTTGCCTACATCTTGGTTGACTTGACCTGTATACTTGTGAGCGCGGAGGTGATAAAGCGGAATAATTATTTAATATCAAAGTTATTTTCGATTAGTGAACAGCATCATGAGGATTGGGACTCCTTGAGGAGGGAGAGCAATCGATGAAAAAAAACTTTACGCTTTTGTTAGCGGTCGCTCTGTTAGTCAACATTGGTGTCGCGTCGATAGCCGGCGCGCCCATTGCCCAGGCGCGAGTTGGGCCTTCGGTTATTGTAGCGCCTGGCAACCTGCAGGGCTGGACGCCGGCTAATGTGCGCGCTGATGCCAGTGTTGCGCTGACACAAGCGCAGCCGCACAATGGGGATGGGTCGTTGCAGTTTACGACTCATACCGTCACATCCGGCCAGGACAAAGCCGATTTTGAGCTTATCTGGGATCCCACCGACCATCCAGACTGGCGGCTTGGTGATCTCAGTAACCTCAGTTTCGACTTTTACCGGGACAGCAGCAGCACGACTGCCGATCATTTCATCCCGGTGCTCCGGCTTTATGTCTATAACCCGGATACCGTCGAGACGGCCCTGCTGATCTGGGAAGGCATATACAACGGAATCAACCCCGCGCCGGTCGATCTATGGGTTCCGCAAGATGTCCTGGGCGGCAAGTTCTGGATGTATGTTCCGGGCCAGGGCACGGTGCAAAACTTCAATTCGACGCTCGCCGACTGGATCAGCGGCAGCCCGGTCGGGCAGCCCGGCGACCCAACGCCGGTTGAGATCGACGCGAACACGCTGGTCGTCGGGATCAATGTCGGCGTCGGCTCCGGCTGGGGAAACGACTTCCTCGGCTTCGTGGACGACGTGGTGATCGGCTTTGGCGGCACCTTTACGGCTTATAACTTTGAGCCGGGGCCGGTCTGTACCACCGACTGCTATGTCGATGCTGCGGCCGGCAACGACGCCAACGGCGGCTCTAGCTGGGCGGATGCCAAGAAGACGATCCAGGCCGGCATCGATGCGGTGGACATCGGCGGCAATGTGCACGTTGCGGCGGGCACTTACTTGCTTACGTCGCCGATCTCCGTTAACAAGTCGGTGACGATACTCGGCCCGCAAGGCGGCGTCGATCCGCGCCCCAGCGCCGGTACGACCCGCGTGGCCGGCGATGCTGCGACCGAGGCGATTGTCGATGGCGGCGGGGCGCTGGCCCGGCTTATGCGTATCGCGGCCAGCGATGTAGTTGTCGATGGCCTGGAATTCCGAAACGCCACCAGCGACATGATCGACTCGGCGGCAGGGGCCGGCATCTCCAACGTGACTTTGCGCTATAACATCATCCGCGATGCGTTGGGCGACGAGGGTATGCAGTTGCGCGACTGCGCCGGCTGCCTTATCGAATACAACCATGTGTTTGATATTGCCCAAGACGGCATCAACTTGTGCTGTGGCTCTACGGGCGGCGTTATTCAGTTCAACGAGGTGCACGCGAATAGCTCCGAGAACGCCGCCATTTACGTCTATGAAGCCACTAATACGACCATCGAGGGTAACCTGGTCTATGATGTCTACAACAATGACGGCATTAAGCTGGGTTCTAAGAGTTGTGGCGATGCATCGCTGGGCGGCGGCGGCATCTTAAACAATGTCGTGCATGACACTCAACAAGACGCCATCGCAGTTTACATGAGCGATGTCACGATTAGTGGAAATGAAGTCTACAATAGCACGAGCGAAAACGGCACGATTTATGTATCGTGCCATGGCGTCGATAGTGTTTCCGTTACCGAGAATAACATTCACGATAACGGCAGCGATTCGGACAGCCGTGCCACGTATGGCGTTCGGATTGGCAAATCGTCCTACTATCCCACGAACGTAGTTGTAAATAACAACTGTGTCACCGGCAATGAAGAGGGGTTGTTCTACAATGCTTCCACCAATGGCGTTCTGAACGCTGAAGTTAACTGGTGGGGCGCTGCCGATGGTCCTTCGGGTGCCGGCCCAGGCACAGGCGACAGCGTTTCGTCGGCGGTCGATGTAGACTTTGACCCCTGGCAGACTGCTCCGATACCCGGCGTTTGCGCGCCGGAGTTGGGCGTCATCAACACTGTCAAGTATCATGACCTGAACGCGAACGGCCAGCGCGACGAGGGCGAGCCAGGGCTGGCGGGCTGGACGATCACGGTTACCGGCGAAGGCGGCGAATGGAGCGACGTCACCGGTGAGGACGGCGGATTTGAGCAGCCGGGCTTGAAGCCGGGCGTCTATACCATCTGCGAGACCCTGAGAGACGGCTGGATCAACAGTCAGCCGGGCGACGGGTTGTGCTACACCGAGACGTTCACCTCCGGCTTCGACGCGACCTTCCTGTTCGGCAACTACCAGTCGGGCAGCCTGACCGTCTCCAAGACCGTCAACTGGGACGGGATGGAACCGACCGGGCATCAGTTCGATATCTGCGTCAAGGGGCCGAGCTTCCACGAGTCGGCTTGCATCGAGTTGGGCGACGGCGCTTCCAAGACCTGGGACGGCTTGATCCCCGGCGACTACACCGTCGCCGAAATCCAATCCAGCGAAGGCTGGACGGTTGAAGGCGCGCCTGTGGTCGTCACGGTGGAGCCGGGCGGCGCGGCGGTGGTCGATGTGACCAACACCTACCCGCCGGCGCTCTGCGAGTTGTATCTCAACGGCGAACCAACGCCCTTCATCTCTACTCAGTGGGACGGCACAGACGATGTAATCACTGCTGTGCTCGAAAACCTCCGCGAGCCGGTATCGTATCATTGGAAGGTGGAATTCCCGACCGATCACGGCGGCACGATGGTTCCCTATGAGGGTTCTGGTGTGTTCCCAGCGCCCATGGTGGTCGACCTGGGTGGGGATATGCCGCGCTCCAACGCGGTCAATCAACACACACTGCCCGTGGGCACAGGTGAATCTGCTTCTGCGACTGTCTCGATAACCGAGCCGGGCGACTATAGTGTGGTGGTGCGCTACAGCAACGACAACGACGACGCTCTTCCAATAGAAGTTGTTGAGGTCGTGATCGATGGCGAGTCGGTTGGCTCATTCACCAGCAAAGATACCAACCAATACCCTGATTGCTGGGGGTGCGGCTGGAACGTCTTTGCTACTTCCTACGCCGGCAGTGTGGATCTCGCCGCCGGCGCGCACACCATGACATTGACCGTGAGCGGCGGCGACGGCTATGGCATCGAGCTTGACACCGTAGCCTTCACTCGCGGATTCACCATCCCCTACCCGCCCAAGCCGTGGGGCACGCCAGACCTGAGCGGCGACGGCTCGCATGCATCGCATGTGACGCTGTGGATCGACGAGCCGTGCACGGATCAGAACTGGGGTCACTGGTACCATGATCCTTACGAGGCCGACCTTGAAATCACGAAGACGGACGCGGCAGACCCGGTGGCTGTGACCACGGAGATTGCCTACACCCTCACCGTGACCAACCACGGCCCGTACAACGCCGAGGACGTGTGGGTGGACGACCCGCTGCCGGCCGGCGTGACGCTGGTGTCGGCGACGCCGAGCCAGGGGACATGCGATGACACCATTCACTGCGAACTGGGCGACCTGACGTACCTGCACAGTGCCACGATTGAGGTCGTCGTGACGGCAAACGCGCGGGGTGTCGTGCTCAACGAGGCAGTCGTGAGCGCGGCCCGCCCGGTCGATCCGAACCCCGACAACAACCACGACGGCGAGGAAACCCTGGTCAAGCGCTTCTTGACCTGTGTCCAGGCCAAGCGCGCCGGGTACCTCGACTACCGGTTGAATCGGCAGGGCGTCGGCTATGTCACCAACAACAGCTACCAGACGTACCTGTTCGGTGTTGCTTCTTACGAGGAGTTCGAGTCTGGCGACATTGCCGGCCAGCGGCTCTTCGCGTCGGAGACGTTCGAGTTGGCGCCGGGTGAGACGTATGAGTTTGCAATCCCGACGCCGGAGTGCAATAACCAGATCGACCTGTTCTGCGGCGAGGTGCGGGTGCCGCCGTTCTACGACGACGACCTGCTCAAGGCCAAGCACGGCGGGTCGGACTGGTGCGAGGCGGGCGATATTGATCTGCAGATCGAGAAGACCGACCTCGAAGACCCGGTGGAACTCGGCGGGACGATTACTTATGCGATCACGGTGACCAACGCCGGGCAGTACAAAGCTTACGGGGTGTGGGTGCACGACACGCTGCCCGCCGAGGTGACGCTGGTGTCGGTGACGCCGAGTGTGGGCACGTGCAGCGATGCTATCGCGTGCCGCCTGGGCGATATCCTGGCCGGCGAGAGCGCGACCATCGAAGTGGTGGTGATAGCGCCGGATGCGGCGACCGTGGTGACCAACACCGCGACGGTGAGCCACGACCGCCCGAACGACCCGAACCAGTGCAATAACACGGACAGCGAGGACACCACCGTCCAGGAGCCGGGCGGCCAGATCATCATCAAGAAGGTGGTGGACGCCGAGTTTGACGACTGCTTCTGGTTCGAGACCTTCGCCGGGCAGTTGTGCATCTACCCGGATGTGCCTTACGCGAGCGAATGGCTGGCGCCGGGTACGTACTCGATTGCCGAGGACGTGCCGCCGCAGGGCTGGGTGTTCGGTGAGGCGACCTGTGACGATGGCAGTGCGCCGGACGCGGTCCAGTTGGACGCCGGCGAGACGGTGACCTGCACGTTCGTCAATCACAAAGTGCTGCCGGGCAAGATCGTCATCAAGAAAGAAATCCTCGAAGGCCAGTATGACGGCTGCTTCGTCTTCAATACCGACTTTGCCGACGAGCCGTGTGTGTACCCCGGCGACAATGCCTGGGACAGCGGCGACCTGGATCCCGGCACATACTCGATCAGCGAGGTCGTGCCGGACGGCTGGACGTTGGATAACGTGCTCTGCAGCGATGGCAGCGATCCGAGCGCGGTCCACTTGGAGGCCGGCGAGACGGTGACCTGCACTTTCTACAACCGCGAAGTACAGCCGGGTAGGATCGTCATCCAGAAGGAAATCCTCGAAGGCCAGTATGACGAATGCTTCGTCTTCAACACCGACTTCGCCGACGAGCCGTGCGTGTACCCCGGCGACAACGCCTGGGAAAGCAACGACCTGAATCCCGGCACGTACTCGATCAGCGAGGTCTTGCCAGACGGCTGGATGCTGGATAACGTGCTCTGCAGCGACGGCAGCGATCCGAGCGCGATCCAGCTGGGCAGCGGCGAGACGGTGACCTGCACCTTCTACAACCGCGAAGTACAGCCGGGCGAGATCGTCATCGTCAAGGAAGTGTTGGATCCGTTCGACGGTTGCGTCGTCTTCAACACCAACTTTGCCGATGCGCCGTGCGTATCCCCCGACCAGCCGTTCCACAGCGACCCGCTGAATCCGGGCGCGTACTCGATTGAAGAGATCGTGCCGGATGGTTGGGTGCTGGACGGCGCCTCCTGTGACAACGGCAGCGATCCGAGCGCGATCCAGCTGGGCAGCGGCGAGACGGTGACCTGCACGTTCGTCAACCGCCTGCCGAGGCCGGGCAAGATCGTCGTGAAGAAAGAGATGCTGGACTCCTACGAGGGCTGCTTCAACTTCACCAGCAACTTCAGCGACGAGTCGCCTTGCCTGGGCAACGGTGGGAGCTTCGAGAGCGGCGATCTGGAGCCTGGAATCTACTGGGTGAGCGAAGACCTGGGCGACTCCGGTTGGGTGCTGGACGGTGCGACCTGTGACGATGGCAGCGCCCCGGACGCGATTGAAGTATCCGAGGGCGAGACGGTGACCTGCACGTTTGTCAACCGCGCGCCGAGGCCGGGCAAGATCGTCATCCAGAAGGAGACGAACGTCCTGACCGACGAGTGCTTCACCTTCTTGACCGACTTCGCAGGTGAGCAGTGCGTCTTCACGGACGAGCCGTACACGAGCGAAGACCTGGACGCCGGGACCTACGAGATCACCGAGCAGCTAGGCGACAACGGGTGGCAGCTTGTGAGCGCGACCTGTGACGACGGCAGCTTGCCGGGTCTGATCGAGCTTGGCGAAAACGAGACGGTGACCTGCACGTTCGTCAACCGCCTGCCGGTGCCGGGCAAGATCATCGTGACGAAGGAAGTGGTGGGCGAAGGCACGCCGGACGGCTGCTTCAACTTCACCAGCAACTTCGCCGATGGAATCTGCGTGGACGCTGGGTCGAGCTACGAGAGTGTCGAACTGGACGCCGGGACCTACTGGGTGAGCGAAGACCTGAGCGGCACCGGGTGGACACTGGACAGTGTGTCCTGCGACGACGGCAGCGATCCGAGCGCAATCGAACTCGGCGACGGCGAGACGGTAACCTGCACCTTCTACAACCGCTTGCCGGCGCTGCCGGGTAAGATCGTCATCCAGAAAGAGACGAACATCCCGACCGATGAGTGCTTCCCGTTCGTAACCAACTTCACCGATGGACTGTGCGTCTACGCGGGCCAGCCGTTCGACAGCGGCGACCTGCCGGCCGGACAGTACAGCGTCAGTGAGTCGGTGCCGGACGGCTGGGAGCTGACCGGGGCGACCTGCGATGACGGCAGTGATCCGGGCGCGATCCAGCTTGGTGAAGGCGAGACGGTGACCTGCACCTTCTCGAACTACCAGGCCGAACCGGGCCGGATCATCGTGACGAAGGTAACGGTGCCGGCCAATGATCGGGTGAGCTTCGGGTTTGCGCCGAGCTACGGTGCGGCGTTCGCCCTGAAGAACGGCGAGAGCAACGACAGCGGCGACCTGCCGGCGGGTATCTACTCGGTGAGCGAGTCGCCGGCGGATGGCTGGCAGTTGGTACAGGCGACCTGTGACGATGGAAGCAGCCCAGACGCTATCGACCTGGGCGCGGGCGAGGTGGTGACGTGCACGTTTGTGAACGCCAAACCGATGACCTGCGTGCAGGCGAAGCGGGCCGGTCTGCTCGATACTTCGCTGAACCGCCAGGGTGCCGGCCACGTGACCAATAACTCGCCCTTCCCCTATCTCTTTGGTGTGGCCTCCTACAAGGAGTTCGAGTATGGCGACATCGCCGGGCAAGAACTCTTTGCCTCAGAGCAGATGATGCTTGGCCCCGGCGAGACGTGGACGTTTGACATCGCCACGCCGGACTGCAACACCCAGATCGACCTGTTCTGCGGTGAGGTGCGGGTGCCGCCGTTCTATGACGACGACCTGCTGAAGGCGCGCCACGGCGGAGACTTCTTCTGCCCGCGCGACACCGACCAGGACGGCATCATCGACGACGTTGACAACTGCCTGCTGGCGCCGAACGCCGACCAGGCAGATGTTGACCAGGACGGGCTTGGCGACGCTTGCGACGACTGCATCGACGTGGATCACGATGGTGTGTGTGACAACGTGGACACCTGTCCGCTGCCCAATGTCGGCGACACAGACGGCGACGGCATCGACGACGCCTGCGACGACTGCATCGATGTGGATCACGACGGTGTATGCGACAACGTGGATACCTGCCCGCTGCCCAACGTCGGCGACTCGGATGGCGACGGCATCGACGACGCCTGTGACGCCTGCCCGTTCGACTCGGCTAACGATGCGGACGGCGACGGGATCTGCGGCGACGTGGATGGCTGCCCGTTCGACCCGAACAACGACGCGGACGGCGATGGGGTCTGCGGCGACGTGGATGGCTGCCCGTTCGACCCGAACAACGACGCGGACGGCGACGGGATCTGCGGCGATGTGGATGGCTGCCCGTTCGACCCGAACAACGATGCGGACGGCGACGGGATCTGCGGCGACGTGGATGGCTGCCCGTTCGACCCGGACAACGATGCGGACGGCGA
>JAFGMM010000423.1 GCA_016927535.1 Anaerolineae bacterium
GCTAGCCCATATACCACAAAAAGCAGCGAGTCTGTGCGTCGGTAAGCCCCGCGCCCCTCGTGGGAGAGGGGTTTGGGGAGAGGGGGAGCAGATGTACAAACGGTCAAAATTCTTAAGTTGATGTGCATGGGCGGGTTTGAAACCCGCCCCTACTCGACCGGGCGCTTGCCGATGCGCCACACGCAGTAAGGATGCCCCATCGCCTGGCACGCGATTTGCTTGATGGGAAAGGTCTTACCCTTGACGATGTGCCCGCCCTCCAGCAGCAAGCCGGTCCACATCCAGCAGATCGGCGCGTTGGCCTTCTTGCCCGAACAGCACGGGCAGTCCTTCAGCGCGAACAGGAAAAAGTCCGGCTTCTCCAGGAATTGTACTTGCAGCTCGTGCCCGGCCTCGCGGTAGAGCCGTTTGAACGTATCGTTCGTCTGGTTGAGGCCCAGCCGCCAGGCCGCCGCCGTGGGCATCAGACGCAGCGCGACGCTGCTGAAGCCCAAAAGCGGCTGGCCCTGCATCAGCCAGCGCGACGCCACCCGGCCCAGGTGCAGTACGGCTTCCTGGCCGGACGCGCCGTAATAGCGCACGATGGAATGGTTCAGCGCGCTGTAATGCTTGAACGTGTAGGTATCGCTCAATTTCAGATTGTTCGGCGGCAGGTTATCCAGCACGTTTTCCAGGTCGGCGAAGCGCAAAATGATCTCGGTCGCCTGCCGCCCGGCGATTTCCTCGATGGCGCGCACCGCGTTATTCATGAACCCGTTGATAAGCGGGATGCCGTCGCGCGGGTCGCCGGCGAAGCTCGTGATATTGATCCGGTCCTTATCCGACGGGCGCGTCGGCACCAGGGTAGGCGGCGGCGTGGGCGCGCGGTCCTCGGCCATGAGGGTCGATACCAGTGTGCTGCCGGCGGCGCTCTGCCCGCCCAGCGGCTCGCGCTCGGCGGCTTCTTCCTCCTGCTTCGAGATGGCCGGCGCCGGGGGCACGGCCTGGGCCAGCGCTTCGGCCATCGCCATCGGGGTCTGGTAGCGCTTGCGCGGGTCTTTCTCCAGCGCCTTTAAGATGACCTGCTCCACCGCCGGCGGGATGTGCGGGTTAAAGGAACTGGGCAGGGGCGGCGGCTCCTGGATGTGCTGAAAGATCATACCGTAGGGCGTATCGGCGTCGAAGGGCACACGCCCCACCGCCATTTCGTAGAGCATCACACCCAGCGCGTAGATATCGGAGCGCGCATCGACCGGCCGGCCCATCGCCTGCTCCGGCGAAAGGTAGTGCGGCGTGCCCATCAGCACGCCGGTCTTGGTAAACTGCTCGGTCTGCTCCATGATGCGCGCAATGCCGAAGTCGGTAAGATAAGCGTTAATACTTTCGTCCAAAAGTACGTTGGCGGGCTTCAAATCGCGGTGGATGACGCCCCGGCTGTGCGCGTGTTCGAGCGCGCTGGCGATCTGCGTGAACAGACGGCGGCACTCCTGTAAGGCGAGCGGTCGGTGGCTGAACAGGTAGTTACTCAGCGAGCCGCCCTCCAGCAGCACCATCACCAGGTAGGCGAAGTCTCCGGTCTGGCCGAAGTCGATGACCGGCAGAATGTGCGGGTGCTGCAACTGCGCGACCGTGCGGCCTTCGCGCCGGAAGCGCGCCAGGAAGTGCGGGTCTTGGGTCAGGCTGGCCTTCAGGACCTTGATCGCAACGTAGCGCTCCATCGAGGGTTGGTAGGCGCGGTAAATCACGGCGGCGCCGCCCTCGCCCAGTCTGTTCTCGATGCGGTATTGGCCGACCATATGACCGGTGAGGTCTGTCATCAATTTCGTCCTGTGACGTGCGAGCCGGCTTGTAACTCTATGAATTGATGCTGTTGGCGAGTACCCCCTATCCCCAGCCCTTTCCCCCACAAGGGGGGAAAGGGGGCCGGAATCGCTGCGCGGCGGCTCTGATTCCCCCTCGCTCCTTGTGGGAGAGGGGGGTAGGGGGAGAGGGGGAGCGAGTTTGCCAACAACATCATGAATTTATTGTACACAGTTATACGCGCATCGGGTAATAGGCCAAAAGGCACGCGCAGATTTTAACCGCGAATAGCGCGAATAGCGCGAATGAAGAGTAAGAAACTTTCCCTCTTCCTTTCTCTTCCTTTCTCTTCCTTTCTCTTCCTCTGTGCCCTCTGTGTCTCCGTGGTAAAAAAAATCCCCCAGCGCTATCATACGGGTGCGCGGAGGCGTCTGGAATCTGGGGTAATGAACCGTCGCATCCTTATTATTCTGCTGCTGGCGGCGCTGCTGAATCTGTGGGGCGCGAGTTGGGGCGCGCCCGACCCGGCCTACACGCCCACCGACACGGCCAACCACACCCTTAACCCGCAGGCGATCCTGCATCCAGATGCGTTTCACTTTGCGAGTCGTTCTTTCCGCATGGTCGCTACCGGCGACTGGAACCCGCACTTTTTCGAGAACCCTTCGCTTTACGTAAACCTCAATGCGCTGCTGCACCTGCTCTCCGGCGCGGCGAGCGGCCACCCGGTGGACCCCCAATACCCTGAACGCGAGTACGCACCCTTCCCGCCCTACTTCATGGCGCGCGTCGTCTCCGCGCTGATGAGCGTGCTGCTGGCAGCCTTCACCTTTGCGCTGGCGCGGCTGGCGTTCGGCGTGCGCGCGGCGGAGCTTGCCGCGCTGCTGGCGGCGGTGTCGTTCAGCGTCGTGCAGCACGGTCACTATGCCGCGACCAACGTCACGGCGGCGGCGGCGGCGACCGGGGCGCTGTGGCTGTCGCTGCGGGTGCTGCGGGTGAGTTCCCGCATCCAGACGAACACCTCAACCCCCGGCTCCAATACTTTTCGGTCAAGCTCCCCCCCTATCCCCGGCCCTTTCCCCCACAAGGGGGGAAAGGGGGCAAGAGCGCGCTCCGAAAGTCCCCTCGCCCCTTGTGGGAGAGGGGATTTAGGGGTGAGGGGGAGAAAGCTGCCCCTTAACCAAAAAGTATTGGGGGCCAGGAGTGAGGGAGTATGGGTGTACATCGCCGCCGGGCTGATGGTGGGCCTGACCGGTTCGGCGAAGTACAACGCGGGCATCGTGGGCGGGGTGTACGTACTGGCCGGCCTGGTGAACGTCTACCGCTGCGGGCGCGCGGCGTGGCGACCGTTCATCTGGGGATTGGTCGCGGTCGGCGCGGGCTTCCTGGTCGGCACGCCGTTCGCCGTGCTGGACCCGCGCAAGTTCTGGCAAGACCTGCGCTACATCACGTCGCAGTACCAGGCCGGGCAGGGCTACCCAGAATCGGATTACGGCCTGTTGTTTCACCTGGCGCATATCGCCTGGTACGGGATGGGCCTGGTCGCCGCCGCGTTGAGCGTGTCCGGGATGGGCGCGGCGCTGCGCCGGCGCCGCCCGTTGGAGCGCAATTCGCCGGCGCTGGATGCGGCGCTGCTGCTGGTCTTCTTGATCGCGTATGGCTGGATCGTGCTGGCAGCGCGCCGCCTGGGTGACCACCTGACCCTGCCGGTCATCGGCGTCTTGGCGGCGTTCGCGGGCGCGGGCGCGGCGTGGGTATTGGAGCAATTGCAGGGGCGCGCGCTGGCGGCGGGATTCGTGGCGCTGTTCGTGGCGATGCCGCTGGCCTATTCGGTGCAGTTCGACGCGCTCGTCTCGCAGCCCGACACGCGCCAGCGGGCGCAGGCGTGGGTGTGGGCGCACGTGCGCCCCGGCGTGCAAGTGCACCTGGTGGGGCCGTATAACGTCCCGCTCGACCCGGCGCGCTACCCGACGACGCAAGACTTCGGGCATGCTTACCAGCCGCCGGACGCCGTCCGGGAGGCCGGCGCGAGCGTGGTGATCGTCTCGGATGCGGTGACGTTTCTGTACGACGGCAGCGAGCCGTTCATCCCAAGCGAGCTGCCGGCGCTGGCGCGCGACCGGCTGGCGACGTATGACCGCGCGATGGTGGATGTGGCGCGCTTCGAGCGCCCGCGCTGGTTCGGCGATGCGTGGCCGCTGAGCACGGCGTCGTATTTTCACAACCCCACGCTGATTGTGTACTGCTTCCCGAATCTGTGCGGCGCGGTGATAGATGCAGAGAGCCGGTGAGCAAAGATTTTTCGCCACGGAGACGCAGGCGGATCGCCGGGCGCGCCGCCATATGTAGGGGCGGGTTTGAAACCCGCCCCTACGCCCAACCGTCGATCACGCTATATTGATGTTGTTGGCGAATCGTAGGGGCGGGTCTGAGACCCGCCCAGGGCCGGTTTGAAACCGGCCCCTACAGCCGGACTCGGCGCTATTTTCCGATTTCGCCAACAACATCATATTGCAGAGCTAACACAGAAGGCACAAAGATTTTTCAGGAGGCGACATGAGCAAAGAACCCATACGAGTAGCAATCATCGGCACCGCGCGGCGCTCCGAGTACTACTATGGCCCGGTCATCGCCGGGCTGCCGGCGGATGCGAACGTGCAGCTCGTCGCGGTGTGGGGCCGCAGCGAAGCCTCGGCGCGGCGCCTGGGCGAGCAGCTAGGCGTACCCTGGTACACCGACCTTGACCGGCTGGTCCGCGAGACCGCGCCGCAGATCGGCATCGTGAGCGTGACGTACAGCGCCAACGGCGCGGTCGGGCTTATGGCGGTCGAGCACGGCCTGCACGTGCTGCTTGAGACGCCCATCGCGCACAAGCTGAGCGAGGCCGACGCGATCATCGCCGCCGCCGAAGCGCGCGGCCTGAAGATCGAGGTAGCCGAGCAGTTCCACCGCCGCCCGCGCGAGCAGATCAAGCTGAAGCTGATCGAGTCCGGGCTGTTCGGCAAGGTGTACTCGTCGTTCAACGACTTCGCGGGCCACGGCTACCACGGCGTCAGCGTGATGCGCAGCTACTTAGGCTTCGACGCAAAGCCGGTCTCGGTGGTGGGCGTGGTAGAAGACTACGCGCTTGCGCCGCATGCCGCCTTCCTGTCGGACAGCTTCGGACCGCGCACCGAGACGCAGGAACACGGCATCATCCGCTTTGCGGGCGGGCAGATCGGCATCTACCACTGGACCAGCGTCGGCTACGATTCGGCGCTGCGCTGGTGGCGCAGCAGCCGCTTCCTGGCCGAGAAGGGCATGGGGATCACGACCGGCATGGGCTGGGACGTGAAAGAGGAACTGACGCTGCTGGCGCCGGGCGGCGAAGCACCGCGCCGCATCACGCTGGAGCGCCGGCTCGAGCGCACCGACGGCGGCGCGCTGATGGCGATGGTGGCGCACACCGGCGACCCCGACCTGCCGATTGTGCGTTGGGATAACCCCTTCTGCCACGAGGTGAAGCACTGGCATCCCGCGCCGGGGTCGGAGGTGAGCACGCAGTGGCACGACGACGAAATCGCGGTGGCGGGCTGCCTGATGAGCCTGGTCGATGCGGTGCGCAGCGGCAGCGCGCCGACCTATGGCCCGCACCAGGCGCGCCTTGACCAGGAGATCGTCTTGGCGATTCGGATGTCTTCGATGCAGGGCGGGCAGCCGGTGGCGCTGCCCATCGACCCCGCCGCGCAAACGATTTAAGAAAGAGGGTTCACCGCAGAGGCACGGAGAACACGGAGAAACTTTAGTACGTGTTCAAAATTAACATCCCGCTCTAAGCGGCCTCGACTGTTGGAAAAGATCCCAGCCACCTCACCCCCGGCCCCTCTCCACACGTGGAGAGGGGAGCCAGATCGCGCGTGATGGTCCGAAAGTCCCCCTCTCCATGCATGGAGAGGGGGATTTAGGGGGTGAGGTAAAAAACGCGAGTTCGGGAACTTGTTTTTGAACGTGTCCTTAGAGTCTCCAAAGTCTCCGCGCTCCCTGTGCCTCTGTGGTGAACCTCACCCCCCGCCCGCTTCGCGCCGGTCCAGTTCCTCAAGGAACCACTCGAAATCGCGCTCGAACTGCAAGCCCAGTTCGGCGATGGTGTGGCGCATGTCCACGGTGTCGATGACAGGCGGCAGCAGGTGCGCGTACTTCTGGAACAGGTGCGCGTACTCCGGCCAGCGCTGCGCGAGCACGGCGGGCTTGTCGCCGAACCGGTACGCCCAGCGCTCCTCCGGCGTGAAGGGCAGCGGCGTCTGCACGTCGTAGATGCCGAAGTCAATCGTTTCGTTTTCGACCGCGAGCACCGCCGCGTTCACCGCCTCCTCAAGCTCCAGGCAGTTCCAGCCGCCCAGCATATTAAAACCGCGCATGGCGAAGTCCGGGAAGCTGAACGCGCCGTAGCGCAGCCCGATGACGCTGATGTGATGTTCGCGGTTGAAGAACCGGCAGATGTCCTCGCCCATCGCCTTGGTGAAGGAGTAAATGCCGAACTGCGTCCAGTGGTCGCGCTCGTAGACGACCGCGCTCGACGCCCACACCACTTTCGGGATATCGTGTTCGACCGCCGATTGAAACAGGTAGAAGGTACCGGCGAGGTTGGCGTCGAAGAATTCGCGCTCGGTCTTGGGGTTCGGCGGGTTGGTGCGCGGCAGGTGGATGCCGTGGTAAGCGCCCACGTGCGCGATGGCGTCCATGCCCGCGCCCAACTCGATGCAGGTATCGTAGTCGCTCATGTCGGCGGCGATGCACTCGACGCCGGGGATATCGGCGGGCGTATGGCTGGCGCCGCGCACGGTGTGCCCGCACGCCGCGAGGGTCTTCGCCAGGTGCGACCCAAGCAGGCCGCTGACGCCGGTGACGAGAATGTTCATTGCAGCAACTCCTTGTCGCTTTCCAGGCCGGCTAACTGCGGGCCGGTGATGACGCTCAGCGTGCCGTCTTCAAGATGGTATTCAGGTATCGAAAAAGCTTGGTAATGAGGGTGTCGCGGCAGGACTTTCACACACCACGTGAAAAGCGTTCGCAGTGAGGTGCAGGTATCGGGCCGGGAGAGCACGTGTTCAATGTCCAAACAGTCAAGGATGGCCCCGCCGTGTTCGACCTCTTTGAAGCCAGGGTAAAGCTGCTTCAGTTCATGTTTGGGATTGCGAATGGTTTCCACATCGCCTGGATAGTCTTTGATAGCAGGATTCAAACCCAATGCTTTGTTGATCGCCTGGGCATCGGCAAAGTAATAAGCTTCGAGCATATTTACCAGGAAGTGGACGGCTGCGCGTGTTATGTATTTTGCGCTCACTAGCATCATGTCGAGCGCCTGCCGGTAGCGAGCATAAACTTCACGGGCCTGCGGGCGGCGCTCGTCTTCCAGGTCATCGATAAGAAGAACGAAACAACAAGGCCCTTTGTTTAGATACTCACGGGCCGGAAGGCCGATTTCGGTAGCGTCTCTATCGGGAATGAGTTTACCCTCACCCACCATTTTTAATTGGTGCTTGATTGATCTTGGGCTGCGCTGCCCGGTAAAGGCAACGACCTCAAACGTGCATACACCTGTCGCCATAAGCGAGCGAAACAGTTTGGGTAAGTGCTCGCGCTCCGCTTTGCCGGTTACGATGAGACCGAAGTGAAAAAAGTGACAGGGCGAGGTCGTGTTCATTCAGACTCCGCCTTGACGAACGGCTTGCTTTGCGGCGCGATGGCCTCGGCCATGTAGAGCGAGCCGGCGGCGTACTGCTCCAACAAATCCTGGATATCTTCGATTTCGCTGAGGCGGGTCATGACGGTTTGTCCGCGCTCACCGATTTCTACTGCGAACAGATCCTCCGGCTCGAACTGGCTGATGAGGACGGGCGAATGGGTGGCGATGATGACTTGTCTGTTCCACTCGGAGACCGCGAGCTTCACGGCTTCGGCGAAGACGGCGATGGCGTGGGGGTGGAGGGAGGTTTCAGGTTCGTCGAACATGATAAGAGCTTCCTTGCTTTTGTCTTGAGAGAAAAGCGCCGTCAGGAGGGCGAGCATCTGGATGTAGCCGTCGGCTGTCCAAATGGCCGGAGTAAGTTTGGTACGCCAGATTTCGATCACATTTCCGTATACTTTGTTGCCGGGAGTTTGCTCAAGAAGCAGGTCTCTAAACTTTTCAGGGAAGCTTTTACGCATAAAGCCTACGATAGTGTCGTAGCGTTCGTCGAAGCTTCTCCGGTCATGGATATTGCGCAACACCGACCACAGGTTTCGACTCTGCTGCTCTAACTCGATGTGGTGGATCGACTCGGAGCCGCTTTTTTTGAGTTCGATGATGTCGATATGTCGTAAGTGATAAAAGTATATACTAGCAAGTGTATTATTTATCTCAGAGGCAGCCGGAGAGACCGTGTAAGCGAAGTCCAGATATCTATTCAAAGCGAGTCTTTCGGGTTCTCTTAGCGCATAAATTCCCGAACTTTGGTCCTTAGTATGCCAAAACATAGCTTTGTCGCTGCCAATCTTTCGATCAATGAGATAAATATCGCGGTCTTTCGAGCGCAGTTTCTCGCCCACGAAAGGTTCGATCCGACCGGAAGAATACCCGAACAGTATTTCGTATTCGGCTAACGGCGTTTCGAATCTGATGGACACATTGGCTCCCGGACCGGCTTCATTCCAGAGAGCGCCTATGCCGTGATTGTGGAAAGAGGCCGCGGCATCGACGCCCCACGCGAAACAATCTCGCACAAAGCAGAGCGCATCCAAAAACGTGGACTTTCCCGCGCCGTTAGGGCCGAACAGCACGTTTACCGCGCCCAGTTCGACGCTCAAATCGGCTAAGGAGCGGAAGTTGCGGATATCTAAACGTGCTAATCGGCCAGACATTTTGAATCCCTCGCTTGACCTATCCGGTTCTTGTAATACGCAGCGTCTTAAACACCGGCGCGCCGAAGACGCGAATCTCGCCGCTCTCCTCGGCCTCGAAGGGCGCCGGCGCGCCGTCCACCAGGACCGCGCCCGGCGCAAACGACGCCCCGACGACCGTCACGTCTATCTTACCATAAGCCGGCCTTGCATCCTCGTGGCGCTCCCAGGTCACCGTGAGCGTCTCGCCTTGCTCCTGCACCGTGATCGTGGACCAGCCCGCCGGGTCGGTGTCGCCGTCGCCGGCGTCCTCGTAGACCGTGGATACGCCGCTGCCGGGGAACACGCGCAGCCGCAGCGCTTCGATTGGGCGCTCGCCGGTGTACTGCATCACCGGCCACATCGGAAGCGCCGCGCCGGCGCGCACGAACAGCGGCAGGATATCGAGCGACGCCGGGGTGCGGATTTCCTGCCCGCCGTCGAAGTGCGTGCCGTTCCAGAAGTCGATCCACGCGCTGCCCGCCGGCAGGTAAAGCGTCCGCGCCGATTCGCCCTCGTCCAGGACCGGCGCGACCAGCAGGTGGTCGCCCAGGAGGAACTGGTCATCTAAGTTCTGTTTGGCCGGGTCTTCCATGAAGATCGGGCGCACGATGGGCATGCCGCTCTGTGCGCACTGCGCGAAGGCGGTGTAGATGTACGGCAGCAGTTCGTAGCGCAGTTCGATGTAGCGCCGGTTGAGGTCTTCGTACAATTGGCCGTAGACCCACGGCTCCTGGTCGGGCGTGCCCTGCGCGCTGTGCATACGGAAGAAGGGCAGGCACGCGCTGAGCTGCACCCAGCGCGTAACCATCTCGGCGGTGGGCGCATCGGCGAAGCCGCCGGTATCCGGGCCGGTGAAGGCGACGCCGCACAGCCCCAGGTTCAGCGTCATGCTGATGCTGAGGCGCAGGTGATCCCAGGTCGAGCGGTTGTCGCCGGTCCACGAACTGGCGTAGCGCTGCACCCCGGCGTAGCCGGACCGCGTGATGAGCAGTTGGCGCTTGCCGGGGCGCAGGCGCTCCAGCGCGGCGCGGCTGGCGCGCACCATCTGCATGCCGTAGACGTTATGCGCCGCGACGTGCGGCGCGCCCCGGCCCTCCCAGTCGTGCCGGGCGTCGTCGGGGAGCGTACCGGCGCCGAAGCCTTCGTCCTCGTCGTAAGTAAAGACCGTTGGCTCGTTCATGTCGTTCCAAACGCCGTCCATGCCCAGCGCCAGCAGGCGGTCATACTGCCGGCCCCACCACGCGCGCGCTTTGGGATGGGTAAAGTCCGGGAAGTGGCACGGGCCGGGCCACACCGGGCCAACGAACGGCGCGCCGTCCGGCGTTTTGACAAATACATCTTCCGCCAGCCCGCTTTGATCGACCTCGTAGTCCTCATCGACCTTGATGCCGGGGTCGATCATCACCACGGTCTTAAAGCCGCCGGCCCCCAGGTCGGCGATGAGCCGGGCCGGGTCGGAGAAGCGCTCCCGGTCCCAGGTGAAGCAGCGGAAGCCGTCCATGTAGTCGATATCGAGATAGATCGCGTCGCAGGGGATGCGGCGCGCGCGGAACCCGGCGGCGATCTCGCGGACTTTCGATTCGGGGTAATAGCTCCAGCGGCACTGGTGGTAGCCGAGCGCCCACAGCGGCGGCATGGCGATGCGCCCGGTCAGCTCGGTGTAGCGTTCGATCACCTGGGCGGGGCGCGGCCCGGCGAAGAAGTAGTAGCACAGTTCGCCGCCTTCGAAGTCAAAGCTCACCAAGTCGGGGTTGGCGGCGGCCACATCGACGGCGCCGCGATGCGTGTTGTCGAAAAACAAGCCGTGGGTGCGCCCATCTTCAGAGGCGGCCATGTAGAAGGGAATGCTGTAGTAGCACGGGTCGTCGTCCCGGTCGTAAATCACCGGGTCGAGGTTCCACAGCGCATAGCGCCGCCCGCGCAGATTCAGCCCGGAGGCGCGCTGGCCCAGGCCGTAGATGGCGTCGTCGGGCGTGATGCGCTTGTGCAGCCGCACATGCCCATCCTGCCAGACCATGCCGGCCTCGGCGTCGTCGGGGCAGCGGATGCGCCCCTCGGCATCGGCGAAGCGCACCGAGCCGTCGAGTTTATCGACTTGGCACGCCAGGCCCTCGGCCCGGATCATGATCTGATCGTCGGCATCATCCTCGACGGCGACCGGCGGCGGGTTCCACTCGGTTTTCGCCACGGCATACGAGAAGGGCGACCCGGACTTAGATAAATCGCCGGTCAGGCCGGCGCGCACCCGCACGCAGTCGGCGGCGAGCACGGTGATTTGCAGGTAGCCGTTTGCACAGACGACGTTAACGGCTGCGCCATCGGCCCGGTGCGCCTGTACCGGGCCGAGCATCGCCGGCCGGCCGGCGGGGTTGGGGTCGTGATCGGTTTGGATACTCAAGAGTTAACCTTTCTGAACGTTAAGAGCCGGTTAAAATACTGCTCCAAATCATAGCAACTGACTCGCTTTGCTTCAAAAGAGCGATGGGCGATGAAAAGGGCTGAATCGTTCTAACGTTGTTTTACCTCACCCCCGCGCGCTGCGCGCTTCCCCCTCTCCACGGCGTGGAGAGGGGGACGGAGGGGGTGAGGTTATCTTATGAGAAACATCAGAATGAATCAGCTCTTGGGCGATGAAAGAGCAGAAACGAGCCGGCGGCGCGTTCGGCGGTAAAAAGCCGCGCCCGGCGCGCGGAGTAGGGCGTTTTGTTACGGGGTTGATAGAAATTAGAGGATTGGGACCGGGTTGTATGCAAATAAGAGCAAGAATGAGGTTGAACAATCCCACCAGTATGGTATAATCGCCCCGCATGCCTACCTTTCTTGGGAGAGTCAGTTATTATGGTGTCCAACAACATTATCCACGGCGAAGATGAAGAAGTAACCACGACAGCCCAACCTGAGAAGGTCGTCGAGGTTGTCGATAACGGGGACGCCGCCATCGCCGTGGAAACAGTCACATCCGAGCCTATCGCCGAATCGACCGATCACACCGCCGAAGCGCCGCCGGCCCAAGCTGTTGAAGCCGAAGCCGCCGCCGGGGTTGAGGTTGAAGCTGAGGTCGATGTCGAAGCGGAAGTAGAAGCCGAGACTGGCGCCGTAATGGAAGTCGATGTCGTTGTCGTAGCGGAAGCAGAAGCAGAAGCGGAAACAGAAGTAGAAGCCGAAGCGAGCGCCGCAGCGGAAATCGATGTCGTCGAGGCCGAAGCCGAAGCGGAGACAGAAGCCGAGGCCGAGGCGAGCGCCGCAGCGGAA
>JAFGMM010000424.1 GCA_016927535.1 Anaerolineae bacterium
CCCCTAACCCCCTCTCCATAACATGGAGAGGGGGAATCGGAGCCAACATCTGGGGGTTTCTCCCCCTCTCCACCATGTGGAGAGGGGCTGGGGGGTGAGGTGAGTCTAAAACATTTTCTAAAGGTCTATAGCTCGACTGCTAACTGCCAATCGCCAACCGCTGATCGTCGCTAATGGCTAATGGCTAACCGCTAATCGCTCACGGCCCAAGCTTATATCTTGTCCGCGATGAGCTTGATCAGGTCGGCAGTGCGGACCGAATAGCCCCACTCGTTGTCGTACCAGGCCAGCAGCTTGACCATCGTGCCATCAAAGACGGTGGTAAAGCCGGCATCGACGATGCTGCTGTGCGAATCACCCACGATGTCCGTAAGGACTAGTTCTTCTTCGCTGAAGGCCAGGATGCCCTTCAGCGGGCCGGCGGCGGCAGCCTTGAGCGCAGCGTGGAGTTCTGCGGTGGTGGTCTCTTTCTCCACCTCGGCCACCAGGTCAACCAGCGAGCCGGTCGAAGTGGGAACGCGCACCGCGATGCCGTCGAACTTGCCCTTGAGATCGGGGATGACCAGCGCGACCGCCTTGGCGGCGCCGGTGGTGGTGGGGATCAAGTTGAGGGCGGCGGCGCGAGCGCGGCGCAGGTCCTTATGCGGCAGGTCGAGAATCTGCTGGTCGTTGGTGTAGGAGTGGATGGTGGTCATGAAGGCGCGCTTGATGGTGAAGTGGTCATGGACGACCTTCGCAGCCGGCGCCAGGCAGTTGGTGGTGCAGGAAGCGTTGGAGATGATGTGATGGCTGGCGGGGTCGTACTTGTCTTCGTTCACGCCGATCACCACCGTGATGTCTTCGCCTTTGGCCGGCGCGGTGATGATGACCTTCTTGGCGCCGGCGGTGAGGTGCTTACCGGCTTTCTCGCGGTCACGGAAAAGGCCGGTGCTCTCGACCACGATATCGACGCCCAGATCGCCCCACGGCAGTTCGGCGGGGTCTTTGACCGAGAGCGCCTTGATGAAGTCGCCGTTGACGACCAGGCCGCCCTCTTTCACTTCAAGCTCACCTTCGAATTTGCCATAGTTCGAGTCGTACTTAAACAGGTGGGCCATCGTTGCGAGGTCGCCGATGTCGTTGAAGGCCACAACGTCGATGTCGCCGGGATACTTTTCTTTCAAAATTTTGAGAACCTGGCGACCAATACGCCCAAATCCGTTAATGCCAACTTTGATTGCCATTGTGTTTTATCCTCCTGAAAGGGGTATATACAGGCTCCGACGAGCCAAGACAAGCATTTTAAAGTGGGAAACTTCCCATCCCATATAGTAACTGACTTAGTGTACTTTGTCTATTAAGTCCTGGGCATTTTCATCATGTTATCTATCGGACAAAGATCACATTGCTCAGCCCGGCGCTGCTCATCAAATGTTTATCTGCCGCGCGTGCGGTCTATGCTATAATTGCTTAATACTAAATGTTAAAATGGTGCTCTAATTTTGCATCCCTTTTAGAGGATGCTTGGAGGCTTAGCTTGGAAGAACGCCAACTGACGAAGATGATCGAGTGGCTCGATGAGGAGCGGCGTAAAGATAAAGCCGCCATCGCCCGTCTCGAAGAGCGCATCTCGCAGCAAAACGAACTCATCGGCCAACTGACGCGCCGGCAGAACGGTATGGAGAGCGATCAAAGCGCCATGCGCAACATGTTCTTGCCGATGGAACGCTACGACGATTTTTTGCAGCAGTTCCGAACCGAACTGCGCCAGACGATTGAGCAGATCGAGGACCGACGCAGTTTGGCCGAGCGCGAGACCGAACGACGCAACCAGATCGCACGCGAAGGCATCATCCGCCCGGTGCGCGACCTGAGCGACCGGCTGGAAAAGATGGAACGCGGCACCGAGGAACTGCCGTCGCTGCGCGTAGAGTTGGAGCGCGTCGCCAACCAGATGATGACGATCCAACAGCGCATGGACGACCTCACACGCCTCTCCGACGAGCCGGAGCGCCGCCTGACCTTCCTGGAGGAGCAGCGCCGCCAGGACGCCCGGCGCATCTCGGAGATCCAAACCGAGCTGCCGGAGGTGCACAAGCAAATCGACCAGCTGCGCCCCAAGATCGAGCTTCTAGAGGAAATGGCGCTGCGCAACGAAAAGCGCGTACTCGAAATTCAAGAGGGCGAGCGCGAGCAGCGCACCCAGATTCAGCAGTTCATCGACCAGCAGACTTTGCTCATCCACCAACGCGACCAGCAGATTCAAGAGCTTGTTTCCAGCATCGGCGCCTACGACGAGGATATGTTGCGCTATATGGAGCGCTTCGAGTCGTGGTCCGAGACCTACCGGCAGATGAAGAAGATCGTAGACGACTTCGAACGCATCAGCGACCGGCTGGAGCGCCGTATCAACGAGGTGGCAGAGATGCAGCGCCTCTCGGAGGAGCGTTTCCGCCAGGAGTGGAATGAGTTCAGCGCCGACGACCAGAAGCGCTGGAAGCAGTTTACCTTGACGAATGACGAGACCTGGCGCGAGCACGACAAACGCTACGAGAAAGACGTCACCGACTTGAAGCGGCTGCACGAGCGTTTCCCGCCCATCGAAGAAAGTCTCGACCGGCTCTGGCAGTTGGAGCGCGCCCGCGCCCGGCTCTACGCCGAGGAGTATCAAACCCTGGTCCGTGACCACGACCAAGTAGACGGCAAGCGCGTCAACAAGGCCGTGACCGGGCCGCTGCCGCCACCGCCGCCGCCCGGTCGCCGGGTGTGGGAGGGCAACGGCGGGTAAAGCGATAGGACGGCGCGAACAGCGTTATTCACGTTGTTCGCAGGCACGGCTTACACCAGAGGCAGCCGGCAGGGTGAAGTAAAACAGGCTGCCTTTGCCGACCTCGCTTTCGACGCCGGTTTCTCCGTTCAGGCGCTCGGTGATGCGCTGCACGATAGATAACCCCAACCCGTGGCCTTTGACATGGGCTTGCTGCTCCAGGCGGGTGAAAGGCTTGAAAAGCTGGCTCTGTTCTTCAGGAGTCAATCCCAGGCCATTGTCTCGGACCCAAAAGCGTATAACGCCGTCGCTTAGTCTATCGCTGCCCAGTTCGACGCGCGGCGGTCGCCCGCCGTATTTGACGGCGTTGCTCAAGTAGTTGATCCAGATTTCTTCGACCCAGGGGGCGTATCCCTGCGCATCTGCCCACGAATCGGGCAAGATGGTTTCGGCATTGTATTCCACAATAAGATAATTCAAACGCAGCAAGCTTTCTTCAACAATGGCGTCCATATCCAGCGCGCCGATGGTGATCCGGTCCGTGGTGCGCACGCCGGCGAACATGAGCAGAGCCTCGATAATGCTGTCCGCTTTTCGGGCGCTGCGCAGGATGAACGCAAGCTGCTTTTGAATGCTTTCTGTGGAAAGGTGTTCGTACCTTTCCAGCAAAAGCCCGCCGGCCCCGATGATGACGGCCAGCGGGTTTTTTAGATCGTGCGCGACCGTGCGGTCGAAAGCTTCAAGTTCTTTGACCAGTCCGTCGCGCTCCTCGTACATCTCGGTAAGCCGCCGGTTCGATTCTTTGAGAGCCGTCTCGATCTGGACCCGCCCGGTAATGTCGCGGAGGACGACTAAGCGACCTTTGTATTCACCGGGCCGGCTGCACAGCGGCGAAAGCTGGATATCAAAGAAGCGTTTTTCGCCCTGGACGTCGATTTCGATTTCTTCGCGGGCTTGTTGGATATCCTGGTACTTTGCTAAAATGTCGGGATAAGCGCCGAAGACCTCGCTTGCCGGGCGGCCAACGCTGCGCCCGGCGTCGGCGCCGATAAGCTGCCGGGCCGCCGGGTTCAAATCGACCACGCGATCCTTTTCGTCGAGGACGATTACGGCGTCGTGCATGCTGGACAGCACCGCCGTGTGCGCCACCGGGATGATGTCGAAAAGCTGGTAGTTGAACATCCCCCACGCGATCAGGATGCCAGACAGATTCAGGGCATAGGGGTTCAGGTCAAGCCCGGCGGGCGCCAGGTCGGCCAGGTAAACCAGGTAGACGGCCAACGGGATCAGAACACCGGTCAGCATCACGCCAAGCTGCTTACGGTGCAGGCCGGCTACCCTGGGGAGTGTATAGGCCAGCAAGACAGCGCCGAGTCCGGCCAGGACCCAGGTATAGATGACCCAGACCCAGTACCACGAACCGGGTATAAAGTCCACGGCAACCTGTTCGCCCAGCGGCGCCAGGGTCATGTTTTGCCAGATCAACCCGTGGCTTTCGTTCGTCCAGGCAAAGAGCAGCGTGGCGATCGGGACTACCAGGCTGACGGCGGCGGTCAGTGGGGTCAGAAATCGCTGGCGGTTGGTGTAGGTCAGGATCAGCATAAGCAAGATAACCGGCTCGGTTGTGATGCCGATATATTCGACCTTCAGCCATGTCAGGATGTCCGGGATGCTTGAGCTGCCCAGTTCGAGAATATATGCCAGCGAGTAGATGATGATGGACAGACTCAGCAGCATCATGAAAAGCGCGCCTCGCGTCGAGCGCCGCTGCCAGGCAATGACCGTAACACTAAACGTGACCATTGCCCCGGCAACTAGAGGGACCGCATACGGCGTGAGCTGCCAATTCATCTAACACACTTTCCTCAACCTGGGTTGGCGAGTGCTAACGCAAGAGGACGGCGGCTTTGTGGAATAAGTGCAAGTCTGGGATGTTTCTACACCTCGGCGTCTGCGTATCGTAGTTTAACGCACATTCGTGACATTGGGTTACAATCTGGTCAGGTGAACGCACTATTAAGGACGGGGGTAACTTATGCATGTCATCGGCACCGCCGGGCACGTGGACCACGGCAAGAGCGCGCTGGTGAAGGCGATCACCGGCATCAACCCGGACCGGCTCCGCGAGGAGCAGGAGCGCGAAATGACCATCGACCTGGGCTTTGCCTGGCTGACTCTGCCGGGCGGCGCGGATGTAGGCATCATCGATGTGCCGGGCCACCGTGACTTTATCGAAAACATGCTGGCCGGCGTCGGCGGCATCCACGCGGTGATCTTCGTCGTGGCGGCGGATGAGGGCGTCATGCCGCAGACCCGCGAACATCTCGCCATCCTGGACTTGCTGGAGGTCAAGAGCGGGCTGATCGCGCTGACCAAGATCGACCTGATCGACGACCCCGAATGGCTGGAACTGGTCGAGACGGAGGTCGCGGAGGCGGTCGCGGGGACGGTGCTGGAAGACGCGCCGGTCGTGCCGGTCTCGGCGCACACCGGCGCCGGTCTGGACCGGCTGGTAGCGGTGCTGCAAGACGTGCTGAAGGAGACGCCGCCCCGCCCAGACCGGGGCCATCCGCGCCTGTGGGTAGACCGCGTGTTTACGATCAGCGGCTTCGGCACGGTGGTGACCGGCACGCTGGTCGATGGCAGCCTGGAGGTGGGGCAGGAGGTGGTCTTTCTGCCGGGCGGGGCTGCCGGGCGCATACGCGGCTTGCAGACGCACAAAGCGAAGCGCACGCGCGCCGTGCCGGGGAGCCGGGTCGCGGTAAACGTCAGCGGGGTGACCAAAGACGAGGTGCTGCGCGGGCAGCTCCTCACCACGCCGGGGTGGTTGAGCAGCACCGTGCTCGTCGATGTGTGCTTCCGCCACCTGGCAGACGCCAGCCGCCCATTGAAGCACAACGCCGAAGTGAAGGTCTTCACCGGCTCGAAAGAGGGGATGGCGCGAGTCCGCCTGCTGGATGCGCGGACGCTCGCGCCGGGGGAGACGGGCTGGCTGCAACTGCGCCTGCAAGACGAAGCGCCGCTGGTGCGCGGCGACCGGTTTATCCTGCGCTACCCGTCGCCGGGCGAGACCATCGGCGGCGGCGTGGTGGTAGACCCGGCGCCGGGGCACCGCTGGAAGCGCATGCGTTCGGAGGTGGTCGCGCGGTTGGAAACGCTGGCGCGCGGCACGCCGGGCGAACGGGCGGCGCAGGCGCTCGACGCGGCGGGCGAGCCACTGAACCGGGCGGCGCTCGGCAAGCGGGCAGGGATGAGCGGCGACGAACTGAGCGCCGCAGTCGATGAGGCGCTGCGGGAATCGGGCGTCGTCGCGCTGGGCGGCAGCGATTTGTTCGTCTCGGCTGCCGTGTGGGACCGGCTGGCCCGGCGCATTGAGGATGAGCTAAGCGCGTACCACAAAGCCGAACCGCTCCAACCGGGAATGTCGCGCGAGGCGCTGCGGAGCCGGCTGGGGTTGGCAGCGCCGGCGTTTAATGCGGTGGTCGCGCGGGCGGCGGCGCAGGGATGTCTGGTCGAAAGCCGCGCGCTGGCGCGCCTGCCCGGTCACGTGGTGCGCTTCAGCCCGGCGCAGCAGGCGCGCATCGACCAATTAATGGGGCAGTTTGCGCGCGCGCCGTATGCGCCGCCCTCGTACAAAGAGGCGGTCGAGATCGTAGGGGAAGATGTGCTGCGCGCGCTGGTCGGGCAGGGACGCTTGGTGCAGGTACAGCCCGATGTGCTGCTTGCGCCCGAAGTCTACGACGAGATGACGGCAGCGGTGCGCGAGATCATCCGGGCGCAGGGCGAGATCACGGCGCGCGAACTGCGCGACCGCTTCGATACGACGCGCAAATATGCCATCGGTTTGCTAGAACACCTGGACGCGACCGGCGTCACGCGGCGCGTGGGTGATGTGCGCGTGCTGGCGTGAGTGAGGCGGCCCAGAAGCATATGTACGCAGATGAAGCCGGCGCCGTTTGTCATGAAAAACCGGTATGCTCTGCACTGTGGAGAGACAGCGTTAACCGGTATACTTCACACTTGGTACATTTAATTTTTTTGTGGACCGAGGAGAAACGAATATGACCGAAATGCAGCCATCTATTGAAGAACTGTTGGCGAAGGCGCGCAAGCCTTCCGAGGATGCGATGCGGATGCACCCCTTCTATCGCGGTAAGACCCAAACCGCGCTCCGCGCGCCCGTGCGCAGCCTCGACGACTTCGCCATCTGGTACACGCCGGGCGTCGCAGCGCCCTGCCGCGCCATCCAGGATAACCCGGAACTGATCTACGAGCATACCAGCAAGTGGAATACCATCATGGTCGTGTCGGATGGGACGCGCGTGCTGGGTCTAGGCGATATCGGCCCGAAGGCCGGCCTGCCGGTGATGGAAGGCAAGGCGATGATCTTCAAGTACCTGGGCGGCGTGGACGCGGTGCCGATTATGCTCGACACCAAAGACCCGGACGAGTTCATCGAGATTGTCCTGAAGCTGCAACCGGCGTTCGGCGGCGTCAACCTGGAAGATATCGCACAGCCCAAGTGCTTCCGCATCCTGGACGAACTGCGCGCGCGCGCCGAGATTCCGGTCTGGCACGACGACCAGCAGGGCACGGCGGCGGTGACGCTGGCCGGGCTAATCAATGCCGCGCAGATTGTCGGCAAGGAATTCAAAGACCTGCGCATTACGTTCATCGGCGCAGGGGCCAGCAACGTAGCTTGCTCGCGCCTGATCTTCGCCTACGGCGCGGACCCGGCGAACTGCCTGGTCGTAGACAGCCGGGGCATCCTGGGCAAACACCGGGTCGATATCCGCGAGAAGCGGACCATCTTCCCCGAAAAGTGGCGCCTCTGCGAGATCACCAACGCCGAGGAACGCAAAGGCGATATCTCTGAAGGGTTGAAGGGGATGGACGCGGTGATCGCGCTCAGCAAGCCGGGGCCGGGCACCATCAAGCCGGAATGGATCAAGCAGATGGCGGACGACGCGATTGTATTCGCCTGCGCCAACCCGATCCCCGAAATCTGGCCCTGGGAGGCGCACGAGGCCGGCGCGCTGGTGGTCGCCACCGGGCGCAGCGACTTCGACAACCAAGTGAACAACTCGCTGGGGTTCCCCGGCATCTTCCGGGGTACGCTCGACGTGCAGGCGCGCACCATCACCGACGAGATGGCGATGGCCGCCGCTGAGAGCCTGGCGCAGATGGTGGTCGAGCAGCAGCGCATCTGCCCGGAGTGCATCCTGCCGAACATGGATGACTGGGAGGTCTTCCCGCGCGAGGCGGCGGTGGTGGCAATGAAGGCAATCGAGCAAGGCATCGCGCGCGTGGAAACGACTTACGAGGATGAATTTGCGCGCGCATCGGCGATGATTAAGCAGGCGCGCGAGGTGGGGCAGTTGATGATGAAGGAAGGGTTTATCCCCGCGCCGCCGGAGGCGTAAGATCGAACCCCAACCGGCGCCCCTGCCCATTTACGCGGGGCGCCGGTTTTCGCTTTAATCTATTGGGCCGCCGGCAGCCACACCCGGAAGACCGCGCCCTTGCCCGGCACGCCGGCGCTTTCGGCCTCGATGCGCCCGCCGTGCCGGGTAACAATTTCCTTCGCAATCGACAGTCCCAGGCCGATCCCCGGCGTCATCGACTCGCGCGCGACCTGCCCCCGGAAAAAACGCTCGAACACGCGCGGCATCTCGTCGGGTGGGATGCCCGGCCCGGTATCGGCCACCTCGAAGCCGACCCACTCCCGCCCGTCGAACCGCGCACTTTGCAAGCTTACATGCACACTGCCGCCCGGCGGCGTATAGTTGAGCGCGTTGGTCAGAATCACGCCGAGCACCTGGCCCAGCAGCGAGGCGTCGGCGGCAACGGGCGGCAGCGCCCGGTTTGTGTCGCAGGTCAGGGTAATCTTCCTCTCCTGGGCCAACGCCGCCCGGTCGGCGGCGTACTGGCACACCAATTCATTGCAATCAAGCACCATCATGTCCAGCGGAATCTGCTGCCGGTCCAGGCGGGAAAGATACAGCACGTCCTCGACCAGGCGGTGCAGGCGCTCGGTCTCGCGCTGCAAATGTTCGATATAAACGGCCATTTTCTCCGGCCGGCGCGCCAGCAACTCATGATAAACCTTCAGGCTGGTGATCGGGGTGCGCAGTTCGTGCGAGACGTTGGCAACGAAAGCGTCTTTCATGCGCTCGGCGGCCTTCATCGCGCTGATGTCGCGCACACTGCACACTACATCGGGCGCGGCGTCACCGCGCGCCTGCGCAGCCATCGCCGCCTCCGCATCAAAGACCGTCCCATCCTTGCGCCGCGCGATAAATGTCACGCGGCTCGCCTGACCGTACGCTACGGCGGCATTGAACGCGCTGCGCAGGCGTTCCATATATTCGACCTCGACAAGCTCGGTCCAGTGCTCAAAGAGCGCGTCGGAATAGCCGAACATCTCGCGAAAGGCCGGGTTAACGTTTTTAACCGCGCCGTCGGCGCCGAGCAGTAAAATTGCATCCGGGCTGTTATCGACGATGGCTGCGATGTGCTCGCGCGCCTGCGCCAGTTCAGCGGCGCGCTGCCTCACCTCATCCTCAAGGTGCGCGCTGCGCTCGACAAGCCGGCGGTGGATTTCGGCGCTTTCGATGGCAACGGCGGTGCGGTCGGCCAGGCGAGTACAAAGCTCCTCGGCGTCGGCGTCGAACGGCTCCGGCTTCGAGAGGACGATCATGCCCATGATACGGCGCTCGCGGCGCACGGCGACCGACAAATGCCAGACGTCATCCAGGATACAGGTGACGAACGGCGCGGCTGCCAGCAGCGGCGCGACAAGCGGGTGGTTGGGCGCCCAGGTCGCCCCCTCCGTGAAAGTGCAAGCCGCATCGTCCGCGCCATAACGGGCGTACATCTCGAAAGCGCCGGCCGGGTTTCGCAGCCCCAGCACTGCATCACGCGCGCCGGTGAGCCGCACCGCCCATTCCAACGCGATCGCAATGCGCGCGTCCAGATCCAGGGTCTCGCTCAGCCGCCGGTCGATCAGGCGCAGGCGGTGCAGTTCTTCCAGGTGCTTCTGAAGCTTGGCGTCGGTGGTGGCGAACAGACGCGCGTTGTCAATGGCGACGCCGGCCTGGTGCGCCAGCGCCTCCAACAGCGCCAACTCGCCGGGGTCAAACATGCCTTCGCGGATCCGGTTATCGACATAGACCACGCCGATAGGCCGCCCGCGCGCCCGCAGCGGCGCCGCCATGATACTGCGCAGGTTGTGAAGCTGGACGCTGTGCCGGTGAGCAAAGCGCGGGTCTTCGACGGCGTTGGTGGTCAAAATCGGCCCGTCCTGATCCACCACCCGCCGCGAGATGGTGCGGCTGACGGCGAAGTCGCCGCTGGCGCGCTCCTCCTCGTCCAGGTTGCGCGCGACCCTGAACTCCAGTTCGCCGTCGTCGTCAAGCAGCATCACAAAGCCGCGCTCCGCGCCGGTAAGCTTGATGACCGAATCCATGACCTGTTCGAGCACCGTCCCCAGGTCGAGGCTAGAGCCGATCAGCCGGCTCACCTCGTAGAGCATAGCCAGGCGCGCCTGCGCCTGCTTCTCCTCGCGCTCGGCGCTCAGCCGCTCCAGAACGCCGGCGAAGTCGCTCAGACAGGCGTCGAGAAACGCCGGGTCGATCTGCCGGGACGCAGCCTGCCGGTTCAACAGAGTCAGTTGGCGCTGTGTGTAAATTAGCCTCTGCTCGAAATCATCATCTTTTCCCGTCACTACACCTTACCTTCCCGGCCGGTCGCCTGGTTCAAACGACCTCCAATACATCGTAAAACAACGGCGGCGCTTTCACCGGCTCCTCGTGCCACGCCGGCGCATCCATCAGCCGCCGTTCGGCCTCGGCCAACCGGTCGAGGTCGTTGGCGTGTACGGTAAAGAGCGGCTGCCCGGCCTCTACGTAATCGCCGACTTTGGCGTGCAGAACGACCCCCACCGCATGATCGACCGGGTCGCCTTTGCGACGGCGCCCGGCCCCCAACAGCATCGAAGCGTCTCCGACCGCGCGCGCATCCATCTGCGCGATATAGCCACGGCGCGGCGCGGGAATCGCTTTAACGACGCCGGCGCGCGGCAGGTCATCCGGGTCATCGACCGCCGCCGCATCGCCGCCCTGCGCCTGCACCAGGGTGCGGAAGGCCGCGAAGGCCGCGCCGTTTTGCAGCTTGGCGCGCATCGCCGGCATCAGCGCATCCAGGCTCTCGCCCACACCGGCCAAGCGCAGCATGTGCCCGGTGGTGACCAGGCAGTGTTCTACCAGGTCACCCGGCCCGCCGCCGTGCAGCGTCTCGATGGCCTCCTGCACTTCGAGCGCATTACCTACGGCACGTCCTAGAGGTTGGCTCATATCCGAAATCAACGCGACCATCTTGCGCCCCGCCATGCGCCCGATATCGAGCATCAGGCCGGCCAGGCGGCGCGCCTCGTCTACACTGGACATAAACGCGCCCGATCCCGCTTTGACGTCCAACACGATGGCGTCGGCGCCGGCGGCGAGCTTCTTGCTCATGATGCTGGTCGCAATCAGCGGCAGGCTGCCGACCGTGGCGGTCACGTCGCGCAGCGCGTAGAGCTTGCCATCGGCCGGCGCCAAGTCTGCCGACTGCCCCGACAGGACGATGCCGCACTTCGCAAGCTGGTCCAAAAATTCCTGCGTGGTCAGTTCGGCGCGAAAGCCCGGTATCGATTCCATCTTGTCCAGCGTGCCGCCGGAAAAGCCCAGCCCGCGCCCGCTCATCTTGCCGACCGGCACCCCGCACGCCACCACCAGCGGCAGCACGACCAGGGTCGTCTTATCGCCTACGCCGCCGGAGGAATGCTTATCGACCGCGAAATCGACCACGCCGGAGAGGTCGAGCATCGCGCCGGAGTGCGCCATCGCCTGCGCCAGGTCCAGGGTCTCGCGCCGCGACATGCCGCGAATGTACACGGCCATCAGCCAGGCTGCGATCTGGTAATCCGGCAAGGCGTCTTCCGTGACGCCTTGAATGAACCAGTTGATCTCTTCAGTCGTCAGTTCTTCCCCGTCGCGTTTGCGGGCGATGATATCCGCTGCTTGCATGATTCTGCCGCCTTTCGCCTGCCGTCCGTAAAACGCAGTGCATTATAGCGCATGCAAGCCATGACACCTATGGGCTATTCTTCCGGGTGATCAGGGATGAAATCGATGTATTCCTCCAGGAAAAGCTGGTCGCGTGAAACGCCCAGGATATCGAGCATTTCTGAAATCAGCTTGACCTTGCGCTCGGCGTCGTGCCGCGACCAGGTGCGGCTCTTGATTTCGAGAAACGTCCCGGCGATGGCCGGCTTGGTGACCGTATCCAGGTTCACATAGATGCGCTCGCCCTTGTAATCGACGTGCCAGCGCCGCCGCTCCTTGTGAATCTCGTATTCGCGGTTAGGGCGGAAGTACTCGCGGTAGAAGCGGCGCGAGCGGTCCGCCGGCGCCATAAAGCGCGCGCGCGACAGCATGACGGTATCGGGGAGCGCCTGGCGCTCGCCCGGCTCGGTGAAGGTCAGGCGCGCGCGCACCCGCGTCACCTGGAAGTCTTCGTTAATGAACGCATCCTCGCGCAGCCGGATTCGCCCCATGTCCGGGTCGTCGAACAGAAAATACGTGTCATATTGGCGGTAATGTGAGCGATGCACGATGTTAATGTCTTCGTGCCGCAGCAGGTCGGCGATGACATCGGGCCGGGGCAGCCGCCCTTTGACCTGGATTTCATAGCTCTCCTCGCGCTCCAGCCCGCCGATTGCCACCAGCTTGCTGAACAGGTCTTCCTCGCGCGCGATGACGAACGCATCGATTTTGGCCGCCAACGCCAACGCCGCCGCGCGCACGGCTTCCTCGTCCAGGGTCAGCAGCGCGCGGTCGCGCATCAGCCAGCGCCCGTTACACATCACGTCGGTCACGTCGCCGGCCTGCGCCGAGTAAATCAACTGCGCGTACACTGCGTCCGGTTCGGCGGTGAAGGGCGGCCAGTTGTGCAGGGCCGACAGGTCTACGACGATCAGGTCGGCGCGTTTGCCCGGCTCCAGCGCGCCGGTGAGGTGGTCCATGTGGATGGCCTGCGCGCCTTTGCGTGTCATCATTGCAAAGACCTGGCGCGCCGGGAGCACGGTCGGGTCGTTAGTGGCACCCTTCGCCAGCATCGCCGCCAGGTGCGTCTCCTCCATCATGTTGAGGTTGTTGTTGCTCGCCGGACCGTCGGTGCCGATGCCCACGTTGAGGTCGTGCGCCAGCATCGCCGCAACCGGCGCGATGCCGCTGCCCAGTTTCAGGTTGCTGCTGGGACAGTGCAGCACGCCCGCGCCATAGCGCTGCATGGTGCGCATCTCGTCCTCGTCGATATGGACGCAGTGCGCCGCCAACACCTTCGCCTCAAATAGGCCGTGCTGCTCGACCCAGGGCACGACGCGCATCCCGTAGTTTTGCAGGCTTTCTTCTACCTCCAGCTTCGTCTCGGCAAAGTGGGTGTGGATCGGCACACCGAACTCGGTCGCCAAGTCGATGCAGGCGCGCAGCATCTCCGGCGTGGAGGTATACGGGGCGTGCGGCGCAATCGCCGGCGCAATCAGGGGGTGGCCCTGCCACTCCTTGATAAACTCGCGCGTGTAGCCCAGCGCATCCTCGTAGCTGGCGGCGTCTGGCGACGGGAACTTCAAAATCGTCTGCCCGCACAGCGCGCGCATACCGGCCTCGGCGGTGGCGCGCGCGATATCCTTCTCGTAGTAGTACATATCGACGAAGCAGGTCACGCCGCTGCGGATCATCTCGGCGCAGGCAAGCTGGGTGCCCAACACGCAAAACTCCGGGTTGACGAATTCGCGCTCGACCGGCATCATGTAGCCCATCAGCCACACATCCAGGCGGCGGTCGTTCGCCAGGCCGCGCAGCAGCGTCATCGGGACGTGCGTGTGCGTGTTGATGATGCCGGGCATCACCAGGCGCCCGCCGCACGCGACCGTCTCGGCAGCTTCGTACCTTTCGGCGATTTCGGCAGCCGGGCCAACCGCGACGATCTCATCGCCCCGGACGGCGACCGCGCCGTTTTCGTACAGGTCAAAATCGTCGTTGGCGGTGGCGACCACCGCGCCGGTAAGGATCAGGTCTACTCGTTCCGTTTCTTCTTCTTCCATGAAAGCCTTGTCTCCTTGTCTGCACTTTGTGAAACGCGCGCATTTACGGGTTAAGATCGTGTACACCGTCCATCGACGGCGTAAATTGCCACATTATAGCACAGGTGATACAAACATTATGGATACCGGTCCACATCAATCACGCGCCGAAGCGTTTCATAAAGAACGCGCGGCCCTAAACGATATCGTCATGCAGTACGCCGGCCAGCCGGTCAAGCGCTTCTTCAGCCTGGACGGGCAGGTTTACCGGGATGGCGCGCTGTCCAAGAAGGTCAAGGAGCTGCTGGGCCTGGTCGCTTCGCTGGTCTTGCGCTGCGATGACTGCATTCTGTACCATATCATCGAATGCGACAAGGCGGGCGTCACAAGCGCGGAGGTGGTCGAGGCGCTGTCCGTCGGGCTGGTGGTGGGCGGCTCGATCACGATCCCGCACCTGCGCCGTGCGCTGCGCGCCTGGGACGAGCTTCAAGGCGAGAAAGTCGATTCAAACCACGAATAGCACGAATAAACGCGAATTAAGAATCTTTATTCGCGTGATTAGCGTTATTCGCGGTTGAAAATCTTATTCTTATGGGTATGGGAGGCAAACCAAATGGGCGACGACAACAAAGCCCGGTTCGACGCGCTGTACGGCGAGATTGCCCGGATCGTCGCGGGCGGCGGCGATGACCGGGCGCAGGCCATCTGCGAATTACTGCGCGCGCGCGTGCCACATTACGACTGGGTGGGCTTCTACCTAGTCGATCCCGGCAGCCCGCGCGAACTGGTGCTCGGCCCCTTCGCCGGCGCGCCGACCGATCACGTCCGCATCCCGTTCGGAAAGGGCATCTGCGGTCAGGCGGCGGACCGCAAGGAGACTTTCATCATCCAGGACGTGAGCTGGGAGACGAACTATCTTTCGTGCAGCGTGCACGTCAAGTCGGAGATCGTGCTGCCGATCTTCCAAAACGGCGCACTCATCGGCGAGTTGGATATCGACTCGCACCAGGTCGCCCCGTTCACCGAAGCGGACGAGGTTTTCTTAGAGGGCGTGTGCGACATAGCGGCGGACCTGTTTTAGCAAGATGGCTGCACAAACAAAACGCCTCTTGTGGCGGTTGGCGACGGTAATCATAATAACAAGCGCCGGCGCGCTGCCGGCGCAGGAAGACGCCCCCGACTACACGCTTGCCGCCGATTACTCGCGGGCGCATAACGGCCTGGTGCTGTACATCCTCAAAGACGACGTGGTAGCCTACGAAGAATACCTTTACGACTACGGGCCGCACGTGGCGCGCGCGCTCTACAGCGGCACCAAGAGCTTCGCGTGTGCGATTGCGGTCGCGGCGGTGGAGGACGGGCTGCTCGACCTCGACGAGCTTGTGAGCAACACGCTGCCCGAATTCAAAGACGACCCGAACAAGGCAAAGATCACCGTCCGCCACCTGCTCAATCTCACCAGCGGCCTCGATCCCGGCTCCGAGGTCCTGTGGGCGACGGCGGAGGTCGATAAGTACCGGCTGGCGATGACGATGGAAGCGGTCGCCGCGCCGGGCGAGCGCTTCGACTACGGGCCGAGCCATCTCTTTGTCTTCGGCGAGGTGATGCGCCGCAAGCTCGCGCCGCTGGGCGAAAACCCGCTCGACTACCTCTACCGCCGCGTCTTCGACCCTATCGGTCTGGAAGTGACGGCGTGGATGCGCGATATCGCCGGCAATCCCTACCTGCCGGCCGGTGCATTCCTCAGCGCGCCGGAGTGGGCCAAGTACGGCACCCTGCTCAAGAACGGCGGGCGCTGGGAGGGCCGGTCGATTCTACCGGCGGCGGGGCTGCGCGAGTGTTATCACGGCAGCACGGCCAACCCTGCCTATGGGCTAACCTTCTGGCTCAACAACCCGGTACCGCGCACGATCATCACGGGCGAGGTGATGGAGATGGTCTTCCCCAACGGGCGCACCCAGCTTTACGCCGCCGGCCCGCCCGATTTGATCGCGGCGGTCGGCGCATATAACCAGCGGATGTACATTATCCCGTCGCACGGGCTGGTAGTGGTGCGCTTCGGTTGGGACGACCCAACCTGGGAAGACGCCGAATTCCTGGCGCGCCTGCTGCACGGGCGCACCGCCTGAACGCTAGAAAGAGTCTTCCTGGCCCGGCTGCCTGCCGCCCGACACCCACACCCGCGCCGGCCTCAACATCTTGCCTTTGTACTGGTAGCCGCGCTGTTCGACGTGGCTGATGTGTCCGTGCGGCTGGCGGCTGGTCGGGTCGTACTTGACCGCCTCGTGCAGATTCGGGTCGAAGGGCTGGCCGGCTTCGGCGGGAATCTCCTCAAGCTCGCACTCCTCAAAGTAAGCGAGCATCTTTCGTTGCAGCACCTCAAAGGCTTTGGTATATGCATACGCGACGGCTTTCGGCTGGACGTTCAGCAGGCGCTCGTTAATGTTCGCTACCCCCCGATCCACATCGTCGAGGAGGCGCAGCGCGCCGAGCATCGCATCCTCAAGGCGCCGTTCGGTTTGCCTCTGGCCGGCCTTGGAGTGCGCAGCTTCCAGCTTGGCGTCCTCCAGTTGTTCGCGCAGTGCAACGACTGCGCCGGGGTCGGCGGCTGCCTGGGCGCCGGCCCGATCAAGGTTCACGTTGGCCGTCGCCTCGAAGAGAGGTCTTAGAATATTTTGGGCGATACCGGCCTGCTCGGCGACCGTTTCCCCGGCCAATTTTTGCTCCAGCCGCTTTTTGCGCTGTTCGATCCACTGGGTGCGCATCTTTTCTTCGAGCGTATCGAGGTCGAAGTCGAGCAGAAAAACGCCCTCCAGGGTGATCCCTCGGCCCGCCAGGGCCGGCGCAACCCCGGCGCGCAGTTTGTCGGCGATGATTTTACGCGGCGGCGCAGCGCCTTCTTTCGGGTCATAAAACAGATCGTCGATGCTGTAACCCTGCATAATGTTGCGCAGCACGCCCGCGGTCACACCCAGCGGCCCATCATCCCAGGACGCCGGCTTGCCTCTTGAGACGCCGGCCTTGTACACTGCATCGAAGAGCGCTTCGTCGGTCGCGGGATAGGGGTCGTCGTTGAGCGAAGCGCTCGGCTGGCGTGTGATGTGAAAGCTCGCGCCCACCCCGATCCGAATATGGATGCTGTCTTTGGTCAGCACCTGGACGCCTTCCGGGTTCACCCGCACCTGCGTGCGCAGATCGATCACCGCGCGCAGTTCGTCGCCCGCGTAAACCTTGCGGTCGCCGGAGTTCGCGCGAATGATGCGCGGGTTGCGCCCGTCTACGTCTACCACCAGCGCAGTGTCGGGCCGGCAAACCGCCTCCCCGACCACTTTGCGCGGTTTGTTAGCATCCTTTTCCTCTTTGGTGCGCTTATCTTCTTTTTTGTAACGCTTCGCCCAGTTTCCGGGCGTGATATCTTCCGGATCGCCTTCGACGTACATACGCCCGCTGCGCACGATGAAGATCGGTAGTTCCGGCTTCGGTTCCGGGCGGTTGTTGATAATAAACAACACAACCGTGTACAGCAGCAGTTCGACGACGACCAGCACTCCCTGGCCGGTCGCCAGCAGCGGCGGCGTAAAATACCCTATACCGAGCGCGACGAACGGCGCGAGGGTCATGGCATTGGCAAGGAGCGTCGCAGTGCGCTTGACCGGGGCGTCGAGCTTTTCGCGCACAGTCCAGAACAGCGACCATAAAAAGGCGATATACGAGGCATAGATCAGCGCCGCCACCGCCGGGTCGCCGATGACGACGCTCGCCAGCGGCAGCGCGACGACGCCGAACAACGCCGCCGCCGCCGTCACCCGCCGCCGCGTGATGGCGCCCTCCTCATCCAGCATACGCCGGACTAGTTTATTGACCAGAGGGATGGCTTCCAGCAGGAGCAGAAATCCGAAAACCGCCATCCACAATTCGCGCGCAATCGGCAGCTGCACGCCCATCCCGTAGTCGGCGAGCAGGCTTAACGCCAACAGCGCGCCGCTGCCGAAAAAAAAGAGGTGCAGGAGAAATCGCGGCCTTGCGAACAGGTTTCTTAATGCCCGGAACATG
Source organism: Anaerolineae bacterium (assembly GCA_016927535.1). Lineage (GTDB taxonomy): Bacteria > Chloroflexota > Anaerolineae > Aggregatilineales > JAFGMM01 > JAFGMM01. The sequence goes on from JAFGMM010000424.1 coordinate 17,925, forward strand.
GCGCCTCCACGCTTATCATAGCATGAAAGGCAAGTTGACATGACATAGACTCGTTCAAGCTTCCCGATCGATTAGGAGACCCTGGTCAACTTTGCAATTTTGCCCGTTGTATCGCGGCCTGGTATACTTACTCTCATCCGGGGCGTGGCGCAGTCGGCTAGCGCGCTGCGTTTGGGACGCAGAGGCCGTCGGTTCAAGTCCGACCGCCCCGACTTTCCGCTTTATTTGGGCCGACCCGTGATCTTGACAACGGGGGTCGGTTCACCCACATCTTCACCTTCCCCGCGCCTTTACATCGGGGAAAGATCCAAAAACTTCAGGTATGTCACACCGTCCAGGTCGTTGTCATAGTAGGCAGTCATCACATAATCCTGCTTATAACCCTGCTTCAAGTAGAACTCCCGTGCGCCTGTGTTGGTTACGGGTGTGTCCACGTAAACGCCGCGACCGCGTTTTGTGACCACGAAATCCTCTGCACGTTTTACCAACCTCGATGCAATGCCACGGCCTTGCAGAGACGGATCGACTGCCAACCCGTGAATTTGAGCAAGGCGGTTCCACGCATAGAACTGAATCGAGACGTAACCTGCAAAATGGTCAGACAGACTCGCAACAAATACCCGGCAGTTCTCCGCGTCGCCGGCGAATGCGTCGATAGCCTGAAGTTGACCATCGATGTAGCGCCGTTCCCAACCGATGTTTGCCAACACCTGGGAGATGAGGACGCGATGCTCTGTCCTGTATTGTGTAATAGAGAGTTCGCTCAGTGCTGTCATTTTCATTGCTTTGTGGTAGGTTCGCCGCTACATCCGGCGAACGTCAATAGGCTAATTGAATTGGTCGAGAGAGTATCTCGCCAAAAAACGCTCGTAAACGGACACTGGATTGAGCTTCTGGGCCGAGACATTCTCTAGGCGTTCGGCCAAATCTGAGTCGCTAATGGAAACAAATACGGTAATCTTTTCGCGCACATTTCCGGTACCGAAAAAATGGTTCGCCTCAAGGTCTTGTAGCGCCTCGATCATGGTTTGATGCACCCGTTCTCTGAATGCGACGAATCCCAGGCTTTCCTCGATATGACTTCGCTCCGCTCCGTTGAGCGCCTGGTGAACTGCTGGAGAGAACTCGGTTGCGATGCTCTCATAGGCCCATTCCGGCACATTCCATCGCAGATAACTAAGATCGGCAGGATCAGTATATGCAAAACGCTTGACTGCACGTTGAAAACCCTCTTCACTATTTGCACATTCCACAGCGGTCAAGACACTATCATCCGTGTTGAGGGCAAAGGCATAGAATTCCTCATCAGGATGATTTTCACGGATTTGAGTGAATGCTTTCTCTGAGGCGGCGCGCACCGCTGTACGCAAAGTGGTGAAATAGTCAGCGCCCATGAATGATTCCTTGTTGTTCTTGTAGGTAAGCCGCCAATCAAGCGACTCCCTGATCGCCCGGTTTGAAGACTTCGGACATCAATTCTCCCACTTCGCGTAACCCGGAAATACCAAAGAAGCCGACCGGTATCTCCCGTATCCGCATTCGGGACCGCCCACTGGCCGAGGTTGTCCAGGAAACGTCGCGCTCAATGCGGAAGATAAGATCGCCGGCGTTGCTGTCACGTTCCCGACGTTCGATGAATTCAATATCGTCTGCGGTGTAAGCCTTCACCGACGGCGAAAACAATTGCTCGACGATGAGCGCGCGCTGATCGGTGAGCGCGTAGATCGTGCGCGTCGCTTTGACATAGTTCCACAGCGGCGTTGCAAGCAACCACAACCCGATGAGTAGAAGGATACCCAACAACAAAGTAGCTATCGCAGAGGATCCCAACTCGTCAGCGTCGAAGCCGCTCAGGGCGCTGATTATCAACAGTACTACCGCCGTCCAGAAAACGCCAAAAATCATGCGCGAGATATCTTTCAGCATCATCCGATAGGGACTGGGCTGCCCCGTCCAGAGCAATTTCTCGTCCTGCCGCAGGCCGGCCTCGACAATGTGCATCTTGTGGTTGTCGTCGTACATGGTTTTCTCCTCCTGCCACAATCCTCATTGTCGTCACAGTACGTATATTTGTCAACGACGTGAACGGCTCTTTCCAAAATATGGCACGAACCATTCCATACGAACCCCGTTCAGTGACTCTGAGGTCGGGCAAGATATGGGTCTGGAATTGCTCTTCGGTTACACTTGTGGGGATGGTGCTCATGGCTGTCCATTCCGATAATGAGTTTTTGGCTAGCCATGCCGTACTATCTTCTCTTTGGCGAAAGAAAATCAGTTCTATGCAACAATTACACAAAGGAGACTCTTTGAATGCCTGACATCCGCTTCGACACGTACTACCGCTACGACGACCTGACGCGGCTGCTCCACGCCTTCGCGCAGGAGCACCCTAACTTGGTGAAGGTGGCAAGCATCGGCAAGAGCCACGAAGGGCGCGATATCTGGCTCGCTACGCTCACCTGTTTCGAGACCGGCCCTGCCGAGGAAAAGCCCGCGCTCTGGGCCGAGGGCAACATCCACGCGACCGAGCTTGCCCCGTCGATGGCCTGTCTCTACACGATCCATAAACTCGTCGCCGGCTACGGCAGCGACCCCGATATCACGCGCTGCCTGGATACGCGCGCCTTCTATATCTGCCCACGTCTCAACCCGGACGGCGCAGAACTGGCGCTCGCCGACAAACCGAAGTTCATCCGTTCCAGCACACGCCCTTACCCTTACGACGAGGAGCCGGTTGAGGGTCTGATCCAGGAGGATATCGACGGTGACGGGCGCATCTTGTACATGCGCATCCCCGATCCTAACGGCAATTGGAAGGCACACCCCGACGAGCCGCGCCTGCTGGTGCGCCGTGACCCCACTGAGACCGGCGGCGTCTATTATCGCGTGGTGCCGGAAGGCCGCCTGGAAAACTACGACGGCGCGACCATCAGCTTCGCGCCCGACAAAGAGGGTCTGGATCTGAACCGCAATTTCCCAGCCGAGTGGCGGCTTGAGAGCGAGCAGGGCGGCGCCGGTCTGTATCCCACTTCCGAGCCGGAGGTGCGCGCGATGGTGGACTTTATCGTCAAGCATCCTAACATCACCAGCGGCGTAGATTTCCACACCTTCAGCGCGGTTATCCTGCGCCCGTTCTCGACCAAAAGCGACGAGGAATTCCCCGCCGAAGACCTCTGGACTTATAAAAAGATCGGCGACAAAGGCACCGAACTGAGCGGCTACCCGAACGTCTCTATCTTCCACGAGTTCCGCTATCACCCCAAAGAGATCGTCACCGGCGGCTCCGACGACTGGATGTACACGCACCGGGGCATCTTCGGCTGGACGGTCGAGATCTGGTCGCCGGTCCCGCAGGCCGGCATCAAGGATTACAAGTACATCGACTGGTTCCGCGAGCACCCGGTCGAGGACGACCTGAAGATGCTCAAGTGGAGCGACGAGGTATTAGAGGGCAAGGGGTACATCGAGTGGTACGAGTTCGAACACCCGCAGTTAGGCAAGGTCGAGCTTGGCGGCTGGCATGCCGCTTATGCCTGGCGCAACCCGCCGCCGCAGTTTCTTGAAAAAGAGATCGCGCCGTTCGCCGACTGGCTGCTGTGGCATCTGCTCATCTCGCCGCGCCTGGAACTGCACGAGGCGAGCGCCGCGCCGGTCGGCGACGGGGCGTACCGCGTGCGCCTGGTCGTCGATAACACGGGCTGGCTGCCGACCTACGTCACGAAGCGAGCGCTGACAAAGCAACTGGTGCGCGGCGTGGTCTGCGAGATCAAGCTGCCCGACGGCGCGGAACTGGCGACCGGCCAATCGCGCGAGGTCCGGGGCCAGCTCGAAGGGCGCGCGTACAAGCGCGTATCCCCGCTGTGGGACTTGGACCCGACCGACGACCGCCTTAAGGTGGAGTGGGTGGTACGCGCGCCGGCCGGCGGTGTGGTTCAACTCGTCGCCCGCCACGAACGCGCCGGCGTGGTGCGCGCTTCGGTGGAACTGGCCTAGCGCTCCGGCTTCAGCCTGTACATAGCACCCCCGCCGTTGTGTGGGGGTGTCGCGTCGTTGTCCGGTTACGCTGCCTTTGCGCATAGACGCCGCTTGACCGCAGCCAGCAGCATGCTCGCCGAGAAGGGCGCTGCAATATAGGCGTCGGCGCCGAACCGGCAGACTTTACATCGCGTGCAATCGCCGACCATAATCACGGGAATCTGAGATAGGGCGGCGCGGCTGCAAATGCACGCCAAGAAACAAAAATGCCCAGGACTCGGCGCGGTGGCGTCGCACAGCACCAAGTCCGGCGGCTGTGCGACCAACGCTTCGATTGCGTAGTAGCCGTCCGGCGCGGCGCATACGCAGTAGCCGGCTTTGCGCAGTGTATCGACTATCAAGTGACGAGTTAGATTATCCGTCTCGACGACTAAGATTGTCTTCGTCATGCCCCTCACACCCTCACCACGCATGATTAAAAAACAATTATACGTGAACCTTGAGTTAATGCAACCACCCTAACCAGAGCTTGCCGCCGGATGCAAGGACGGCTATAGTCGTCTCCAGTGCAGGTTTCAGGAGTCAAAAAACATGTTCGACGACGACAGCCCGGAGTTCATCACCCAGCCCGGCGGGCGCCGGGTCAGCTTCAACGCGCTGCTCGAGCAGATCGAAGCACAATTCGAGGCCGAGAACGCCGGGCGCGTGGACATCTTCCGCGCGGCGCAGACGGTCGAAGCGCGCCGCGCCCTGCTGATCGAGAGCGCCAACTACGTGTTGGCGAACGAGTCGATCTTCCTCAGCCGCGCCGACAAGCAGCGCCTCATCGACGCGGCTTACGCCGGTGTGTTTGGCTTCGGCCCGCTCGCCCCCTACTTCGATGACGAATCGATCACCCAGATTACCATCGACGGTCCCGACAATGTGAACGCGCGCGACGGCTTCGGCGAACTGGCGCGGCTGCCGGTCTGGTTTGAAGACACCGCTCACCTGCGCCGCACAGTCGAGCGCCTGCTGATGGTGCAGGGCGCGCAGTTGATCGAGTGGAACTTCTTTGTCGAGATCGGCGTCGAACTGCACGGTCGCCCGGTCCGGTTGAGCATCATCACGCCGCCGGTCACGCCCCGGCTACAGGTCGAGATGCGCCTGCACCCGCGCCAAGCTCTCACCCTGGACGACCTGATTGCGCGCGCGATGCTCACCGAAGCCGCTGCGCAGCGCATCACAGAGCGCCTGGCGGCAGGCAACGGCATGCTCATCGTAGGCCCCGCCGGCGCCGGCAAGACGACGCTGCTGGGCGCGCTGCTGGGCGCGCTGCCCGGCCCGGTGACGCTGGTGCAGCGCGCCGCCGAACTGCGCCCGCTGCCGGAGGCGTCCATTACCGAGATGAACACATTCCCACCCGGCGACGACGATCCGGGCTGGACCATGAACGAGCGCGTCGAGGCGATTTTAAGCGGCCCGCCGCCCGACTGGCTGGTATTGGACGAGGTCCGCGACGACGCTGGGCCGGCCGCCTGGGCGGCACTGAATGCGCCGGTGCAAAATGTGTGGGTGTTCCGGGGCCATCCCCAGAAGCCGCTGCGGGTCGTCAGCGCGCTGGGAATGGCGGTTCGGCGCGTGCCCCAGGCGATGGGCCTCGACTCGGCGGCGATCAATGGGTTGTTTGCCGAGCAGTTGCCGCTGGTCGTCTCGTTGTCGATACGCGACGGCGCGCCGCGCGTGGTCGGCGTGGGACGCTTTGTGCTGCGCACAGACGGGGGCCTGGACCTGGAGCCGTATACCGATGTCGGCTAAGAACCGGAGTGGATCAATCTCATTATCGATGTTGTTGGCGAAACCGGAAAACAGCGCCGAGTCGGGCGGTAGAGGGCGGGCCTGAGACCCAGTTTGAAGCCGGCCCCTACATTTCGCCAACAACACCATTATCCCCTGGTCCCTCACGCAAGCCATACACCGAGGATTCCCCAAGCGCTTCTTTTTATGGTAAAAACACCGAAGCTTGGCGCAAAACGGAGACACGTATGGCATCGACACAGACTGATTTTCTTCAGCGGCGCGAGCAACAAATCTTTTGGGCGATTCTTATTGCACACACCGCGCTGGCATTGAGCTTCAGTCTTGGCCCGATTTTCGAGGGGCCCGACGAGATCGAGCATTACCGATATGTGCGCACGCTGGCGCAAACCGGCGCGCTCCCCGATCCCTATGCGCAGATCAGGGGCGAATATCACCAGCCGCCGCTTCTGTACCTGGCGCTCGTGCCGTTCACGTGGCTGGCGGACGGCAGCGATTTCGACCAGATCGACGGGCGTCTGAACCCGCACTATCCCTACCTGGTACAGGTCCCCGGCGGCGACAACAAAAATAAGTTTATCCACACCCGCGCCGAAGCCTTCCCCTACACCGGGAGCAGCACGGCGCGCGCGGTTCATTTGATGCGGCTGCTCTCGGTGGCGGCGGGCGCCGGTACGGTGCTGGCGAGCCGCGCCGTGTTCCGGCTGCTCTGGCCCGAAAACGCCGCTTTGCGGCTGCTGGCGACGGGCATCGTCGCGTTCTGGCCGCAGTTTATTTATATGTCGAGCGTGATTAGCAACGACAGCATCTTGATTTTTATATCGACACTGGCTCTATTCCTGCTGCTGTGGGCGCAGCACCATGATCCTTCGTGGCGCTGGGCGGCGGCGCTGGGCGTCACATTGGGCGCGGCGCTGTTGACCAAAATTTCTGCGGGACTGCTGGCTTTGCCCGTGGCGGCGTTCTTTGTCTTTGCCAATCGCAAATGGCGCTATGTGCTGCCGGTCGGGGCTGTGACCGGGCTGGCGGCGGGCTGGTGGTATATCCATAACTGGCTCCGGTACGGCGACCCGCTGGGCACGAAAGCGGCTGCGCATACCTGGGCATTCGAGGTAATCCGTCCGGGCGAGTTCGCGCTTGACATTGCGCTGCGCG
>JAFGMM010000046.1 GCA_016927535.1 Anaerolineae bacterium
CCCTCGCCCCTTGAGGGAGAGGGGTCGGGGGAGAGGGGGAAAAAAGCGCTTAAGTTGATGCATATGGGCGGGTTTCAAACCCGCCCCCAAGCTCGCGCCACACTATATTATTACAGAGATATCTGACTCTTAAAAAGGGGCAAGCGATGGACTACGAAAAGCAAGTCATCCTGGTGCCGTCGGACCTGGCGGCGGTGGGCCAATGGGTCGATGCCTCGTTCGATTATCAGAAGCTGTTCCGGGGCGTACACGTCACCAACGACAACAGCGCCGGCAACCTCTGCCGCTTCGACGTGATAACCGTAGTCGGCGGCACGCAGGAATGGGGGCGCGATATGGCTGCTTACGTCCGCCAGACCTGCCCGCGCGCCGTCATCGACGCCATCCCGGCGGCGCTCCCGGCGGAACTCTATTTTGCGCTGCAAGAGCGCATCAGCGCGGGACAGCGCTACGGGCGCATCCCGGAGCCGCCGCCGACCACGTTCCGGCTGCGCTGGCCCACCGACTACCCCATGACCACGCAGCCCTTCGGCGCCAATAAGACTTATTACAGCCAGTTTACCTGCGACGGCGTGGCGCTGCCGGGCCACGAGGGAATCGATATTCGCGCGCCGGTGTACGATAACCAGGGTTCGCGCATCTATGCCTGCGCGGACGGCGTGGTGTACTCGGTGCACCAACAAGACGACGGCAACGCCTACGGCGCGCGGGTGCGCATCAATCACGATGTAGACGGCGTGCGCTACCAGACGGTGTACGCCCACCTGCAAGAAAACTCGGTCCGCGTGCAGGCCGGCGCGCAGGTCAAAGCCGGGCAGTGGATCGCCATATCCGACAACACCGGCAACTCGTCGGGGCCGCACCTGCACCTGACCTTTAAAAAAATCGGCGCGACCGCCGCCGGCACGACCGATTATCCCTGCGACCTGGTAGACCCGACGCCCTACCTCTACTGGCCTAACCTGCGCCTCACGCCGACCGCGCGGCTGCGCATCCGGTCGGGGCCGGGTACGGCTCATTCTACGCTGGCGATCCTCGCGCCCGGCACCGAACTGCTCCCGGATGAGTACGACGCCGACGTGCTCTGGAAGATATGGCACCCTTCGACGTGGATCAAGGTCCGCACGGCGACCGGTATGGTGGGGTACTGCCTGTCGGAATACCTGGAGGTGATGGCGGTAGACCCGCAGTCGCCGGCCATCCCCACGCCGACCGGGCGCTTTGTGGTGGGGCTGCACGGGCGCGCCGACGGTGAGATGCAGGAGGCGGATTTCCGGGCCGTGGAGCAGGCGAAGATCGAATCGGTGAAGCTGACCAGCACGGCGCTCCCCAAAGATGTCGAGCGGCTGCGCACGATTAACCCGAACATGTTCATCGTGGTGCGCGTGCTCCAGGTGCTCTACGACCACGCACGCAAGATCGTGCGCAACCTGACGCCCGAACAGTACGTCAAAGACTTCGCGCCGGCGCCGGCCGGCCAGACCAAGACCGACATCCAGCGCATGTACGATATCGGCATCCGCTACTTTGAACTGCACAACGAGCCGAACCTGGTCATTGAGGGCTTCGGCGGCGCGTGGAAGACCGGGCGCGAGTTTCAGACCTGGTGGCTGGAGGTGCGCGAGCGATTGGCGGCCTGGTATCCCGGCGCTAAGTGGGGCTTCCCCGCGATGTCGCCCGGCAGCACGGCAGCGGGGGTGCGCCCGGTGGCGATGTGGGACTTCCTGGCGGAGTGCGGGACCGCCATCGGCAAGGCGGACTGGTTGGCGGTGCACCAGTATTTCCGCGATTTAAACGAGATGGAGACCGGCATCCAGAGCATCCTCTACGAGTACCGGCGGCGCTGGCCCGACAAGCTGTTGATCGTGACCGAGTTCAGCAACCCGTACAACGATATCTCGAAAGCGATCAAAGGCCAGCAGTACGCCGTGTATTACAACCGGCTCGACGATATCCCCGGCATCGCGGCAGCGTACAGCTTCGTGTCGTCGGCGCTGGACGCGAAGTTCCACGCCGAGGCGTGGCGCGAGGAAGACGGCACCCTCTCGGCGATCGTGCCGGCGGTGGCGCGGCGGTGAGCAGCCCTACAGGAGAATGACAATGACCACCGGCATCACTTCACGACCCTTTCAAAGCGACGGCGACTTTTGGAAAGTGCGCGATTTGCTGGTCGAAACCTACCCGATCACCGGACTCGGCTTCAATTGGGATATCCGGCGCTGGGACGGCTGGCGCTTTTACGACGCCGACCCGGCCTGGAATCCGAGATGGGAAAAACAGATTCGGCTGTGGGAGACTGGAGCCGGCCGGTTGGTCGGTGTGGTCAATCTCGAAGGCAGCGGCGACACGCATCTGCAGCTGCATCCCGACTACCGGCATTTGATCGAAGAAGACATGATTGCCTGGGCCGAGGAACACCGCGCCCGGCAAACCGACGCCGGGCGCCAGCTCGAAATCTGGGTGTACGAGTACGACGCGCCGCGCCGCCGTCTGCTAGAAAAACGCGGCTACGAGAAGATGCTGCATAGCTGGGTCATGCGCCGGATGCGCTTCGGTGACAAGCCGCTGCCGGAGCCGATCATCGCGGCGGGCTACACGATGCGCACCACCCGGCCCGGCGACGAAGGCGACTTCCGGCGCATCGCGGATATGCTCAACGCCGCATTCAATCGCACTTCTCACAACCCCGGCGAATACCGCTCGTTCACCAGGCTGGTGCCGTGCTTCCGCCATGACCTCGATCTGGTCGCCGAAGCGCCGGACGGTGCTTTTGCTTCGCATGTTGGGGTGATCTACGATGAAGCCAACCGGCGCGCCCTGTTCGAGCCGGTCAGCACGCACCCGGACCACCGGCTCAAGGGTCTGGCGCAAGCGCTGATGTTTGAGAGGTTGCGCCGGGCTAAGGCGCTGGGCGCGCTCGAAATCACGGTCGAGACCGGCGATGCGGTGCCGGCCAACAAGCTGTACGATTCCATCGGCTTTACCGAGGTATACAAAGGATACGGCTGGCGCAAAGTGTTTTGAGCCTCGTTCTACGCGGTCTTAGTCCCGAATCTCCACGATCACGCCTTCCTGCGCCCAATTGAACAGCCATTCGGCTTCTTCCAGGCCCAGGATGATGCAGCCATACGAGGTCCGGTAGCTGCCCAGCGCATCGCGCCACACCAGCGTATGGCCGCCGCGCTTCGGCAGGCCGTGAATACCGTTCATGAAGCCGGGCGCGGCTTCGTATACGCCCATGAAGTGGGGCATCCACAGATCCCAACTCGACGCATAAGCAAGCTCCTCGTGCGTGCGAATCTGAAACACGCCGGGCAGCGTGGGGCTGGAATCGATGCCGGTGGAGGTGCCCCAGTTCTTGAGCAGTTCGCCCTTCTCGTAGACATACATGCGCAGGTCGCCGATATCGATGACGATGCGCTTGTCCGGCACAATCGGCAGCGGCAGCATAATATCGCGCGAAGGGATGTTCACAACGTCGCCGGCGTGCAGATTACTCGGATCGACGCCGGGGTTAGCCTCGGTGAGGAACACCGCCGGGATGCCGAACTGCCGCGCAATTGCCATAAACGTATCGCCGTGCTGCACCGTGTACTGCGTGGGCAGCGAGCGCACCCGCACCAGCGCGTCGAGTTGGCCGGCCGCCAGCGCAGCCTGCATCGCGCCCACGCTCTCCTCGATCTCCAGCGTGCGCCCGGCGCCGAGCGTGCCTTTCATGCTCTCAAGGTACGCAGCCGGGCCATCGTGCCCCAGCGAAAGGATCACCTGCCGGCCGTCGTCGCTCAGGTCCGCTGCGAGCCACGACGCGAAAGTGTCGGGATCGACCGTCCAGACGACCTTTTGATCGGTGAACGGGTCGTAGGCGTGCACCCGGAACGCCTGCCCGACAAAGCGCTGCGCCTCTGCCATCAGCGCGTGCGCGTCGGTGATCTGCGGCTGCGTGTCGATCATCGGCAGGTCGAGCACGCCCTCCGCAAAGGTGACGCCGGCGCCTTCGGGCAGCGCCATATCCGAAAGCAGCCTTTCGATATCAAGCTCGCGCCCAGGGAAGGCATCTACGTGTTCGACCTCGGCTCCCGCGATGCGGATCGTCGCATTCTGCGCCGGGATGTTGATCTGCCCAACCAGGCTCTCCAGGCCGGCGCGCGCCTGCGCCAGGTCAATCGTGATCGCCGGGTTGACCTCGTACCCGCCGAAGACGCTTCCCAGCGCGGCACCGAGACCGTCATTGCCGCGCCCCACGCGCTGCGCCCGCAGCGCCGTTTCTACCGCGTCGAGTTGGAGACCCAATTCTTGGGGCGAGACGCGCCACGTTCGCGCGCCGTCGCGCATCACCAACGGCTGCCCGTCCATCCAGGCCGTGCGCAGCTTCTCGGCGGCGTCATCGACGTTCAGCGTGCCCAGCGATACGCCGAAGCTCGACACGCCGGGCAAGACGCGCCCGGTGCTGTAGAACATCACAGCGCCGAAACCCATGATCGCCGCGACCAGCATCACGATCACAAGCCCCATTTCCACGCCGACGATCAGCCAGGGCAGCGCGGACGCAAGGCCGGTATGGGATTTTCTCTTTCGGGTTCGAGGCATTGCGTGCTGCATAATCTCACTCCGTACCGATAAACGACTCATTGAGATTATACACAAGCCGCCCGGAAATCTTGCGACGCACAGCCTATGAAATACCGGTGGGAAGATGACGCTTGCCGAGAAGAAGTAGAAGCCCTGAATCGCCGCTGCCGCCGGGTTAACCGCTCGGCGTCGCTATCGCCTCAACGGCGCCCACAATCGCATCGTGAAGCGCCGGCCGGAATGCGGTAATCAGTTCGGGGCTGCGCCCGTGATAGACCCGGTTGTTTAGGCTTGCGACGACCAGCGCGCGCTCCGGGTCAATGAACAACGAAGTGCCGGTAAAACCGGTGTGACCGAAAGTTTTCAGGCTCATATGCGCGCCGGCGCTGCTGTTTTCACAGGTCGCTTTCAGCATCCACCCCAGACCGCGCCGGGCATCTCCTTCGGCTTCCTGGATACGCACCGCTTCGCGCGCCAGGTCGGATGGCACGGGCAGCGGACTCGATTTACCCATAATGCGGTCAAGCCAGGCCTGCCCGAAAATCGCCACCTCGCGCGCAGTGCTGAACAGCCCGGCGTGCCCGGCCACGCCGCCCATCGCTGCCGCGTTTTCGTCGTGAACTTCGCCATGCACCCGCCGCCGCCGCCAGCGCGCGTCAAACTCGGTAGGCGCGACATCCTTTAACGAGACGCCCGCCGGCACCGGGTTAAACCGGGTACTCTGCAACCCCAGCGGCTCCAATACCCGCGCACGGATGGCAGCATCGAGCGGGACATGACCGCCGCCTTTTGACAGCGCGTGCAGGCGCGCGGTCGCCTCACCCAGCAAAATCAAGCCCTGGTCGCTGTACCGGATGCCGCTGTCAGGCGGCCCGGCGAACGGGTTGCTGCTGATGAATTCGACCGCGCGCTGATGACGCCGCATCCGTTCTGCTGCATCGGTCACCCCCTCCGGCGGCGGGACCGACCCAATCTGCTCGAAAAGATTGGACCACGGCGCAAGGCCGCTGGTATGGGTCAGGAGATGCCGGAAGGTTACCTCGCGTGGGTTAACCATCTTACCGATATGCGCCTCTTCGGTCGGGAGGACCGACCAACTGAGGGGGTCATGCATTTCACCGACCGGGCGAAGACCGTCTTCGTTGACGTTGACCGTGGCGAATTCCGGAATCACGTCGGCTACTGGCAACGTCAGCATCACCCGGCCCTCGCCGGACAGCGCGAGAAATGCCGTGACCGTAAATAACTTGGTCACCGAAGCCAAGTCAAACAGCATGGTCAAATCGGCCACGCCATAGGCGCGGTGCCACAGAACCTGCCCATCTTGGCACACCACGACCTGGGCAGCCGTAAAACAATCCGCCAGGCCCCGCTGCATGACATCCTCGATGCCGGCCCCTGGCAAGGCCATCACGTCCTGGTCAGGGGCAAGTTTGCTCAATGGGACGGAGAAATCTTGGCTCATACATCTTTTCCTTAGGTTGAATGGGTCGGTCTTTGCCGGCACAGCGGCACAAAATATACCGTAATGCATAAGCAAAGCGCGACTACTCAATGATGCGTCAATTAATTATAAAACGATTTGTCGGTTATGCTAGCCTCAAGCGAGGGAAAAATCATCATTTGTAAGACCCGTTCCGAGGTGAGATTGATCTGTGGCGGTTGCGAGGGCAACGGACAATCGCGTGCCCAGCCAGCTTAAAGCTCGGCAGCACCGCTGGATGGTACCCAACGACGGCTAGTCCGCTTTCATATTTGTGGGAGGTAAGCCAGAATCAACCAGAATCAATTGATTGCCGATTGCCCGGGTGCATCCCAGATTTTTGGCAGAAAGAAAATTAGGACGCGGATAAACACGGATAAACGCGGATTCAGACTAAAAATCCGCGTCCCATTAAAAAGTCTCGCCAACAACGCGGGATACACCCGATTGTCTCAGAAACTCCCCGGAGCTTGCCGCTTCGAACATTTGTGGGTATCCTGCTGGCTTGCCTCCGCTTATCGCCCATCGCCGGGAATTTTTGCCCGGAGACGATATACTATAGGGAGTAGGAATGCCTACCCGGTTCGTTTGAAAGGTGCGAGGCATGGCGCCAAAAATCTTGATCGTGGATGATGAACCGCATATCCGTCTGCTGATGGAACAGACCCTGGAAGACCTGGAAGATCGGGGTGTAGAGCTGCTGACGGCCGCCGATGGTCCGGCGGCATTAGAAATCATTGAGGCACAGAAGCCCGAAGTGGTGTTTCTCGATATCATGCTGCCGCTACTGAGCGGCTTTGAGGTTTGCCGGAAGGTGAAACAGGAGTTGGGGTTGAGCGACGTGTATATTATTATGCTGACGGCTAAGGGGCAGGAATATGACCGGCGCCGAGGGACCGAAGTGGGCGCTGATGTTTATATGACCAAGCCGTTTGACCCGGATGAGATTCTAGAAAAGACCGCCGAACTGCTGGGAATCGACCTGTAGCGGAGCTGCGAGGAAGCATATGTCTCAAGTGACCCTTAAGAAGCTGTTTGCCCGGCGAAGGATTGGGGTACATGCGGTGGCTCAAGCCATCGCGGCGCTCGCCGATACCCCGGTTGGTGTCTGGGATGCCGAGAATAACCTGGTGTGGGGCGAAGCGGCGGACGACCCGCCCGGTGCATACCCGGTGCAAATTGCCGAAACCCAGATCGGCGTGGTGACCGGCGGAAAAGCGGCGGCGGCGCTCGCCGAGTTTCTTTCTTATGCCGCCGAAAACGAGTTCGAGAAGCGGCAGATGGGGCGGGAGGTGTTGGATAGTTACCGGGAGTTGAATATCCTTTACAATATTTCCGATAAACTCGCGGCCTGTTCCGGTGTCAGGGAGATGGCGATTCTGGCGATTAAAGAGGCCCGGAAGTTGATTGTTTCGACCGGGGGCGCGGTGATGCTGTTCGACGCGGGCGGTGGAATCTTGCGGACCGTCGCGGCGGCGGCGCGCGAGGGTGCTCCGGAGAGTGTTTTTATGCCGTGTATGGACGTGATCAATTTTGTACATGAGACCGGCAAGGCCGAGATCGTCAATGACGTGCCGGCCGACCGGCGGTTTATCGACGGCGACGGCGACGAGGTAGGCGCGGTCAGTTCGTTGGTCTGTGTGCCGCTCAAGGCGGGGCGCGAGACGATGGGCGTGATGACGGTCATCAATGAGGACCCGTATCCCTACACTGCCGCCGACCTGAAGCTCGTCGCGGCGCTGGCGCTGCAAACCGCGCCGATGATCGAGCAAGCCCTGGCTTATGAAGAAAAGCTGCGCGTGCTGGAAAGGGAGCTGCTGGAACTGTGCGTCGAGATTGACGAAGGCACCAAGTATGTCAGCATGACCGATATCGCGCAGATGGCCTATTTTCAGGAGTTGCGGCGCAAAGCGCAGCGGACGCGCGAGCGCCGCGAGGAGAGTTAGCCGGCTGGCTGCCGCCGGTTCCGCGTGTCATCTCCCGTAATCCGACCGGATTTTCCCCCAAAGTCTTAAATTAAGCTGCATTTGTGAGCAAAACCCGATACAATAGCAACAAACCACAAAATGTATTTGACACCATAAGTCTGGTCTATCATTTCATTTTAAGAGGCATATCATGGCATCGACGATACAAGAAGTCCATGACGAAGAAGCTCACCAGTTCCGCAGCCGCGAACACCCGTCGGTGGCGGTGGATGTGGTGATCTTTTCACTGCGCGAGCGCCCGCCTGACGTTGACCATCCTGCCGACGTCGATTTGCAGGTGCTCCTGATCCGGCGCGGCGCGCCTCCGTTTAAGGGGATGTGGGCCATTCCCGGCGGGTTTGTGGGAATGTGCGAATCGTTGGACGAGGCGGCGCGGCGCGAGCTTGCCGAGGAGACGGGGGTGACCAATGTGTGGTTGGAGCAGCTCTATACCTTTGGTTTGCCCGACCGTGACCCGCGCACCCGGGTCATCAGTGTGACGTACTATGCTCTGGTATCGGCAGACCGGCTTTCGCCGCTGGCCGGGTCGGATGCGACGGAGGCGGCCTGGCATTCGGTGTACGCTCTCCCGCCGCTGGCCTTCGACCACGCGAAGATTCTGAATTATGCGTTGACGCGGCTGCGTTATAAACTAGAGTATACGGCCGCGGCCTTTGAGCTGCTGCCGGAGGAATTCACCTTGCGCGAGCTGCAAGAGGCGTACATGGTGATTCTAGATGACTACAAACTCGATAAGGCCAACTTTCGTAAAAAGCTCCAGCGCGAAGGGCAGGAAGTCGTCGTGCCGACCGGGCGTTTCCGCGAGACGGGAGGGCGTCCGGCAGAATTGTATCGCTTTGACGAGACCAGCAAGCTGGAGGTCAAGGCGCGGCGTTTGTTCCCTTAGCCGGGTATCCGTGTCTGTATCCTTAACCTTGTTGCGATGAGGATGGTCAGCATGAACGCAGAAGCGTTTATCGAGGGCAGTCGTCCGTTTATGACCTGGCTGGTCGATTGGTACAACCGCCTGGAGACTATCGAACTGGACCGGGTTGCCGGCGATCCGAACCGGGTCGCGGTCGTTGCGGTCGATGTGATCGAAGGGTTTTGCTACCACGGGCTGATGGCTTCGCCGCGCGCGGCGGCTGTCGTCGTGCCGGTCGTGAATCTCATGCAGGCTGCTTGGGAGCGCGGCGTCCGCAAGCTCGCGCTCGTGCAGGATGCTCATACGCCCGATGCGGTCGAGTTCGCGCAGTGGGGGCCGCACTGCATACGCGGCACCGGAGAAGCCAAGCCGGTCGCGGCAATCCGGGACCTGGCCTTCTTTGACAAAATCGAAATCTTCGAGAAGAATTCGACCAGCCCGGTGATAGACACCGGCTTCGACGAGTGGCTCGACACCCACCCGGAAATCGCTACGTTTATCGTAGCGGGCAACAGCACCGATTTGTCGCTGTTCCAACTGGCGATGTACCTGCGGCTGCGCGCCAACGCCCGGCAGTTGGCCGGCATGCGGGTGATTGTGCCGGCCGGCGGGGTCGCGACCTGCGATGTGCCGGTTTCTGCCGTCGAAACCGAAGACGGCGTGCCACATGACGGCGATTTTTTGCATTTGGTTTTCCTCTACAGCATGATGCAAAATGGGGTGACCGTGATCCAGAAGATTGCTCTGTAAAGCTGTAGAGCAGCGAGTCGATCTATGCACAATTACAAAGCGATTGGGGTTTTGGCCTTAGCGCTAATGGCGGCTGCGTGTGGTCCTGCCGACCGCCTGCCGCCTATGAATCCGCCGCTTGAGCCGCGCGGCGATGTCCCGGCGTGGGAGCCGGCGGTCTGGCCCACCATAGAAGCGGAGCCGGCTTTCCCGGTGGATGCGAGCCTGCTCACCGGGGAGCCGTGCGCGCCGCCGTGCTGGCAGGGCCTCAAGCCGGGCGTGACCGCCCTGCAAGAAGTCCGGGCTTTCCTGGAGAACAGTCCTTTCGTGGCAGATTGGCGCGAGGCGGCGGCGCCGGCGGACGGTGCGCTGTATGCGTGGGATTGGGCGGCGCCGGAGCCGTCGGTCAGGCCGAACACGCTGCTCGTGCGCGGCGACCTGCTGGCGTGGATGACCCTCTGGCCGGTCGAACCGGCAGCGCTCGAAGCGGTGACCGGGAAGTTCGGTCCGCCCGCGAAAGTGGATTTGCTCGACCCGGCGACGACCGGGCAGGCTGCCTGGTCGATGGATCTGTATTACCCGGCGCACGGGCTGCGCCTGACGATCTCCGACCTCGCAGCGGGCGGCGGCGCGCTTTGCCCGGCGGGCGACGCAGCCGTGCAGGCGGTCATGTATCTGCCGTCAGGGGATCTTGAAGGAATGATCGCAGCGATATATCCTAACCCCGTCGAGCAGCAGGACGTGATCGGGCGGCTGCTCGATTGGGATGGAGTGAACTGCTTGCCGCTGGTGGACTGAGAACGGTTGTTTTTTTGATTGTGTTGTTAGGCGAGCGTATGATCGAGTGTTTGTATTGTGGAAAACTCAATATGGATGGGGCGCTTATCTGCGAGTGGTGCGGCGAGCCGCTGGTCGATATCGACCCAGGGACCACGCACAATACCCGCCCAGAAAGAGCGCCGCTGAATCCTTATGAGAGTAAGGTTACGGCGTTCGAGGCGCCAAGCGCCGTCGTTCTCCAGGTGCGGAACGCTGAGGATGCGTACTTTACGATTGAGATGCCGGACGCGCCCGTGACTCTGGGGCGCTCTGACCTGCGCACCGGGCTGTTTGTGGATATCGACCTGACGCCGTTTGACGCGACCAAGCTAGGTGTTTCGCGGCGGCATGCGGTGTTGGATTGGGACGAGGACGGCGTTACGATCCAAGACCTGGGCAGCGCCAACGGCACCTTGTTAAACGGTCATCACTTGGAGCCGGACTTCCGGCGCATCGTGTGCGACGGCGACGAGATCATGCTCGGCAAGCTGGCGCTGCGCGTGCGTTTTGTTGCGTGAGCGAGAAGCTTTTTAGCGCCCGCGCCGCTTTGCTTTCGCTTTCTCTGTCTTGGCATGCCGCCGGCGCTCCTGCGATGCCCGGCGTGCCTGCCGGTGATCTTCTTGCTTTGTGCACTTGTTCTGTTCGAGTTGGGCGCGCATGGCATCCTGTGCCTTCGTCGAGACTTTGACCTCAGACATGGCGCGCCGGATTTCGCGCTGCGCCCGTTTGGGGTTGGTGCGGCGCTTCTCTACCTTGTTGGCCGGGATGCCGGTGGTCATCCCGGCGAGGATCAGGTCTAGCTCCTTCTGTACGAAATCATAGACTGCCTGTGCGCACGGCTCGGCGCCGAAGATGTGGCGCGCAGCGTAGAGCAATCCGTCGCGCTCGAACTCGATTAACCCGATCCAGTAGGGGTTTTCAAAAAGGATTGTCAGATTCATAGCTTTCCTCCAGGCATAGCCCAACGTCACCGCTGGACATTCCCTGAAGGAAAGGTTACTGGCATCTACCGAGGAGATGTGCCCGGACTACCCACCGGGCCGTGTTTTTGCGGCGCAGATTGATTATAGCGCGGTTGCTCCAAGATAACATCTTGTCTTCCCTAAATTTTGGGGAGCATAGATAGCAGCTAGAACGTGGTATATTAGGTGCATAATCCGGGTGTAGCAAGGGTGCTCGTTTCATGGAAGCGCGAGTTGTTCCGCTGGTATGTCCACAATGTGGCAGTACCAATAACGTCTCCGAGCGCGAGCTTGCGTTTGGAGTGGAGTTTGTGTGCCAGTATTGTGGCACAACTTCGGTGCTCATCGCCAACCAGCAGCTTCACATCCGCCGGCCCGGTGAGCTTGTATGCTCTCGCTGTGGGTGGGTTGTCGAGCAAACGGAGCGGTTTTGTGGAAATTGTGGCCGTCTACTGAGATTAACTCGTGTGTGCCCAAACTGTAATGCAACTATTTCAGTGAATGATAAGTATTGTATAAGCTGTGGAATTAATATCAAACATTTTGAGGAGGATCTGCCTGGCATTCAGGAAGCAGAAAGGGTTCAATCGATCCAGACGGTTGGTTTTATAGTCCTGATGATTATCAATACCTTCGCCAAATTAAGCGGCGAAACGGTCAGGTTGGCGAACGCGAATGCCGCTAAAAGCAGTCAGGCGTCGCCAGATAC
>JAFGMM010000425.1 GCA_016927535.1 Anaerolineae bacterium
TGATGCATATGGGGCGGGGTTGAACCCCGCCCCATGTTTACCCCATGTTTACTCTTTTCGTACTCCTTAAGTTGATGCGTATGGGGCCGGTTTGAAACCGGCCCTGGGCGGGTCCGAGACCCGCCCCTACGGCCCGACTCGGCGCTGTCTCCCAATTTCGCCGACAACATCACGGTGTGGCAAGGGGGATGCTTCGCAAGGGGGTGAAATAAACGATTTGCCGACTGTGCACAAGCCCTGTTTTTTAAGGATTCGATTGGCGGGATTATGAGGCGGGGGTATAATCGCCCCTCGTGTTGTGCTGGCCCATGTAGCCGGTGTACCTCGATTTGATCTTAGAAGGGGGGACTTCAGCTTGTCCATGCAAACTCATTACCGGTGGCTGGCGTTTATCGTCGTGGTCGTCCTGGCGACCGGATGGATGATGCTGCCGGATGCTTACATCCGAATCGACGCCAACGGCGACGGCGACTACGCCGACCCCGAACTTGGCGATTACAAGAACGAGATAGAATTCCGCCTGGGTCTGGACTTGCAGGGCGGGATTCGCGTGCTACTCTCGGCGGACGTGCCGCCGGACTTTGAACTGCTGCAAGCCGACATGGAAGCCTCGATGCAGGTCATCGAGCGGCGCGTGGATGCGCTGGGCGTGACCGAGCCGGTGGTGCAGCTTAGCGGCTCGAACCGGATTATCGTCGAACTGCCGGGCATCTCCGACCCGGAGACCGCGGTCGCAACCATCCGCGAGACCGGCCTGCTGGAGTTCGTCGATTTCGGCGGCGCGCCGCTCGCAGTGGGAACGATCATCCAGACCGACACGCCGAAAGGCGGCGCGGAGGTCGAACCGACCGACGCGACCGCGCAGATCTACCACACCGTGATGACCGGGGCCAACCTCGCGGACGCCTACCCCATCGCGCCCAACACCACCGCCGGGCAGCGCGCCTGGTCGGTGGGCATGAAGTTTAAGCCGGAGGGCCGCACGATCTTTGCCCAGCACACCGCCGCCAACGTGGGGCGCTACCTGGGCATCGTGCTCGACGGCGCGGTGATCTCGTCACCCTCGATCCACGAAGCGATTGACTCGGAAAGCAGCATGATTACCGGCGACTTTACCTACGAAGAAGCCTACCAGCTTGCTATCCAACTGCGCTACGGTGCGCTGGCGGTGCCGCTGAAGGTCGAATCGATTGAGGCTATCGGACCGACGCTGGGCGCGGTCTCGGTGGATCAGAGCGTTAAGGCCGGCTTGATCGGCATTATCACCGTGTTCATCTTCATGCTGGTCTACTACCGGGTGCCGGGGCTGGCGGCTTCGCTGGCGCTCGGCGTCTTTACGCTGATTAACCTGGCGCTCTATCGCTTCATCCCGGTCACCTTGACGCTGCCGGCCATCACCGGCTTCTTGATCGGCGTCGGGACGGCAGTAGACGGCAATATCTTGATCTTCGAGCGTTTCAAAGAGGAGTTGCGCGCCGGGCGCAGCCTGCAAGCGGCGTTCCGCTTCGGCTTCGACCGCGCGTTCCCCGCTATCCGCGACTCGAACATCTCCACCATTCTCATCTGTCTCATTCTCTACTGGTTCGGCAGCCAGTTCGGCGCGTCCGCCGTGCGCGGCTTTGCGGTCACGCTGGCGATGGGCCTGGTGATTAACCTGTTCACCGCCATCATCGTCACCCGGACCTTCCTCGCGCTCTTTATCAACTTCGGTCGAGAACAGCTCGAAGCCCGGTCGTGGCTGCTGGGGGTGTAACCGATGTATAAGCTGGTACAGAAACGACATGTCTACTTCACGGCCTCTTTAATCCTTATCGCCATCGGAGCGGCTGCTATGGCCTACTCGCTGGCGAACTTCGGCTCGATTGTGCTGCTCAGCGTGGACTTTACGGGCGGCAGCCTGTTCGAAATCAAATTCCTGGACCAGGCCGGGCACATCGAGTCGGTGCTGGCGCCTTACCAGAACACCGCCGCGCCGCAGATCACGCAGGAGGGCGCGACCTGGCAAGTGACCCTCGGCCCGGATACGCCGGCCGATGTCGAGGCGAAGGTCTTTGCGGCGCTGTCTGCCGTCGATCCCGGCGTGTTGCAGGATGGCAGCGTCTTCACCCTGACGACGCCCGGCGCTTACAACGAAAGCACCGAGGGGGCCATCCGCGAGGTGTTCACCGTCGGCTTCAACCTGGACGACCCGCACATTCAGCAAATCGGCGCGCCGGCCGAGCAGCGCTGGCAAATTCGCACCAGCTTCGTAGAAGAGGAGCAGCAAACCCAGATCATCGACAGCCTGGAGGCGCAGATTGCGCCGGTTGACCAGGGCACGCTGCGCATCGAGCGTGTGACGCCCACCATCGGCACAGAGGTGACGCAGGCGGCGGTGCTGGCGGTGTTCGTAGTGGCGGTGCTGATCCTGGTGTTCATCGCCTGGGCGTTCCGCAAGGTGCCGCACTTCTTCCGCTACGGCACGTGCGCAATCATTGCCATGTTTCACGATGTGTTGATTACGTTGGGTGTGATGTCGCTGCTGGGGATCTTCTTCGGCTGGGAGGCCGACTCGCTGTTCCTCACCGCCGTGCTGACCGTGGTCGGCTACTCGGTGCAGGATAAGATTGTGATCTTCGACCGCATCCGCGAGAACCTGCCGCGCCGCCGGAACGAGCCGTTTGAGACCGTGGTCAACCGCAGCTTGCTGGAGACCGTCCACCGCTCGCTGTCCACGCAGATCAACGCCGTCTTTGTGATGATCGCTATCGTGCTGTTCGGCGGCGAGACAATCCGCCAGTTTATCGTAATCCTATTGGTGGGCCTGGCGACCGGTACGTACTCGTCGATCTTCACCGCCGCGCCGATGCTGGTAACGTGGGAGAAGGGCGAGTTCCCGATCCTCAGCGCATTACGGGGTCGCACATCATCCTAAGCTTGAGCGCAATTGGGTGTGTGTAATACGGGGCCGGCATTTTTTGACGCCGGCCCTTTTCGCTTTGGATACGGTTTTACCAGGCGCTCAGGGTTGGGCAAACCAGTTGGTCATGGCCTGCGCCAACATCAAATCGCCATCGATTTTAACTTTGCCGGCCATGAAAAGCTGCATGGGGTTGGCGGTGCCTTCGATCAGGGCCACATAATCAGCATCGGCCATGGCGATGGTCACCCTGGGCTTTTCGCTGACGCCCGGCTCGACGGTGCACTGACCATCGGCGACGGTCAGGTACCACTCACCGCCGTTTTCGCCCGACAGTTTGAATTGGATCACGGCGTTAACCCCGCGCGCGCGCTCCGGCAGGAATCTTTCTGGCATGGCGTTAAAGACTTCTTGCGGTGTGCTCATCAAGTTTCTCCTTGCGATTGTGATTGGATCCATAATTCTATGGGTTCAGATGAGCGAAACTTTACACCAGCCAGGGAGTATGGTCAAGTGAACCGGGCAATCTGCAACGAAAGCAGTACAATGTGAGTGATGGGGGATAAGTCAAGGAGGCGCTGTGCCGGGTCGAGGCACTGCGAACCTCGGTGACTATTCGTCAGAGGAGGCGAGCCGATGAGCGATGGCGGAAAGATGATCGCCCCGTGCCGGCAGGCGACGCAGGGCTTTATGACCTACCCTACAAGCCGGTGGCGTAAACGCATTTCTAAAATACCACTGTACCTGTGGCGTCTGGGCCTAGGGCCGCTCTTACCGGCGCACCTGCTGCTGCTGACGGCCACCGGGCGTAAAAGCGGGCTGCCGCGCACCGCTGCGCTGGAATACACCGAGGTGAACGGCAAAAAGTACGTTGCGAGCGGTTGGGGCAAGCGCTCGCAATGGTATAAGAACGTGATGACCGACCCATATGTGACGGTGCAGACCGGGCCGGGCGGCGCGGAGCCGGGCGAAGTCCGGCGGGTGACGGGCGAGGACGAACTCCGGGCGCTCTTTGCGGTATTCCGGCACAGTCCGGCCTGGGATATTTATCTTGAGTCGTGGGGCGTAGCGCCCCACGCCGAAGATTTTATCGCCCAGAAGCACTGTCTCTACCTGCTGCGGATTGACCCCACCGGTGCGCCAACGCCGCCGCCCGTGGAAGCGGACTTAAAGTGGGTGTGGGCGGCGGCGCTGGGTCTGCTGGCGCTGTGGGCAGTGGCATGGTTGGCGGGCCGGTCCGAGCGCGATTAAAATCGCGCGCCGGTAAAATCTGGAAGGTTTCTTCAAATCACAGAGGTGTACATGACCCGGCTGGCAATCCTGGCGGACATCCACGGCAACCTGGCGGCGCTGGAAGCGGTACTCGACGACGCAGCGGCGCACGACATTGACTACATGATCGCGGCGGGCGATATCGTGAACTGGGGGCCTTCTTCGGCGGCGGTGTTGGAGCGCCTGGCGCGCGTGGGCTGTGCGATGCTGCGTGGCAACAATGAGTACTACCTGCTCGATTACAACACGCCGCGCGCCCCGGATAAGTGGAACGGCTACGTCATGCTGCCCTGGCTCCACGCGCAGCTTAACGGCGCGTGGCACTGGCGCATCGCAGCCTGGCCGGACCAGGTTTCGCTGCGCTACCCCGACGCGCCACCGGTCCGCATCGAACACGGCTGGCCGGGCAACCCCTGGTACAGCATCTTTCCGCAGACGCCCGATGCCGAAATCGAGGAAAAGCTCGCGGCGGCGGGCGTGGAGGAGACGACATTTATCTGCGCGCACACGCATTTGCCGCTAGACCGGCGCGTGGGGCGCTGGCACATCCTGAATCCCGGCTCGGTGGGGCTGCCGCTGGACGGCATACCGGGTATCGCCACGTACATGCTGGTCGAGGGCACGCCGGACGGCTGGGAACCGGCCTGGCGGCGGGCGCCGTTTGACATCGAAAAAACCCTGGCGGCGCTTGCCCAAAGTGGCCTCGTCGAGGCGTGCGGGCTGGAGGGCGAGCTGGTCATCGAGGAGTTTCAGACCGCGCGGCTGCGCCTTTCGGTGTTCCACGAATGGCGGCGCAGAACCCATCCAGACGCGCCGTTATCGCCGGAACTGGTCGAGCAGTTCCGGCGCCTGGACACGGCGACATACTGGGCGCATACGATGCTGCCCTATCACCTCAATCTCGATCTTTGATTTCGCCCGCCCTGGAGGGAAGATTTTTTCACCACAGAGACACAGAGTTCACAGAGGGTTTAAGAGAATCTTCTTGAGAAATCTCTGCGCTCTCTGTGTCTCTGTGGCAAGTCTTCCCCGCTCGCCTAGGGGATGGTGAAACTCGCCTCGCACGAGCCGGAATACCCATCGTCGTCGGTGGCGACGGCGCGGATGGTATGCGAGCCGGACGGGAGCGCATAAGGGCCGCACGGCAGATCGCCCCCGCTCAAACAGTACCGGTAGGAATACTCGGTCCTGATGTGGGCGCCATCGACATAAAACTGGACGTTGGCGATGCTGTCGGTCCCGTTATTGTCGCTGACGATGGCTTCCATCCTGATCGGGTTGCTGTCGATGCCGCTGCACGTGACGCGCGGCGCTTCGCAGGCTTCCACGTCCGGGGCGTTTTCGCCCAATGCCGAGATGATGCTACAGAAAACTTGCTGGGTTTGCTCGCCAAGCACGACAAGAATGAGAATGGCGACGACCGCGACGAGCACCAGGATGAGCGCATATTCGGCCAGGCCCTGTCCTTTCGCACTTCTGCTTATAGTGAACATATAATAACCTCGTCATAGATATATCTTATAAAAATTATCCTATAATATATCAAAGAGGATAATTGGTCTTTCGCCTAGTTTACAATAAATGCATATAAGCCGTGAAGTTTCTCACAGCATCTCTAACAAACCTTTAACATTTTGGATGGAGCAAGCCTCACTTTCGCCCACTTTTCATATGCGCGCGCGCTGTGCTATACTGGCGCTAATGGCATCGAGAGAGACTTACGCAAAACTAGAGCAGTGGGCCGGGCGTCTGGAAGCGTCGGGTCTGGGGCACGTGCTGAGTGTACTGTTCCGGGCGTTTGGCCCGCTGGCGCCGGTCGGCGCGGGTGTGCTCTGGGCTGCGCAGCCGGCGCTGGGCTTGCTGGTGGACCGTGACGCGGTAGGCGAGTGGGCGGCGCTGCTAGAAGACCCGGAAGCGCTGGCTTGGCTGGGCGCGCGGCTCGCAGCGGAGGAAGCAGACGACCGTGAGTGATAATTTGCTTGCACTGGTGATTATTATTGTAGGCGCGGCGCTGACCATCAGCGGGGTCATCGTGCTGCGGCGCTGGCGGTTGGGCTTCCGCCCGCTGCGCGGCTTTGCGGCGCTGACGACGCTGGCCGGCGAGGCGATCGAGAGCGACCGTACCGTGCACGTGGCATTAGGCGACGCCGGCGTGGGCCGCGAGAGCACGCTTACCGCGCTGGCCGGCAGCGAATTACTGGGCTTTCTCGCCGAGCGTGCCGCCATCGGCGAGCGTTCGCCGCTGGCGACGATGAGCGACCCGCTGGGGCTGGCGGTTGCGCAGGATACGCTGCGCGCGACCTTTGCGCGCGCCGAAGCGCCCGAACGCTACGACTCCGGCGCGGCGGTCTGGGTGCCCGGCGGGCCGAGTTCGCTGGCTTACGGCGCGGGCGCGGCGAATTTCGCGGCGGACCGTGACGCTTCGGCGAACGTGATTGTCGGGCGTTTCGGCCCGGAGATGGCTTTCATCGCCGAGATGGGCGCGCGCCGCGAACTGGTGCAGATCGCAGGCAGCGATCTCGTGGAGGGGCAGGCGGTGGCGTATGTTATGACCGACATGCCCCTGCTCGGCGAGGAGATGTTCGTCGGCGCGGCGTACCTGGAGAAAGACCCGGTGCAGCGCGGCGGCGTGCTGGCGCAGGATGTGCTGCGCTATGTGATGATTGCGTTAATCGTCGTGGGGGTGGTCATCGCCACGTTGACGAATTAGCGATTAGCCGACAGCGATTGGCAATTAGCTTTTAGCCGCTAAGAAGCTAACCGCTCACCGCTAAAAGCTAATCGCTAGCAGCTAACTGCTAATAGCCAACAACTAACCCAAAGGGGGCAGGATTGCGCAGGTTCCGATTTCCATTAGGGGTATCCGTCACGATTGCGGTCGGCCTGGTGACGCTGCTGGGATTGACGCTGGGCGGGCCGCTGTTGGGCACAATCGCCGGCGTGTTCATCAACCTGGCGCTTGCCACCGCTGCGATGGCGGTGCTGGCGGGCGTGGCGAACCTGTTTATCGTGCATATGCGCCGCGTGGGGAGCGGGGCGCGCGGCTGGTTCTACAGCCTGGCGTTGGTCATCAGCATGTTCGGCGTGATCGGCGCGCGCATCTTCGAGCTAACGCAGGCCGGCGACGATCACCCGGCGCTGGGCAGCGGCGCAATTACCGGGCCGCTGTTCACAGTATTGCAGCTTTCGATTGAGGGGGCGCTGTCCGGGTTGATGGCGTTCTTTCTCATCTTCGCCGCCGCGCGTATGATGCGGCGGCGTGTGTCGGCGGGCGCGGTGCTGTTCATCGGTGTCGTGATCCTGGTGCTGCTGGGCTGGCAGCCGCTCCCGCTGGTCGGCGACGTGTTCGGCGGCGTCCGTGATTGGATCGTGAACGTACCGGCGGCGGGTGGTCTGCGCGGGATTCTCATTGGGATGGCGCTCGGCGCGCTGACGGTCGGCGTTCGCGTGTTGGTGGGCCGTGACCAGCCCTACCGGGGCTAGGGTGCAGGAAGATGTCTGACTGGGATGATGGGCTGCCCGACTGGCTGCCCGACGATGACGATGAAAGCGAAGATGACGAATGGCTGCCGTTCGCCGACGACTCGGAGGCGGCCGGCGATGTCGAGCTATCCTGGCTGAGCGGCGCGGAACCGCTGCCCGGCGACGTGGAGGCAGCGGAAGGCGCAGACGAGGGCGAGCTTGACTGGCTCGCCGGGTCTTTCCCGGAAGCCGAACCGCCGCCAGTCGAAGAAGAAGACCTGGACTGGCTCACCGGCTCTAATTTCGATGCCGCGCCGGCCGGCGACCGGCCTGGGGCGAGCATCGACGAGGAAGCGCCGGACGACATGGATTTGCCCTGGCTTGCCGAGGACGCGGGATTTGAGCCGCTGCCCGTCTCGGAGCCGGCGGACATTGACGAAGATACCGGTCTGCCGTGGCTGAGCGCAAGTGCGGACGAAGAAGAAGCCGGCGAAATCCTGGAACCGGACGCGCCGGCCGGCGCGTCCGAAGGCGAAGACCTGGATTTACCCTGGGCCGGCGAAACCGGCGATTCCGGCGCGGCGGAAGAAGTCGAAATCCCCGACTGGCTGACCGGCGGCGATCTGTCTGCCGGCGCCGGCGCGCCGCCCGAAGAATCTGAATTTGAAGACACGGGCGATTTCTTTGCCGCCGGCGCGGACGAAGAAGGCTTCCCTGCGTGGCTTGGCGAGGAAGAAGACGCAGCCGGCGCGGACGAAGATTCGCTCGCTCCCGACGACGATACGCCCTCGTGGCTGGAGCGGCCGGCGGAGACGCCCGGCGAGGAAGTCGGCGCCGGAGACGAGTTCAACTTCCGCGCCGGCGCCGATGCCGACGGGTACGAGTTCGACCTCGCAGTCGAGGAGCCGGACGGCGAAGCGGCCTACGATGAGGAATTCGACTTCCGCGAAGCGCCGACCTTCGAGGACGGCGGTGAGGAATTCGGCTTCAAGTTCGGGGCCGCGTTCGAAGGGTACAGCGAAGAAGCGGCCCCGGCCTCTCAGGAGCCGGTCGATTTGGATTTCGAGGCGCTGGACGCCGAACTGGGCGTCGATACCTCGTGGGGAGCCTCACCGCGGCGCGGCGCAGCACCCGAAGATGACCTGGTGGTGCCGGATTGGTTCGAAGCAGTTGACCAGCATGCCGATGCGGGCGCTACCGGTGAAGCGCCGCCGGCAGCGGCAGAGCCGCAGTTCGCGCCGGGCTGGTTCATGGGCCTGGAGGAGCAGGACGAGGCGCAGGTCCCGGAATGGCTCCGGGGAACCGACCTTTCCGACACCGGCGACTTGGTGGGCGGCACCGGCGACCTGGAGCGGCTGCTGTTGGAAGACGAGGAGCCGGTGCCGGCTGCCCCACCGCCCGGCGCGCCGCTGCCCCCAACCAGCGATTTGCCCACGCCTGATTGGTTCGGAGGGGTGGAGGCAGATCAGGCCGCCATCCCGGATTGGTTCAAAGCGGCGGATGCTGCCGGGACGGGCGAGCTAGATTTCGAGGCGATGTTCGTCGCCGAAGAACCGCCCGCCGACCTCCCCTCGCCCGATTGGGACTTCGGTGCAGCCGCCGGCCCGCCGGCTGAGGAACTGCCGGAGCCGGACTGGATGAGCGATTTCGGCGCGTCCGCGCCCCCTCCCGCCGAGGCCGCCGGGCTGCCGGAGCCGGACTGGATGAGCGATTTCGGCGCACCCGCGCCCCCTCCTGCCGAGGCCGCCGGGCTGCCGGAGCCGGACTGGATGGACAGCTTTGGCGAAGCGCCCGCCGCACCTGACATGACCGGCGATGCGATGCCGGACCTGGACTGGATGGGCGGCCCTGATGAAATGCCCGCCGCGCCTGATATAACCGGCGGCGCGATGCCGGACCTGGATTGGATGGGCGGCCCTGACGCCGCGTCCGCAGCGCCCGCCGAAGATGACCTGGCGGCGCCTTCGTGGATGGATATCGCCGGGGCGGGCATCCTGGGCGACGAGTCCACGCCAACCGCAGCGCCGGCCCGGCCGGCCGCAGACGACGGCATGCCCGACTGGATGCGCATGGATGGCATCGAAGCCTTCGACGAGGTGGCCCTGCCGGGCGTCGCCGAGGAGGCCGAAGAAGAGGTTGACAAGCTGGAGGTCGAGACGGGCCTGGCGCCGGACGAACTGCCGGCCTGGTTGATCGAAGCCTGGCATGCGCAGAGCCAGCGCCTCCGCGAGTGGGGCATCACCGAGCCGGTGGGCGCGCTGCCGCCCGCGCCGCGCTGGATTGAGTCGGTCGATCCGTTCAAGCTGAAGCTGGAATTTGACCCTAGAGAACTGGCGCGCCTGGACCGGGCCGGGCCGCTGCAAGGCTTTAGAGCAACGCTGGTAGCGGAGCCGGCGATATCGACGACGGTGGGAGAGCCGGTCTTGGTGACCAACCTGATGATGACCGATCAGGACCGGCGCCAGGCCCAGGCGCTCGGCGAGATGACCGCCGCATTTATCCAGGAGTTGGAAGACGCAGCCGAGATCACACCGGAGGCGGTCGAAGAAGGCGAGGCGGGCGCGGAAGCCGAAGCCCAGCCGGCGAAGAAACGCAAAGCGCGCGCGGTGCGCCGGCCGCGCCCGGTGGGGCGGGTGCTGTTCAGTTTGCTGATGCTGGCGGCGGTGATCGCGCCGTTCTTCCTCCCCGCCGACCTGCTCCCGGCGGCGCCGGCGCGCATCCCGGCGGCGGTGAGTGATGTCAGCGCGCTGGTGGAGCGGCTGAATCCGGGCGAGTTGGTGTTGGTGGCGTTCGAGTACGGCGGGGCGGCGGCCCCGGAGCTTGACCCGGCGGCGCAGGCGGTGCTGGGGCACGTGACGGCGCGGGGCGCGCGCATCGTCACGCTGTCTACCAACCCGGCCGGCTCGCTGATCGGGCACCGCGTGGTCGCGGATTTGACTCAAGATTCCAACACCAGCCCGGTCGATCTGGGCTACCTGGCGGGATTCCTGGGCGGGCTGCGCGACCTGGTGGCGCGCGACGCCGACCGCAGCGCCCCCCCGCCGGCGCGCTTTGCGGTCGATTACCAGGGCAAACCGACGAGCCTGAACGTGAAATCGGTGCGCGAGCGCTTCAAGCTGATCGTGGTGCTCTCGAACGAGTACGATGCACTGCGCGCCTGGCTTGAGCAGGTGAACACGGTCACCGCGCGCGGAGGCGGCCCATTGGGTGCGCCGGTACCGATGGTGGCGGTGGTGGGCGCCGGGGTGGAGCCGGCGGCAGCGGCCTATTTCGAGAGCGGGCAGCTCAAGGGCTATGTGACCGGCTATGCCGGCACGGTCGCCTATGCGCAGGCGCGCGGCGCGCCGGCGAGCACCGTCTTTCCGAAGGCGGGCCAACACGCGAACAGCATCGCGGCGGCGCTGGTATTGGCGGCGGCGGTGATCTTGCTGGGCGGCGTGGGAAATGCGATTCGCGCGCTGGCGCGGCGCGGGCGCCGGTCGGCGGGTTAGGGGGATGCATGGGCGTTGACGTGGATTTCGTCGCCGGTGTGATATCGTTCGTGCTCACGCTCATGGTGCTGAGCTACTTGATCGGCGATAACCCGCTGTATCGCATCGCGGTGAGCCTGTTTGTGGGGGCGTCGGCGGGGTTTATTGCGATGACGGTGACCGAGTGGCTCTGGAATTATTGGGTCAAGAGCGTGATCCTCGGCCCGGAGACCGGCCCGGCGCAGCGCTTACTGGGCGTGATGCCGCTGGTGTTCGGGCTGACGCTGCTGTTCAAGTTCTCGCGGCGCATGGCGAAGCTGGGCAACCTGACCGTGGCCTACCTGGTGGGCGTGGGGACGGCGGTGGCGCTGGTCGGCATTATCACCGGGACGCTGCTGCCGCAGGTGCGCGCAGCGGGCGACGTGACGGGCGTCGGGACGGACGCGGGCCAGTGGGTCAATGGGCTGATTATGGCGGTCGGCACGATCTGCACGCTGCTGTACTTCCAATTCGTGGCGCGCCGCCGGCCCGACGGCGAGATGGTCCGGCCCCTGCCGTTGCGGATTGCGGCGCTGGTGGGGCAGGGGTTTATCGTGGTGGCGCTGGCGGCGCTGTATGCCGGCGCGATTGTCGCGGGTCTCTCGGTGTTCGCCGGGGTGACGGAGGGCTTCGTCGTGCAGTTTCTGCCGTGAGAGGTCGAGAGCGAGGAGCCGGTGGGCGGATTGACGGAAAAGCCATTTAACTCGATTTTGACGGCTGACTTCGGCAGCGTGAATACGCGCGTCGCGCTGATCGGCCTGGCGAACGGGCGCTACCGGCTGCTGGCGCGCGCCCAATCGCCGACGACTGCCGAGCCGCCGTTCGGCGATGTGGGCGACGGGCTGCGCCATGCGCTGGCGCTGCTCCAAAGGATGACCGGGCGCGTCTTCGTTAACGAAGGGGGTTATCTGATCAAACCCGAGCGCGACGACGGCGCCGGGGTCGATCAGTTCGTAGCGACGGCGAGCGGCGGGCGCCCGATGCGCGCGGTGCTGATGGGGCTGGTGCCCGAAATCAGCGTGGAGAGCGGGCGGCGCGCCTGCAATGCTACGTACATGAGCATCGAAGATACCGTCCATCTCGGCGACCCGCGCACCGAGGTCGAGCAGATCGAGTCGATCTTACGGGTCCGGCCCGATGTGCTGCTGATCGTGGGCGGCACCGACGCCGGCTCGGAGAAGGCGGTGATGCGGCTGGTCAACCTGGCGGAGATGGCGCTTTCGCTGACCGAGGTGGGTAAGCGCCCGCGCGTGCTCTTTGCCGGCAATGCGGAACTGCACGAACCGGTCAAAGCGATCCTGGCGACGCTCGAAGGCGTGGAACTGTATTTGGCCGAGAACGTGCGCCCCAGCTTGGCCGACGAGACGTTGGAGCCGGCCCAGGCGCGGCTTGGCTCGCTGTACGACGATTATATTACCGGCAGCCCCGGCGGTTTCGCGGAGGTCAGCCAGTGGAGCCAGGTAGGGGTACTGCCGACCGCGCAGAGTGTCAGCCAGATATTGAGCTTCCTGGAGGCGACGCAGCCGGTGCCGCCGGGCGGTGCGCAGCTGCCGGTGTTGGGTGTGGATATCGGCAGCGCTACGACGATGGTCGCGGCGGCGTGGCAGAAGCGGCGCTATGTCAGCGTGCGCTCGGACCTGGGGCTGGGTCACAGCGCGGTGACGGCGCTGGACGCGATTGACTTAGCGGCGCTGGCGGGCTGGCTCGCTTTCGAGGCGGAGGCAGAAGACCTGCACGACTACGTATGGAACAAGTGGCTGCGCCCGGCCACGATCCCACAGAGCCAGACCGATTGGGAGATCGAGATGGCGTTTGCGCGCGAGATCATCCGGGCGGCGCTGGCCGGGGCGCTTCCGGGCTGGCGGCGGCTGCCCCGGCAGGGCGATTTCTTGCCCGACAGCAGCGCGATTGTGCTGGCCGGCGCGATCTTCGAACAGCCGCCGCATCCCGGCTACGCGGCGCTGTTGGCGCTCGATGCGCTCCAGCCGGTGGGCAGGACGCGCCTGCTGCGCGACCCCTACGGCCTGC
Organism: Anaerolineae bacterium; assembly: GCA_016927535.1. GTDB lineage: Bacteria > Chloroflexota > Anaerolineae > Aggregatilineales > JAFGMM01 > JAFGMM01. The sequence continues at coordinate 13,171 of JAFGMM010000425.1, forward strand.
TGGCCGGCATGGGTGCGTTCTCTTACGTGGGCGCGCTCACCGACTTGGCGCCGCTGGCGGTGGCGCAGGTGCTCAACAGCGGCGGGCTGCCGGCGCTTGGTACGGTGCTGGCACCGGTCGGGCGGCCCAGGTCCAAACAAACTGCGATGCAGGTGACGCTTTATTCGATGCGCCCCGACGAAGCCGCGGCCTCGAACGGCAGAGGCCGCCGCCGGCGTAAGGACAAAGAAGAAGAGCGGCGGTCGCTCTCGGTGAAGGTGCGCGCCGGCGGGATCGCGGTGATTCCACTGGCGCCGGGCGCGCGGGCGCGCGTGGTGGTGAAGCCGCATCGCCGCTGGGATATCGGCGCCGGCCCCGGCAAAGAGATGAGCTTCGTCGCCGAGGGGAGCGTCTTAGGCCTGGTGTGCGATGCACGCGGGCGCCCGCTCGAACTGCCGGATAAGATGGAAGACCGGGCGCGCCTTTACCCGCGCTGGGTGGATCAGATCACCGGCAAAGAGCGAGTGCAGCCGGTGGAGGCGGCGCAGGCCGGGATTGAAGCGATGGCCGAAGAAGCGGAAGAAGCCGAAGAAATGGAAGAAGTAGTAGAAGCGGAAGAAGCGGTCGAAGCCGACGAAAGCTTTGACCTGGACGAATTCGAGTTTTAGCGATGTACTATCCCAAGCAAACGCCCATTGTTCCGCTCGTAACCATCATGCGCGACCGGATGCTGCCGATCCGGGGCGAGGTGCTGGTGCAGTATGGCCGCACGGTGGCCGCCAGCGACACGGTGGCAAAGGCGGGCCGCTTTTCGGAGCGTGTGATCGTCGATGTGGCCGAGGAGATGAAAGTGTCGCCGGAAGAGGCGATGGCGCGGATGGTCGTCCACGCCGGGAACGAGGTGGAGGCGGGCGGCGAACTGGCGGTAAAGAAGGGTCTCTTCGGCGGGAAGACGGTGCGCTCACCGATGGACGCGATTGTAGCCGCCGTCGAAGGCGGGCGCGTGGTGCTGGACGGTGCGCCCGAAGTGATCGAACTGAAGGCGGCGATGCCCGGCTCGGTGACGGAGGTGATCGAGGGGTTCGGTGTACAGATTCGGATGGTGGGCGCGCTCGTCCAGGGGGTCTGGGGCACCGGCGGCGTGAACGCCGGCACGCTTCAGGTCATCGGCGCGGAGTTCGGGGAGGGCGACGAACTGCCGGGCAGCCTGATTTCGCTGAACCAGCGCGGGTCGATTTTGCTGACGCACGTGCCCATCGGCGCGGAGGTGCTGGACGCTGCCAGCGAGCACCGGGTGCGCGGGCTGATCGCGCCGAGTATGCATGCGTCGCTGATCGAAACGGCGCGAGCGATGGATAACGTGTCGCTGGTGCTGACCGAAGGATTTGGCCGGCGCACGATGATGCGGCGGATTCACAGGCTGCTGAGCACCCACGCAACCCGCGAGGTGGTCTTGATTGCCAACGAGCCGCAGCGCTGGGAGCACGACCGGGCAGAGGTGATTGTGCCGGTGGATACGCCGGCCGAACTGCCGGCCAGCCTCCAGCCCGGCCAGCCGGTCCGGGTCGGCAGCGAGGTGCGGGTGGTGTGCGCGCCCTACGCGGGGAAGCTGGGCACGGTGGTCGATCTGCCGGACCGGACCCATGCAATTGCCAACGGGATCAAGGCGCGCGGGGCATGGCTCGAATTGGAGCACAGCCAGCTAGATAAACCGGAAGTGGTTTTTGTGCCGCTAGCAAACATCGAGTTGGTCGGCTAGAAGAAATTTGCCGGGTTTGCGCTCGGCGGCAAAATGTGAGATAAAAGACAGGTAATAAGCAGCAAATATCTGTAAACGGCCCCCAGCCCGTGGGGGCGGGGCTGCTCCCCCGCCGTGCCCACATTTGCTAAACTTAGAGACGTGCGCCTGCATGTTGTGCGGGAGGAGCAAACATGGATTTCTTTGATGATGATGATGATCTGACGTTTGAAGACGACGATTACGATCTCGACACCGGGTTCGACGACGACGAAGATATCGACATGGATTTTGAAGAAGAGGCGCCGGCCGGCCGGCCCAACCGCCTTTTCCTAATCGCCGTCGCCGTGCTGGCGGGCTTGTTCGTGATTAGCATCTGCGTGGTCGCCGGCATCCTGCTGACGCGCGGCCCCAGCGCAGACGAGGTTGCACGCCTGACCGAGAATGCCATGACCCTACAGGCGCAGCTCGACGCCACCTTCACGGCTGCCGCCACCATTACCTTTGGGTTCGAGACCGAGCAGGCGACGCTTCTGACGCCGCCGCCGACCGCGACGCCCACCCCAACCGAGACGCCCACCCCGACCGCCACACTCGAAGTAACCGAGATCTCCGGCGGCGTGGTGACCGAGGAGCCGACCGCGACGCCGACCGAAGGGCCGACCGCGACGCCGATTGTGGTCACGGCGACGCTGGCCCCCAGCCCGACCGCCGGAACCGAAATCGCAGCAGCGCCGACGGTGGAGACTGCCGCACAGCTATCGAACACCGGTATCATGGATGACCTGGGGCTGGGCGGCGGCCTGGCGCTGGCCGGCCTGGCGGCGTTCAGTCTGATGGCGGTGATCTTCGTGTCGCGGCAGCTTCGCATGAACCGGCGCGACGACGAAGATTCGTAAGGCTGCGGGCGATAAAAGGAGTCGTAACGATGTCATACAGTAAGGCTTTTGGACGAGCTGCATGGCTGGCGATTGTTTTGTTTTTGATATCGGGCATGATAATAAGCGCGCAGGCGCAGGACGAGGGCGCGCCGACGCCGACCTCCGAAGGCTTCGGCGACGTATTGGACGCGCCGGTCGATGAAGGCAGCGGCGAAGCGATCCCGGCAGGTGAGGCGCTGCCCGTCGAAACGCAGACCGGCGGGTTCGGCGATGCGGAGGCCGTGACCGCGCCGGACGAAGGGCAGGGCGACACACCCGGCGATATGCAGCCGATGGAAGCCACCCCGGAGCCGACCGCGCCGCCGGACGATGGGCAGGGCGGCTTCGGCTTCCCTACGACCACGGGAAACGAACTGCCTCAGACCGGTATGCCGGATATGCTGGGGCTGGGCGTGGGCTTGGTCGCGCTGATGGGTGTCGGATCGGTCTCGCTGCTCTCCATCGTGTTTATCACCCGCCGCGAGCGCAAACGCAAACCCCGGCAGCGCGCGAAGTCGAAGACAGGCCCGAAGTCGAACTAAACGCAGACAGAAATCCCACCATAGAGACGCGGAGTAGGGGCGGCTGTGCAGCGTGCAGCCCGCCCCTACATAAGCAGTACGCCCGCCGATTGACCTCCTATAAGCGAGACCGTCCAGTTTTTGACAGGCTCACCCCGAGTCGTTAAGATACCGCGCATGCTTCGTCACAACCGCATAACGCGACTCATCCAGAGAGGCGGAGGGACCGGCCCGGTGAAGCCTCGGCAACCCACGGCGCACGCGCAAGCCGCGCCGTGAAGGTGCCAATTCCGGCAGAGACTATTCTGGAAGATGAGGCGACAGGATAGAAATGTAACGCCCCTCATCTTTACGCAGAGAGGGGTTTTTTATTAGCGCCACACATTCAGGAGGTACGATCCCATGTCCGACAGCAAGCGCCGATTCAAATTCAACACGCTCGCCTTGCACGCCGGCCAGCAGCCCGACCCCGCCACCGGCGCGAGCGCCGTCCCCATCTACCAGACCGCATCGTACAAGTTCCGTGACACCGCCCACGCCGCCGCGCTGTTCAACCTGGAGGAGACCGGCAACATCTACACCCGCATCATGAACCCTACCAACGCCGCGCTAGAGCAGCGCATCGCTGCACTGGAGGGCGGCGTCGGCGCGGTGGTGACCAGCTCCGGGCACGCCGCCGAAGTACTCGCCATCTTCACGCTCGCCGGCGCCGGCGCCGAAATCGTCAGCGCCGCCAGCCTCTACGGCGGCACCTTCAGCCTGTTCAACCAGACCCTCCCGCGCCTGGGCATTACGACGCGCTTCGTCGATGCGAGCGACCCCGAAAACTTCCGGGGCGCGGTCACCGACAAGACCAGGGCATTCTACGTGGAGACCATCGGCAACCCCGCGCTCGACGTGCCCGACTTCGAGGCCATCGCCGCCATTGCGCACGAGTACGGCGTCCCGGTCGTCGTCGATAACACCTTCGCCACACCCTACCTCTGCCGCCCGTTCGAGCACGGCGTGGATATCGTCATCCACAGCACCACCAAGTGGATCACCGGCAACGGCACCACGATGGGCGGCGCGCTGGTAGACGGCGGCAAGTTCGACTGGGCGGGCAGCGGGCGCTTCCCCGGCCTCAGCGAACCGGAGCCGGCCTATCACGGCGTCACCTTCGCCGAAGACTTCGGGCCGATGGCGTTCATCGCGCGCGCCCGTGCGATTGGCCTGCGCGACTTCGGCGCGTGCCAGGCGCCGTTTAACAGCTTCCTGGGGCTGCTGGGTCTGCAAACCCTGCCCCTGCGCATGCAGCGCCACTGCGAGAACGCGCGCGCCGTCGCCCAATTTCTCGAAGGGCACAAGCACGCTGCGTGGGTGCGCTATCCCGGCCTGGCGTCGCATCCCTCTTACGCCAACGCCCAGAAGTACCTGCCGGCCGGCGCGGGCGGCATGGTCGGCTTTGGCGTCAAGGGCGGGCGCACGGCCGGCGCGAAGTTCATCGACAGTTTGAAGCTGTTCACGCACCTGGCAAACGTGGGCGACGCCGGCTCGCTGGCAATCCATCCGGCATCGACCACGCACAGCCAGCTCACCGACGAGGAGCAGCGCGCCGCCGGCGTCTCGCCGGACTTCATCCGGCTCAGCGTCGGGATCGAGGACGTCGACGATATCCTGTGGGATCTCGATCAGGCGTTGGAGGCGGCGCGGACGTAGGAGGTTTCCCCCCTCTCCCCCCAACCCCCTCTCCCACAAGGGGAGAGGGGGAGAAGACCGCGCGCAACACTCAAAGTTGTTATAAGATTTCTGTAAGTATAGAAAACTATCTCATGTGCGTCCTCCCCCTCGCCCCTTGTGGGAGAGGGGGCAGGGGGAGAGGGGAAGAAGACGAAATGAACCAAGCAGACCAGGAACGTTGGAACATCTCACCCGAACTGAAGAAAAAGATGACCGAAGTCGCGCGCCAATTACGCGAAGAGGCCACGCCGAGCGAAGACATCCTATGGCAAGCGCTGCGCAGAAAACAGCTCGATGGGCGAAAGTTTCGACGCCAACAACCGGTCGGCGCGTTTGTGCTCGATTTCTATTGCGCCGCCGAGCGCCTGGCGGTTGAAGTTGACGGCGCTGTTCATGAAACGCAGCGAGGAGCCGATCAGATGCGCCAGGAAATACTCGAAACCCTCGGCATACGCTTCGTCCGCGTGACGGCAGAGGGCGTAGAAACTGACCTTTTCGCCGTCCTGCAAGCCATTAGAGATGCCTTTCTTGATGACGAAGCATAACAACAGGACCAATGCGCGTTCGGCTTCCCCCCTATCCCCAGCCCTTTCCCCCACAAGGGGGGAAAGGGGGCCGGAGCGCGCTCCGAAAGTCCCCTCGCTCCTTGTGGGAGAGGAGATTTAGGGGAGAGGGGGAGAAAACCACGCGCAACGCTCAACGGGTGACGCCGCTGGCGAATTCCCCCCTATCCCCAGCCCTTTCCCCCACAAGGGGGGAAAGGGGGCCGGAGCGCGCTCCGAAAGTCCCCTCACCCCTTGTGGGAGAGGGGATTTAGGGGAGAGGGGGAGCACAACTTGTTCGCGCGTCCGTCCGCTCGATGGGAGTTGTACGGTGAGAGTGAGGAGGTTACACTATAGCATGATGCGCCTGTCGCCTGGGGGTTGTGTGATGAGCCTGCCGCGCGGACTCTTTAACGAACTGGTCGATTTTCTTAAACCGCACGTGGGCAACGATGCCGACGAACGTCGCGCGCTGTTGATGCTGGCGTTTGGTACCGACTCGTCAATTTTGAGTAAGATCAAATACGACTACCCGGAGAGAACCTTCGTACCTCACTTGGTCGAGAAACTGGACAATTACGGCAAGGTCGGGGGCGAACCTGCGCTTTGTGTGCTGCTGCGGACAGTGAAAAAGGAAGTCGGCGAGAATGAGCAGGAGCGGGTTAATGAGTTGCTGCGGGACTTGGGCTACGCGCTGAAAAGCAGAGCGGATGATAAAGCACCGCCGTTAAAAACACCTCCGCCGCCGGACCTCTCCGAAGAATCACCGTATAAAAAACTGTTGTTGGGCATCGGCGCAATTGCAATCGTAGCAATTGTAGTGATTGTGGTCATTGCGATAGCATCCCAACCTCCCAGCCCGCCGGCGCCGACTCCAACGCAAACGCCGACCGGTACCGTCATGGATACGCCGGTACCGACCGGTACGGTTACAGACACGCCGACGGATACGCCAACCGACGCCGCGACAAACACACCAACATATACACCGTCTGCTACAGACGCCCCAACGCTGGCAAATACCCCGACCGCAACGCCTCCTGCGCCCACTCCCGTCGCGCTTTTGCCCGAAACGGTCGCTGCGCTGCTGCTGACCCAGACCGCCGACGCCTGGACCGATACGCCGACGCCAACCCCTACACCCACCGACACGCCGACATCTACCGACACGCCTACGCCGACCGACAACTACACGCAGACTATCGAGGCGGCCTGGACGCAGATTGCAAAGACGCTGAGCGCCGAACAGACCGCCACGGCTACACTATGGACGCCGACGCCCACACCCACGCCCACTGCTACACCTTACGCGCCCGGCGACATCCCCGACTGGACGCCGCAGGAGACAGCGATTAACGGCGTGACGTTCGTGTACGTGCCGGCGGGGTGCTTTATGATGGGGAGCGAGGACGACTACGACGATGAAAGACCCATGCGCGAAGTATGCCTGGATGCTTATTGGATCGGCAAGACCGAAGTGACCAACGCACAGTACAAGGCGTGCGTGGATGCGGGCGCGTGCACGCCGTCGGTTGACCGCGAGCGCCACGATGACCCCGAATATGCCGACTACCCGGTTGTATACGTGTCTTGGTTCCAGGCGCAAACCTACACCGAATGGCTGGGCGTCAGCCTGCCGACCGAAGCGCAGTGGGAGTACGCGGCGCGCGGGCCGGCGGGGAATGTATATCCTTGGGGCGATGAAGCGCCGACCTGTGACCTGGCGAATTATTACGGCTGTGTAGACGACACGACGCCGGTAGGCAGTTATCCGGGCGGCGCATCGTGGGTGGGCGCGCTGGACATGAGCGGCAACGTCTGGGAGTGGGCGGCGGACTGGTATGGAGCGTACCCGGAAGATGACCAGCTTAATCCGACCGGGCCGGCGGATGGTAGCGCCCGCGTGGCTCGCGGCGGGTCGTTCGGCAACGGTCGATGGTTTGTCCGCGCGGCTGTCCGCAGCGCTGACACCCCCGTCATCCTCTACAACTACTGGGGTTTTCGCGCGGCTGCTCCCGCTTCTCTTGCAGAGTGACTTTGCGCTTTACCGGCACTTGTCGCATCGCTTGCCTCTCAACTCAACTCGACAGCAGCCACTCGACCGAGATGTCTTCGTCCAGGTCTTCCCAGTGAATGCCCACGCCGCGCCCGATGAGCCGCCAGTTGGCGCGCTGTTTGGGGGCGGCGTTACGCAGGCGCGGGAACCACGTCAGCGGCGCGCTGATGATACGCCCGTCGTCGAGCCGGACGTGGAGCATGTCTTCGTCGCATTCGACGGATAAGGCCAAAGCCGAGATCACCGGATTAGGAAAAGTGCTCATACCATGCTTCCTCAAACAACTCACGATGTTCGATGACGAGGTCATGCAATTGGCGCAATTCCCTCGCATTGTAGCCGCTGGACTGCGCCAGACTGACCGGGTTAAGCCAGAATTTGGCGTAGTTTTCTGCCGTCTCGACGTGTATATGCGGCGGCTCGTTTCCCTCGTGGCTCCAGAAAAAGAAACGGTGACCGCCGACCCTCAAGATAGTTGGCATCACAGCTCTCCTCGATTAGTATTGTCGCACGCGCGCCGACTTTTGTCTACCCGTGTGCTTGTGACCCTGTTCGATCTATGCCGGACGCACTACGTCGCCTGACCGGATCATGGTCGGTGCACATCTTCCGGCGGCGCGGCGTGATATAATCAGGCGCAGGAGGTAACCTCAATGACCCCACTCAGCAGCAACGGCAAAAACTCCTCGCCCCCCTGGACGCAGCCCGGCTCGGTCGGCCTGGTCCAGACGCAGTACTTTACCTTCGCGCAGCCGCCGCACGAACTGGCGCTCGAAAGCGGCGCGACGCTCGGCCCGGTCACGCTTGCCTACGAGACCTACGGCGCGCTCAACGCCGGCCGCTCCAACGCAATCCTCATCGTGCACGCGCTCACCGGCGACGCGCACATCGCCGGCTACCACACGCCGGAGGACGCAAAGCCCGGCTGGTGGGACGAGGCGGTCGGCCCCGGCAAGATGTACGACACCGACCGCTACTTCGTCATCTGCTCCAACATCATCGGCGGCTGCCAGGGATCGACCGGCCCCCGGTCGATCAACCCCGCCACCGGCAGGCCCTACGGCCTGAGCTTCCCGGTCATCACCATCCGCGACATCGTGGAGGCGCAGCGTCACCTGATCGACCACCTGGGTATCGAGCGGCTGCTGGCGGTGGTGGGCGGGAGCATGGGCGGCATGCAGGCGCTCGATTGGGCGGCGCGCTACCCGGACCGCGTGGCCGCGTGCCTGCCGATTGCGACTTGTGCACGCTCCTCGGCGCAGACCATCGCGCTCAACGAGGTAGGCCGGCAGGCGATCTACGCCGACCCCAGGTGGCGGCGCGGCGACTATTACGGCTCGGAGCCGCCCAATGACGGCCTGGCGTTGGCGCGCATGATCGGGCACATCACCTACATGAGCGACACATCGATGCGCGAGAAGTTCGGGCGGCGCTTGCAGACCCGCGAACGGCTGGGCTTCGACTTCGAGACCGATTTCGCGGTCGAAAGCTACCTGCGCTACCGGGGCGGCAGCTTCCCCAACCGCTTCGACGCGAACAGCTATCTGTACGTGACGAAAGCTATCGACTATTTCGACATGGCGGCGGACTACGGCGGCGACCTGGCGGAGTCGTTCAAGCGCATCAAGGCGCGCTTCCTGGTGCTCAGCTTTACCTCCGACTGGCTGTACCCCTCGTACCAGTCGCAAGAGATCGTGCGCGCGCTGCTGAAGAACGGCCTCGATGTGACTTACTTCGATATCGAAAGCGACTACGGGCACGACTCATTCTTAGTAGAAGTGGAACTACTGACCGAGATGATCGGCAGCTTTCTGGCGCGCGTGTACCGAGAGGAGACGCGGCGGCGCACCCGCCGCGAAACGCTTGCCAGGCCTTGACACCTGCGCGCTGCCCTGTTACACTTTGGGTCAATCAAACAAATAGTGTTGATGTTGAGACACACTCATCCAGAGAGGCGGAGGGACCGGCCCGGTGAAGCCTCGGCAACCCGCGTCAGTTCGTCGCTGACGCGAAGGTGCCAATTCCGGCAGAATTTTCTGGAAGATGAGGTGACGGCCAACCCGGTTAAGCGAAGTTGATGCAGTCCCCTCTCTCCGAGAGGGGACTTTTTGTTAGGGCTTGAGGCGGAGCGCCGTGACGCCGAGTGTGTCTCTCCCATACACAAAAAGGAGAGATTCAAATGTCAGTCAAAGCACTTGGGTTAATGAACGAAGGGATGCACATTCCTACCAGCCAGACCGCGATTATGCTTCCAATAATCGGCAGTGGTGGATTGGTTGATGGGCAGTGGCTTTATGGTCGCTCGCTGGAGCACGGGCAGCCGGTAGAGGCAATCGACTACTATAACCGGCACTTCTACGCCGTGGGCGATACGGTGGTCTTCGAGAATTTCATGGGCGTTATGGCGCGCGTGCACCTATGCGGGATGCGGCGCGCAAAAGCCGAACAACTGACCGACGCGGAGATCAAAGCGCTGGGCTATGGCTCGCTGGAAGAATATCTCAACAACCCGGCGTGGCACATCGCCGACGGTTGGTTTGTCAAGTTCACACACCTGGCCCCTGAAGCGAAAGTATGGATCAATGGCGGCGCAGGCAGTTCGACCGGAGCCTAGAACCGCAACGATCGTCAATCATGTCACGTCACAGGAGGAGGAACCTATGATCGTCATGAAATTCGGCGGCACCTCCGTCAACGGCGCCGACAACATGCGCGAGGTGGTGCAGACCGTCCTCGAAAGCCGGGGCGAAGACACCGAGACCGTGGTCGTCGTCTCGGCGATGGCCGGCGTCACCGACGCCCTGCTCAAGGCGGCGCGCGCCGCCGGCGCCGGCCAGGCGAACGCCTGGGAGCACGGCCTGGACGACCTGGAGCAGCGCCACCTCGACGTTGCCCACGCGCTCGCCGCCGGCGCGGAAGAATGCGGCCTGGTCTGCGAGCACATCGACCGCGTTTTCGCCGAACTGCGCGCTATCTTGCAATCTATCGCCGTGCTGGGCGAGCTGACGCCGCGCGCGCTCGACCGGGTGGCGAGCACCGGCGAGCGCCTCGCCGCGCCGCTGGTGTCAATGGCCTTCCGCGCGGCGGGCATCGCGTCCGAGCCGGTCGAGTCGAGTTCCGGCGTGGTCATCACCGACGCGCACTTCGGCGAAGCCACCCCCGACGACACCGGCACCTGGTACGGCACGCGCACCAAGATTCGCCCCATGCTCGGCAAGGGACAGGTCCCGGTCTGCACCGGTTACATCGGCTCCACGCCCGACGGCGTGATTACGACGCTGGGGCGCGGCGGCAGCGATTACTCGGCGGCGATCCTGGGCGCGGCGCTCGAAGCCGACGAGGTTTGGATCTGGAGCGATGTGGATGGCATCCTCACCGCCGACCCGAAGATCGTGCCCGACGCCAAAGTCATCGGTCATCTCTCGTATGCCGCCGCCGCCGAGATGGCCGCGTGCGGCGCGGACGTGCTGCATCCCAAGACCATCCGCCCGCTCATCAAGCGCGCGGTGCCGCTGCGCCTCAAGAACACGTTCAACCCCGCGCACCCCGGTACGCTGATATCGAACCGCTACAGCGAACACCCGCCCGCCATCATCTCCACCGGCAAGCTCTGCCTGGTGACCATCCGCAGCGGCGAGGGCAACGGTTGGACGCCTGAAGTCACGGCGCAAACCCTGCGCCACATGAGCCACGCCGGTATTGACGTGCTGCTGTTTTTACAGTCGGCCTGGCAGAACGGTGTCAGCTTGCTGGTGCGCGAAAACGACCGCGAAGCGGCGATGTTGACGGCGGCGGCGGACAAGCTGGCGGTTCACCTCCGGCCCGGTGCGGCTACCGTGTCGGTCATCGGGCCGGAGGTCATCCGGCCCACGCTGGCGGCGCTGGGCGATTCGGCGGTCAACGTGCTGACTATCTCGCAGGCGACCACCGACGCCGGCGTGATCGTGGTCGTGCCGGAGGCAGAAATGCCGCCGCTGGTGCGCCACCTGCACGAGCGAGTCAGCGCCGGGCAAATCGCATAGACTGATCCAGTTTACGCCAGGAGAAGCCAAGCCAATGACCGATAGAATCCCTGCTGCGATCTTGGGCGCGACCGGCATGGTCGGCCAGCGCTTCATACAACTGTTAGAGCACCATCCGCTGTTTAGAATCGGCGCGGTGCTGGCATCGGCGCGCTCGGCGGGCAAGACCTACGCCGAAGCGACCAACTGGGTGCTTGATACCCCCATGCCGGCCTCCGTGCACGCGATGGTCTTGCTCGAACCGGACGCCCTGCCGCCTTGCGAATGGGTCTTTTCTGCGCTGCCGGGCAGCTTGGCAGGGCCGGTCGAGACGCGCCTGGCGGCAGACGGGCATCTCGTGTGCTCGAACGCCTCCGCGCACCGCATGGACCCGCTCGTGCCGCTGATTATCCCGGAAGTAAACGGCGACCACCTCGAAATACTGCCACGCCAGCGCCAGGTCAAGGGCTGGGAGGGGACGCTCATCACGGCGCCGAACTGCACGACGACCGTGTTGGCGCTGGCGCTGAAGCCGCTGCACGATGCTTTCAGGATTGAGTCGATGCATGCCGTATCCATGCAAGGGCTGTCGGGCGCGGGATACCCCGGCGTGCCGGCGCTCGACATCATCGACAACATCCTGCCGTACATCAAAGGCGAGGAAGAAAAGCTCGTCGATGAAACTCGTAAGCTGCTCGGCACCGTCGGCGCCAACGGCATCGCCGCCGCCGCCTTTGCAGCGAGTGCACAGTGCAATCGCGTCCCGGTGCGCGAAGGGCATTTCATTTGTGCAAACATCCGTTTCGCGCGCAAGCCCTCGGTCGATGAGGTCATCGCCGCGCTGGAGCGCTTCGAAGCGCCGGCGGTCGCCGGGCTGCCGAGCGCGCCGCCCAGACCGGTGCTCGTCACGCGCGACCCGGCGCGCCCGCAGCCGCGCCTGGATCGCGCTGCCGGCGGCGGCATGAGCGTTACGGTGGGGCGCGTGCAGCGCTCCGGCACAGCCGACATACGGCTCGTGGCGCTGGGACACAACACCCTGCGCGGCGCGGCGGGCGGCGCGCTGCTCAACGGCGAATGGCTGCTGAAGGTTCTGAAGGCATGAAACCGGCACGGGTAGGGGGCAGTTGTCCCCTACCCCCCATATATGGCAACCAAAGCCCGAACCCTCTCCGCCCGCGCGCCGGAAAAATGCCATCATATATACCTTTCCTCAATTGCAAAAAGTGATAAATATCACATTGGGATATCAAGGTTCGCCGCTATAATGCCTCCATACGGCAGTGCGCCGCTTCTTATTCGTCTTGCATATTACCGTCCGGCCAATCAGGAGTATGGAGCGAACATGGGCTTTAAAATTATGCCAAAGGCTGCTCTGCCCGAATGGGTCGAGCAGTTGCAAGCCGGTCACCGTGTGGTCGGGCCTCAGCCCCAGCACGGCCAATATATTTTCGGCGATATTAAAGACCCCGAAGATATTCACCTTGATTACCCAACCTCCGTTCTACCGCCAAAACAGTTTATATTGCCGCCGCGAGAAGAGCTATTACAATACAAAAATGGCGGATTGTATATCCATGCAAACACCGAAGAGCGCACACCGACCGTCGTGATGGGCGTCCACACCTGCGACATGCACGCCATCCAATTGTTGGACCGCGTGCACAGCACCGGCTATCCCGACCAGCACTACCAGGCGCGCCGGGAAAACACCACCCTGGTCAGCATCGAGTGCCTGCGGCCCTGCATGGAACACTCTTTCTGCAAAAGCATGGGCACGTTGACCGTCACCGAAGAGTTCGATATCCACCTAACCGACCTCGGCAACGACTACGCGGTCGATATCGGTTCCGAGAAGGGCGAGCGGCTGCTCGAAGGGTTTGCTTCGCTGTGGGACCCGACCGACGCCGACTATAAGCGCATTAACAAGGTCTTGTCCGAGAAGTGGCCGCGCTTTTCCTACCGGCTGAACTTCGACATCACCGAACTACCCGATATCCTCAACCTGAGCCTGGGCAGTGCGCTCTGGGACGAACTAGGCGAACGCTGCCTGGCGTGCGGCATGTGCACCAAGGTCTGCCCGACGTGCTACTGCTTCAACGTGGTCGATGAAATTGACCTCTCGCTCCAGGACGGCAAGCGCATGCGCGTGTGGGACTCCTGCCAGGTTCACGAGTTTGCGATGGTGGCCGGCGGGCACAACTTCCGCGAAAACCGCGCGCTCCGCCAGCGCCACCGCTTCTTGCGCAAGGGCAAGTACCAATACGAGGCTTACGGCCTGGTCGGGTGCGTGGGGTGCGGGCGCTGTGCGATGTCGTGCTTGGTGCACATCACGCCGGTTGACACCTTCAACGACCTTTACGAGCGCCGCCGCGCCAAAGGTAAAGTCCAGGAGACGCAAGCATGACCACCTTACTTAAAGAAACGCTCGAAAACACGTCGATCTACCTGCCCACGCTGGCGCGGATTACCCAGATCGAAGACATGACCGAGCTTGAGAAGCTCTTTACGGTCGAACTTCCCAGCGGCTTCTCGCTCAACCACCGCCCCGGCCAATTCGTCGAGGTCTCGCTGCTGGGCGTCGGCGAAGCGCCCATCAGCATTTCGTCGTCGCCCAGCCGCAGCAACGGCACGTTCGAGCTGTGCATCCGCCGCGCCGGCGATCTGACCAGCGCGCTGCACCGCATGAGGCCGGGCGACAAAATCGGCATTCGTGGCCCGTTTGGGCGCGGCTTCCCGATCGAGCGCTTCCGGGGCAAAGATTTGATCTTTGCGCCCGGCGGGCTGGGCCTCGCGCCGCTGCGCTCGCTGATTAACGAAGTGCTCGACGACCGGGGTAAATACGGGCGTGTCATCGTCCTGTGCGGCGCGCGCACGCCCGGCGACCTGCTCTTTACCGAAGAACTGGCCGAGTGGCAGGCCCGCGACGACGTAGAATGCCATGTCACCGTGGACCGGGGTGACAAAAACTGGACCGGCAACGTCGGCGTCATTACGACGCTCTTCCCCAAGATTCAAATCCACGCCCGCAACACGGTCGCGGTGGTGGTGGGGCCGCCGGTTATGTACCGCTTCGTCCTGATGGAACTGCTCGGCAAAGGCATCGCCGATGGCAACATCTGGTTCAGCTTCGAGCGCCGGATGAAGTGCGGCGTCGGCAAGTGCGGCCACTGCCAGATGCACCACATCTACACCTGCCA
>JAFGMM010000047.1 GCA_016927535.1 Anaerolineae bacterium
CGCTTCCCCCGGCGTCGCCTCGGCCGGCGGGATGGCTTCGGGGTGCGTGAAGCGCTCCGGCGTTGCCGGCGTCAACACGGCGACCTGCGATGCCAGGATGTAAACCCGCTCGACGCGGGCCGCCTCGCGCGGCGCGGCTTCCGGCTCGGTGAACGCCGGCGGCAGCGGCATAGACGCTTCGACCTGCGCCGCTTCGGCCGGCGGCGTTGCTTCGCCCGGCGGTGCTCCGGCTTCAAGAGCGGCGACCACGCCGGGGTCGAGCGGGCCGGTCTCCGGCAGCGCGTCGATGACATCCTCGTCGGGCGCCCACGCATCGTCGATCAGTTCCGAAACCGCCGGCGGCGCTTCGAATTCTTCTTCGGTAAACCAGGCGGCGTCCTCGGTCGCGCCGGCTTCACCGCTTTCGGCTGCGAGGAGCGCTGCCGCGTCAAGCTCGAAATCGCCGGCGGGCATCTCGATATCGACATCGGCTTCTTCCGGTTCAGGGATGATCTTGTAGACCTCGCCGCCCGTGACGATGTAAACTTGCTCCGGCGCGGCGGTAGACCGGGCTGCGCCGGTGAGGATGGCGCGGCCCCGGCCTTGCAGCGAGGGGCGCGGCTCCCCGGCCTCCGGCGATCCTGGTGGTTGGGCAGCCTTACGCCGGAGGGCAGACGCCGACGGGTATGGCGCTGCCGGCTGTTCGTCGTCGGCTTCGTGCGCCGGCACGCCGGCGAGGATTTGGCGGCCCCGCCCCTTGAGCGATGGGCGCAAAGGCGGCAGCTCGCCGGTTTCGATTGACTCCTGATCGGCGTCTTTCGGTCCCTGCTCAGCCATTCAGAATCTCCTCCGCGAGCGCGCGGTAGGCCGCCGCTGCCGGGTGGTCAGGGTAGTAGTTCACGACCGTCTGCTCGGCGAGCGGCGTCTCGGCATAGATTTCGTCGTCGGGAATGAGCGTGTCGAACATGTTATCCCGGAAAAATTCCTTGAGTTCCTGGATAACCTCCTGCGCGTGCCGCGATTCGGGCCGGTACATGGTCGCAACGACGCCGAGCAGTTTTAATTCTTCGTTGAGGCCTTCGTGCACGCGCTCGATGGTCTCCAACATCGGGCGGACGCCGCGCATCGCCAGGTAATTGCACTGCACCGTAATCAGCGCCTCGCGGGCGGCGCAAAGCCCGTTGGCGGTGAGGACGCCCAGGCTGGGCGGCGTGTCGATCAAAATCATGTCGAAAGGCGTGCGGATGCGCTCCAGGACATCTTCCAGCCGGTAAACGCGGTCGGCTTTGTTGGCGAGCGCAATCTCGGCAGCGGCTAGGTCGATGCTGGCAGGCAGCAGCGCCAGGTTCTCATAAATGTTGTGAAGGGCGCGGGCCGGCGGCGCGTTCTCGTGCATCAGCAGCGAGTACATGCTGTAGCGCATGTTGTAGGGGTCCAGGCCGAAGTAGGCGGTCAGGCCGCCTTGCGGGTCGAGGTCGATGAGCAGCACGCGAAGACCGTGCTCGGTGAACGCCGCGCCGAGGTTGGCGACGGTGGTCGTCTTGCCCACGCCTCCTTTTTGATTTGCAACCACGATGACCCTGGTCAACGCGCACCCCAATCTTTGATGAATGTGCAACTGGGATTATAGCACAGGGAGGTTTGAGTAAGAAGTTGCGCCGGCTGGCGATACGGCAGCGGGTTACCGGGCCAGGCGATTCGCCAAATATGGCGGTTTATTCCACAATTAAGGACACTGTTGGGGTCGGAAGGGAGCGCGGCATGCAGACTCAAATCGGGCAAACCACCCTGGAACTGGTGCGCGGCGACATCACCGGACAGGACGTAGACGCCATCGTCAACGCGGCGAACCAGTCTTTGCTGGGTGGAGGCGGTGTGGACGGCGCGATTCACCGCGCGGCAGGGCCAGACTTGCTGGCAGAGTGCCGCGCGGTGGGCGGCTGCGAGACGGGCGACGCCAAGATCACCGGGGGATATCAGCTCAAGGCGCGCTACGTGATCCACACGGTGGGGCCAATATATTTTATCCACCTGGGCAACGCGCCCAGGTTGCTGGGCAGCGCATACCGGCGCAGCCTGGAAGTCGCCGCCGCGCACAATCTGACCAGCGTCGCCTTTCCTTCCATTAGCACCGGCGCATACGGTTACCCGGTTCGGAAGGCCGCACTGGTTGCGCTGGGCGCAGTGATCGACTTTTTGAGTAAACAACCGCACCGCTTGACGCTGGTGCAATTCGTGCTATTTGATGATAAGACGCTCGCCGCTTATGAGGCGGCGCTGCGTGAACTGGTAGAAGCCTAAAAGCTAAGCACTAAACACACTCAACACACTCAACATACCAAACATGAAAGAAAACGGGCAAAACATTCTCTTCGTCGAAGACGTGCGCGACATGGCTAAACTCATGGAGCTGATTCTGAAGCGGGCGCGCAGCGATACCATCCGGGTGGCGCCGACGTGGCAGGAAGCCTGCACTGCCATCGAGCAAGACCCGCCCGATCTTATCATCGTGCGCATCATGATGTGTGAGACCGACGGCTACGAAATTTGCCGGCGTCTCAAGGCGATGCCGGCCGCCCAGCACATCCCGGTGCTGCTCCAGGCCGCGATGGACCCGAAGTTCGTGTACCCGAAGGCGCAGCAGGCCGGCGCAGACGGCTATCTGTACCAGCCCTACGGCCCGGCGGAACTGGTCGAGGCCCGCGATGCTCTGCTGAGGGGCGAGACTTATTACCCGCCCCTGCCGCAGCGGTTGCGGTAAACGAGCGGTCCGGCCGGCCTTATTGGGCCTGCTGCACCTTCGCCCACGTATCGCGCAGCGTCGCCGTCCGGTTGAACACCGGCCTATCGCGGCTCGAATCGGGATCGACGCAGTAGTAGCCCAGCCGCTCGAACTGGTAGCGGCTGCCCGGCTCCGCGCCGGCCAGGCTCGGCTCCACATAACACGGCTTCACGACCTGGAGCGAGTTGGGGTTGAGGTACTTCATGAAGTTCTCGCCCTCTTGCAAGACGTTCGGGTCTTCGTGGGTAAAGAGATAATCGTACTCGCGCACCTCGGCCTGGACCGCGTGCGCCGCCGAGACCCAGTGCAGCGTCGCCTTGACCTTGCGACCGTCCGGCGCGTAGCCGCCGCGCGTTTCCGGGTCGTAGGTGCAGCGCAGTTCGACGATGTTGCCCTGCGCGTCCTTCACCACACCGGTACACGTGATGAAGTAGCCGTAGCGCAGCCGCACTTCGCGGCCCGGCGCCAGCCGGTAAAACTTCTTCGGCGGGTTTTCCATGAAGTCTTCCTGCTCGATGTACAGCACGCGCGAGAAAGGCACTTTCCGCATCCCGGCGCTTTCGTCCTCCGGGTTGTTGACGGCCTCCACCTCCTCGACCTGGCCTTCGGGGTAGTTCTCGATAACGACGCGCAGCGGGCGCAGCACCGCCATCCGGCGCTCGGCGCGCTTGTTCAAATCCTGCCGGATGCAGTGTTCCAGCAGCGCGATATCCACCACGCTGTTAGCTTTGGATACGCCCACCAAGTCCATGAGGGTGTGGATGGCTTCGGGGGTGTAACCGCGCCGGCGCATCCCCGCGAGGGTGGGCATGCGCGGGTCATCCCAACCGCTGACATGGCCTTCGTTGACCAGTTTGATCAGCCGGCGCTTGCTCAGCACGGTGTAGCTGAGGATAAACGGGGCAAACTCGATCTGCCGGGGCGCATAAACGCCCAACTGCTCGATGAACCAATCATACAGCGGGCGATGATGCTCGTATTCCAGCGTACAGAGCGAGTGTGTGATCCCCTCTATCGAGTCCGACTGGCCGTGCGCCCAATCGTACATCGGGTAGATGCACCATTGGTCGCCAGTGCGGGGGTGTTCGTCGTGCAGGATGCGGTACATCACCGGGTCGCGCAGGTTGATGTTAGGCGCGGCCATGTCGATCTTGGCGCGCAGCACGCATTCGCCCTCGGCAAACTCGCCGTTTTTCATGCGCTCGAACAGGTCCAGGTTTTCTTCGACCGGGCGGTCGCGGTACGGGCTGTTCCGGCCCGGTTCGGTGAGCGTGCCGCGATGCTCGCGGATTTCGTCGGCGCTCAGGTGATCAACGTAGGCTTTACCGGCTTTGATGAGCTGCACCGCCCATTCATAGAGCTGCTCGAAGTAATCGGACGCGAAGAACAGGCGATCTTCCCAGTCGGCGCCCAGCCAGGCTATATCTTTGATGATCCCATCGATATACTCCTGTTCCTCTTTGGCCGGGTTGGTGTCGTCGAAGCGCAGGTTGAATTTGCCGCCAAAGGCTACCGCCATGCCGTAGTCAATGTAAATCGCTTTGGCGTGGCCGATGTGTAGATAACCGTTCGGCTCCGGCGGAAAGCGGGTATGTACGCGGTCGTACCGGCCCGTCTTCAAATCCTCCTCAATGGCCCTGGTAATAAAATCGCTCCCGGTGGCTTCGGTTTCGGCTGTGGCTGTGGTTGTAGTCGTATCTTCCGGCATATTCGTTCCTCAGTTTATAAATCGAATAGTTATAGACCTTCAGAAAATGTTTTAGACTCACCTCACCCCCCAGCCCCCTCTCCACATGGTGGAGAGGGGGAGAAACCCCCAGATGTC
>JAFGMM010000048.1 GCA_016927535.1 Anaerolineae bacterium
CCCTTTCCCCCCTTGTGGGGCGCTACGCAGAGGGATGGGGATAGAGGGGAGGCGTTACCGCAGGCGTATTTACGCCGATGTGTACTAACCACGAATAAACACGAATTGACACGAATAAGAAAAGGTTCTCGTTCGTGATTATTCGTGCCATTCGTGGTTAAAATTCTTCTATATTTCATCGAGATACTCATGTCACACGTTACGGTTTCTGCGCCCGGTAAATTGATGCTCCTCGGTGAACACGCGGTCGTCTACGGCTATGCCTGCCTGGTGACGGCGGTCAACCTGCGCGTGCGCGTCACGGTTGCGCCGCGCGACGACGGCAAGGTCGCCATCGCCACACTCGACCTGCCCGAACCGTTCGCTGCGTCGGTAGATAATCTGCACGGTTCCTCTTCCGAGGCGCCCCAAGCTGTCCGGTTTGTGGTAAGTGCGCTCCAGCAGTTCTGGCGAGAAACTGGCGCGCTCACCGGCGCCGATATCGCCACGGCGAGCGACTTCACGCAGGCCTACGGCCTGGGGAGTTCGTCGGCGGTCACCGCGGCGACGATCAAAGCGCTCGCCGAAGCGACTGGGCGCGGGCACGCGCTCGATGCGTCGGACATCTTCCGGCTCGGCTTCGCGGCGGTGCTCGATGTGCAGGGCGGCATCGGCTCCGGCTTCGATGTGGCGGCGGCGACTTACGGCGGTACGCTGTACTACGCCGGGCGCGGCGCGGAGATTGTACCGCTGCCGGGGCCGCCGCCGCCGCTGGTGGTCGGCTATTCGGGCATCAAAGCGCCGACGACCCGCCTGGTGCAGCACGTGGCGGCGCTGCGCGCCCGGCGTCCCGAGGCGATGGACGCCGGTATGCGGCACGTCGATGACCTGGTGGGCGAAGCGCAAGCCGCGCTGCTCGACGGCGATTACGCGCAGCTTGGGCGCATCATGGACACCAACCAAGCCTGGCTCGACACATTGGGCGTCGGCACGGCTGCGCTCGACAAGCTGATCACGGCAGCGCGGCGCGCCGGCGCATACGGCGCCAAGCTCTCCGGGGCGGGCGGCGGCGACTGTATGATCGCGCTGGTCAACGATGCGACCCGCCCGCGCGTCGAGCGCGCCATTGCGCAGGCCGGCGTCCCTGGCGCGGAGGTCTTGCGGGTAGAGATGGGCGCGCCGGGCGTACAAGTAGAACCTTTATAGTGAGTCAAGTCGAGTTAACCCGACATGCAGACTGTTACCGCTATCGCACATCCCAGCCTGGCCTTCGTCAAATACTGGGGCAAGGTCGATCACACGCTCAACATCCCCGCCAACGGCTCGATCTCGGTTAATCTGAGCGGCGCGACGACCACGACGACGGTTACCTTTGATGCTGCGCTGAACGTTGACCACATTACTATCAACGGCGCGCCCGGCGAACACCTGCGCGTCGCCGGGCACCTGGACCGGGTGCGGCGTATGGCCGGCATCGACGCGCGCGCGGTCGTCGAATCGCGCAACGATTTCCCGGCGTCGGCGGGCATTGCGTCGTCATCGTCGGCGTTCGCGGCGCTCTCATTGGCAGCGAGCCGGGCGGCGGGGTTGAACCTGGACGAGCGGGCGCTTTCGATCCTGGCGCGCAGCGGGTCGGGGAGCGCGTGCCGCTCGATCCCGGACGGCTTCGCGGAGTGGCTGCCCGGCGCCGATCATGCAAGCTCCTACGCGCGGCAAATCGCCCCGCCCGATCACTGGGACCTGCGCGTGATCTCGGTCGTCGTCGAGACCGGCGCGAAGGCGATTTCTTCGTCCGATGGGCACCGCGCCGCCGCAACCAGCCCGCTCTTTCAGGCGCGGCTCGCGGCGCTGCCCCACGCGCTTGAGACCGTGCGCTGCGCTATTTTGGCGCGCGATTTCGCCGCTTTCGGTGCGGCGGCGGAGGCCGAGGCGCTCTCGATGCACGCGGTCGCGCTGACCTCGCGGGTCGAGGGATGCGATTGGATGACCGGAATCTGCTACTGGCAGCCCGGCACAGTGCGGATGCTCAAGGCGGTAGAGGACTGGCGGCGCGGCGGCCTGCCGGTCTACCTGACGATTGACGCCGGGCCGAACGTGCATTTGCTCTGCGAGGCGCAATGCCAGGCCGCATTGGAAGCGGAGCTTGACGCGCTGCTGCCGGAGGTCGGCGCGGACGCGCATTACTTTGTCAGTAAGCCGGCGCCCGGCGCGCGCGTGGTGGGGGATTAAGATTATCACCGCAGAGACACAGAGGACACAGAGAGGGTATAAAGATCTCCGTGCTCTCTGTGTTCTCCGTGGTGAAATCCGATCTTAGTTATACGGCGACACAACCGCCGGGTGTTCTTCCTTCGGCATCATCTGAATCAGTTGGTAGGCCGGGCGCGGGCTGCCGTCGGGCCGGATGATGGCGTAGCCGGCTTCCTGCTCGGTCGGGCCGATGCCGTCGTATCCCTGGAAGATCGCCCAATTGACATTCCACAGGAACATCTTCTCGATGTACGGCTGTGACTCGGCGTAAGCCAGCGCCTCGACGATGTGCTGCCCCTGGTCCTGTTCGCTGACATAGTTGTAGTAGCCAAACGCCGGGTCTGGCGCCACGCCGAAGCCGTCAAAAGTGGGCCAACCGAACTCGGTAACCCACATCTTATGGGTCGTGTCGCCGTACTGCTCCATGATGGCGTGGTAATCGTTGAGTGTATCCAGGAAGAAAAACGTGGGCTGGTCATCCCAACTCCAATCCGGGTTGGTGTTGCAGTTCGCGGCGCAGGTCCACGAGGGCGGGTTGCCCCAACCGTAGGGATGGACGCCCAGCGCGACATTCTGGTCGTAGTTCGCCAGGCCCGCCGCGTACATCTCGCGGATAAACTGCCGGTCGTCGATGGCGGTCACCCGGTCGTTGATGCCGGTCGGCGCGGGCGCGGCGGTGACCAGCATAATGCCGGGATTCGAGCCGGCGCGCACGGTGCGGTACACCACGTCGAACATGCGCATGTACTCGTCGCCGCCCAGCGGCTTGCCGAACCATTCGCGCTGCAAGTTCGGCTCGTTCCAGATCTCGATGGCGTCGATGCGGTTGGCGAAGCCCTGCGCCATGTCGTTGACGAAGTTGGCGTAAAGCTGGTAGTCGTCGGGCGGGCCTTCGAGCGGGTAGGGCGTGTCGGGATATTCGGGCAGGTCTACGGGCGAGCGCGTCCAGTCGGGCGCAGAGACGATGCTGATGAGCACCTGGAAGCCGTTATCATACGCATACTGGACATGCTCGTTAATCAACCACCACTCTTTGCCGCGCTGGTCCGGCTGGGGTTGGAGCAGTTCCCATTCCACCTGGAACTTGACCCACCGCGCGCCGATATCGAACTTGACGCGCCTCAGCAAGTCCTGCATGTCCTGCTCGCTAATCAGCGGGTGAATCTGCACGCCGAAGTGATTGGAGTGAATCTGGGGCATCGGCGTCGGCGTGGGGCCGGGCGGCGTCTCGGTCGCGGGCGGCGGTGCCGTGTCGGTCGGTTGGAGCGTATAACTGGCGTCTACCGCCGGGCCGAAGGTGCCGCCGGGCGTCTCGGTCGCCGGGATGGGCGTCGGCGTGGGCGGTACGGAGGTCAGGGAAGGCGTCCAGGAAGGGGTAGGAGTCAGCGTCGGCAAGACGGAGGTTTCGGTGGCGGTCGCCGGCGCAGGGGTGTGTGTGACCACCACCTGCCCGCCGGGGACTACGATGCATCCGGCGAGTAGGCCAACAATCGCCAGACCAACAGCTTTCAGAGCAATTTTAATAAAATTCGTTGTCACTTTCACTCCTTCAAGATTGCCATTACCCATGCAGGCAAGCTCCCAGAGGGCTTGAAAGCTCCCTGGGAGCTATCCGTTACGTTTTTGGTGATGGTGACATGTTGACTGATGACCTGGGTTACCTCACCCCCTACGCGGCAAGCCGCAGCCCTCTCCACACCGTGGAGAGGCGGAACCAGAGGCGTCGAATCACGCTCTTCTCCCCCTCTCCATCGCATGGAGAGGGGGCCGGGGGGTGAGGTATCAGTCAAAGAGTTACCACTACCACGTTTTTATGTCCTAACCGGATCCTCAACCCGCCCCTTCCCCGGTCGGCTCTTTGGGAGGCTTGGGGACGGTTATCTCTTGGTCCGGGAGCGCCTTTTCGACTTCCGCAAGATCCCGCTCGATCTCTTGGGCGGCGGCGCTCCCCGGCTCCGTCGAATCTTTGGCCCGCACCAACGTATCGCGCGCGGTCTTCAGGTCGCTGCGCTTCCACTGGACCACACCTAGCGTATGGAGAAAGTCCGACCTGGGCTTGCCATCGGCGACGCGCGACAACTCAACGGCTTTCTCGGCCAATTGCAGCGCCTCGTCCAGGTTCTCGTTGAGTACGCCCGCGTAAAGCCAGGCCAGGTTGTTGTAAGCTTCGGGAGCGTTGCGGTCCAGTTCGATGGCTTTCTTGTAGCTGGCGATGGCGCGCTGAGTATCCCCGTCGATCTCATAGATTCGACCCAAGTTCACGTAAAGCGCCGGTTCCTCTGCGCCGGAGGCCGCGGCCTGCTCCAGGTCGGCGCGTGCTTTATCAATCTGGTTAGTTGCCAGGTAGTAAGCGCCCCGGTCGTTGAGCGTCTTCGCGTTGGCGTCCAACTCAACTGCGCGCTCGAAGCTCTCGCCGGCCAAGTTGTGCCGGCCCTGCGCTAAATACGCCTGACCCAGGCGCGAGTACGCCAGCGCATAGTCGGCGTCCAGTTCGATGGCTTTCTTGTAGCATTCGATGGCCTGCGCCAGATTGCCTTCCTGCCGGTGCAAATTACCCAGACCAACCCAACGGCGCGGAGAGGTCGGCTGCACGGCAGCCGCACCTTTGGCGCCCGGCTCGGCGGCGGCCAACTCTTGCCGCACGCTCTTGACCTGCTCCTGCATCTCGGCCATTTCTTCTGGGCTCGCGTCTGCGGCCCGGTCCAGCCAGTTGTCGAATTCTTGCTTCAGTCTCCTCTGCTCACTCTCAACATAATATTTTGTTTCTTCCAAAGCGATCTTCTTGACATTCTCCCAGTAGTCCAATACATAGGCCAGGTTCGGGCCGACATTGGTCATGTCGTATAAGATTTTTAGCTGCACGTCGGTGATTTGAAGCTGGGTAGCAATATCTTTTTTGACCGCATCATCGCTGTTTTGCCACATTTCACGGAAGTCCGAGATGGTGCGGATGCTGGCCTCGCGGAAGCGCTCGACCCGCCGTTCCTCCACATAGAGGTAGAAGAGCGCCTGGTCGATCCAGTCGATGACCTGGTGCCCGCTGAAAGTCGTATTAAGCAGCAGTTCGCGGATATCATACGACGCCAGGTTTTGCACGTTGTCGATGCCGATATCGCGCAGGCGCGCCTCGTGCCACTGGCTGATCCCGTCGATGAGGCTGAGCGGCAGCGCATCGGCGCGGCGGCGGCTCACGCCCAGGGTGCTGTAAGCAACCTGGCTGAACCAGTTCAGCGCCAGGTTGGGGAAATAGCCCAACGAGAACGCCAGGATCGACAGAAGCCCGGCTCCCACGCCGGTCACTGGGTCTTGAGGAGGGGTTTCGGCCAGGTAGACAATCGCCTCGAACGCAACGTAATTGAAGACCATCCCCGCGACCAGGGTAAGGGCGCCGTTCAGGTAAACGGTCGGTTGGAGATCCGACGTGGTATAGCGCCGGTAGACCAACTGCGCCGCGAACAAATAAGCGCCCAAGAAGCCGACCCGGATGGCCTGGAGTGTGTTTATATTGATATCGACCGGAAAATCGTCCATCGAGTCCGGTGCGTCCTGCACCGCCCCGGTGTCACTTTGCGCGGTGTCTGCACTCCCCCCGCCCGGATTCCAGATAAACAGCAGCATCCCCACAATGGTTAGCAAGACGATCAACGTGATATGCAGGGCGTAGTTCCACGGGTTGTAGGTTCTCTTGTACAACTTTTGGGCAAGCTGTTTGGAGTCTTCTTTTTTCTCCGTTGGGTCTTGTGAGGATATCCCTAACAGCCTGAAATCCCGTTCCAGGCGCGTAATCCGCGACTCGCTCTGGAACGCTTCATAAGCGACATAGGAAAGCGGAAAATAGCCGGCCATTGCCAGGATAAGCAGCCCTGTACCCAGGTTCAGGGAACCGGCGTTACTGAGCAGAACCAGGGCAATAACCAAAAGTCCCACGACGACCAATGCAATCTGCGGGAAATACCGGGCCAGCCCGCGACTGTTCTCATCTGAACTGTTCATCAGTTGACCTCCAACGCACCGCATGAGGCGTTACGGTTTAGTATAGGGCAAGTCAGCGCCAAGACCAAACAACGTTTTACCTACGCCGCGCCCCCAGCATCAAGGTGCGACCGCGCGCCCGCCAGTAAGGCAAGCGCCGGCTCAAGCCGCTCAGCCACACTGCGAGCCGGCCCCGCCCCCGGAACCGGGGCAGATAAGGGAACAGCGTATAAGCCTGCTCGACGATAAACCCCGCTTCGGCGAAGCGCGCGGCCAGTTCTTCGAGTGTGAAGATGTGCACATGGTGCGGGTCTTCAAAATGGGCCGGGTCGGGATAGCGCGCGTTGGGCGTCGCAACGACGGCCCGCGCGCCCGGCCTCAGCACGCGCCGCCACTCTGCCAGCGCCGCCGCGATATCGGGTAAATGCTCGACGGCGTGCTGCGCGACCAGGGCGTCGAAGCTGCCAGGCGCGAAGGGCAGCGCCGGGGAGGTTTCAGAGATGAGCGCCGCTCCCGCCGCCGGCAGCCGCGCCCGCACGATGTCCAGGCCGGCGCGCTCGGTCTCCACACAGAAGACGCGCACTCCGCGCGCTGCCAGCGCCGCCGCCAGCCCGCCGGCGCCGGCGCCTACATCCAGCACCCGCGCGCCCGGCTGCCCACCGGTCACGGCCAGCGCGACGAGGTGGTCGCGCTCGGTGCGCCAATCGAGCCACCCTTCGCGGCCCAGGTAGTAGGCGCGGTCGTATGCGTGATCGAGGTGCGATTCCATGCGATGCTCTGCGCTTTCAGAATTCGTGAAAATTCGTGTTATTCGTGGTTAAAAAATCTTCCCCTCTGAAAATAACCACGGAGATCACGGAGCACACGGAGAAGAACGAGAGAATCTCCGTGATCTCCGTGCTGCGCCTTGCGCGTCCGTGGTGAAAAATCTTATTTTCATCTCCTTGTGGTGTCGCACCACGTCATGGACAACTCCTTTGCGTCTCTGTGATGAAACAGCACGATAAAACACAACCGCCCCTGCTAGGGGGATGCAGGAGCGATCATGTTTTGTGAAGTCCGACTTTGTCCTCGGCGACGCGCTGTTCCGATTTCGCCGTCGGTCTTGGTAAGCTTTCCTGACGTTGCGTTTTTTTGTGTGCCTGTCAATCGCCTTTAGAGGTGCCAGGTCAGCTTATGCAGCCAATTATATCTGGCGGGCTTAACCGTACCTTAGCTGCACATTAGAAACAGATGAGGGGAGAGCCGCGATCAGCCCTGCCCCGCCGAGCGGCGCACCACCCCGCTGATCGTTTTGAGCAGCGGCCCCTGCTGCGCATTGCCCTGCTCGTCGAGTTCGCTCAGCCCCAGGTAGATTTTATCCCGGCAGCGCCGGACCAACCCCTGCGTCACCCGGTGCAGCGCATCCTGCCGCACTGCAAACTCGTTCGCGTCGGTCCACTGCATGCCGGGGGGCCAGTCGCGCCGCAGCACGTAGGGATGCGTGAGCGGTTGGTACAGCCGCTCCCACCAGCCCACGCTGCCCACGTTGAGCCAGAACTGGTAGGTCGCCGGGCGGTTGCGCAGCAAGAAGGTGTACGCCGGCGCGAGCAGCACCGCGCCGGAGTCCGCGCCGGGATCGTCCCAGCGCGGGACCGACAGCGCCGCGATTACGCCTTCCTGCACCATCAGCAGGTATTCCTTGCCGAGCGGTATTTCGCCGCCTGTCCCGGCTTCCTCCATCGCCCAGCGGAACTTGCGCGCCGATTCGATGACGTTCGCCGTGATTGCCGCCGCGTCGAAATTCGCATGGAAGCCGTAGCCCGGCTGCGCGAGCACCTCGCCGAACAGCCGTCCGAGGAAGTGGTCGAGCGGCTGCGCTTCGCCGGCGTCGATATAGGCGGTGATCCAGTCGCGCAGGTGGGCATAGCGTTCGCCGTGCCGGTAAGTGATGCGGTCCTGCATTTCCGGGTTGATCTGGTCGAATGTGCCCAGGGCCGGCGCGCCGTCCTTGACGCGGTACACGATGCTCGCCAAGAGCTGCGCGCGCACCAGGTCCATCCCCTCGATGGCTTGCATCAACGTATAGGCCGCGTCGTATGCCGTCGGGCAGATATGCCAATCCGGGTGCGCCAGCGCCGCCAATGTGAGCAAACCCAGCGTCGCCGGCTCCTCGCGCAGCGCGCGCGAAGGCCGGTGCGAGCGCGCGGGCACGTCTTTATCCGCCAGGCGCGTTGTCAGTGCAAAGCGCAGCGCGTCGGTGAGGAACGGCGCGAGCACCACGATTTCGCCGGGCGGCGTCCCTTCGTCGTGCACCAGCCGCGCGATCTCCTCGGCCACGCGGTCCAGCATCTCCGGGTGGTAGCGCGGGTACGGTCGGTTGGAGTCGTCGTCGCGTTTGAGGTATTGGAAGTCGAGCGCGGCGCGGGGATCGCCGGGGATGGCGTCGGGGACTTCGGGCAGCCGGTTGAGGCCGGCAGCCAGCGCGTAGGACAGCGCGTAGAGGTCCTCCGTGATGACGTAAGATTGGTCGAAGACGACATGTGTGTCACAGAGCGCGTGGAGCATGTGCGCATTACCGGCGTCAGCGCCGAGGAAGGCCCGGTAGCCGGCGTCGTGATCGTAAATCAGCAGCGCCGACTCGAACGCCGGCAGCCATGCGGCGAGCAGGTCGTGAGCGGTGGGCGTGTCCTCCTCGATGTTGTCGGCGATCAGGTGGCGGTAGCTGCGCGCCAGGTAGTCTCGGCACAGGTCCTCGTTGATCAAATCGCGCATGAAAAGCTCGATTTGCAGCGAGAAGTCGAGCAGATTATGCTGCAAGCAGTACGCGCGAAACCGCGAAGCCGCCTCCTGCGCGTGTTGGTAAACGTGCTGCTGGCTGCTCTCGCCGCTCCACGCTTCGGCGAGGCGCGCGCCGATCTCGTGATAATCGAAGCCGACCACGGCGGCCTTGTTGAGGTTGTCGAGCACCTGGCTGTAAAGGCGGTTGCGGTCGATGGTCAGCGTCTCGAAATAGCCTTGCTCCTCGATCAATGGACGCACCAGCCGGGCCATGTGGTACTGCGCCGTCTCCAGCGTGAGGAAGGTCGGGGGGCGGTCGGGGTGGGCGAAGCCGGCGCGCTCGGCGACCAGCGGCCAGAACAGGTCGATCATACGCCGGGCCAGGCCGCCCAACGTGACCACGGTCGCCTCGCCGCCCGACTCAAGGCCGGCGCCGGCCAGCGCCTCGACGTAAGGCAGGGCGAGCGTGCGCTGCGGCGCCATCACCAGGAGGTGCGCCGCCGGCACGCCCGACTCCAACAGACGTCGCATCCGTGCGACGGCGGCGGTGGTCTTGCCGGTGCCGGCGGCGCCTTCTAAGAAGATTTTGCGCGCGACCGGCTGCGCCACTAAATCGACCTGGACTTCGGAAAGATCGACCACCTGCCCGTCACTTTGCTATAGGTAGAGCAAAAGCCCAAGCCTCGACCGCGTGGGCTTTCTCCGGTTCCTCAAAAATCATTCGTTCCAATTCCAACAACATTGGCCCATCGTAATAGCGATGACCGCAGTTAGGACAGACCAATGCGGGAACATTCTCAAAGATGTACCACCGCCCTCCGCGCTTCATTGTCAAGGTAACCAATCGCCTTTCTTGAGGTTGGTCGGTGTCACAAAATTCGCAAGGGTATTCGCGTTCACGCATACGGCACCTTCAGTCAACTATATAGACGGTAATAATAATCAATAAACTCCCATCTGGCCGAAAACGACAAACCACATCGACCTCCGACTGCCCCACGTCGCCGCGCACCACGTACCGCGTTCCACGTGGATCGTCTGTATAAACGGAATCTATCTCTCCGTGCAATAAAACGTCAATGATGTCCTTGAGCAGGAGGTTATCTGCCTCCGATTCCTCTTTGGCGTAGTCGGTAAATACATAGCGACCCTGGCGCACAGCCTTGCGAATACGTTCTATCGCACTCAATGCCCTTGTCCTGCCGGGAGGAATCTGTACCCGCAGTATACCATATCACGGCTTGAGGTAAGCCAATTTCGTCATTCTATGATAGCATTAAGCATAGTCTGATACTGAGTGAAGGAAGCAATGCATGACCACGATCCCCGACCGCATCCGTGACCTCCTCGCCGACGAGACCAGGGCGCTGCTCTACCTGGCGACCACCATGCCCGACGGCACGCCGCAGCTAACTCCGGTGTGGTTCAACTTCGACGGCGAATACATCCTGATCAATGCCGCCGCAGGCCGCGTGAAGGACCGCAACATGCGCGAGCGCCCTTATGTCGCCTGCCTCATCATGGACCCGGACAATCATTTCCGCTATGTGCAGATTCGCGGGCCGGTCGTCGAGATCACCGAGGCGGGCGCGGACGACCACGGACGCGACCTGACGTTCAAATACCTGGGCCACCGGAACCGCGACTACACCGGCGAGACGCGCGTAATCTACAAAATCCGCCCGGATCATGTCTGGTGCGCCGGGTAGCGCACTTGTCATGACGAGTCATGGCGGTGCACAGATGCACGGTCGGGGCGGATGTGCGATAATAGTCTGATGTTATGTTAAAAGATAATCATTGTCATTATATAGACCTTCAGAAAATGTTTTAGACTCACCTCACCCCCCAGCCCCCTCTCCACCATGTGGAGAGGGGGAGAAACCCCCAGATGTC
>JAFGMM010000002.1 GCA_016927535.1 Anaerolineae bacterium
AGCGCTTAAGTTGATGCATATGGGGCGGGTTTGAACCCCGCCCCTCCGGGCCAAGCCGATGGACGGCTTGTGCCTGCGAATAGGGCGATTCGCACAATCCCTTCGCTTCGCCCTACCGGTTTGACATTCCCGGCCAAAATCGACAACAATGTTAATGAATACGGCGGGCGCGCAGGCTAGCTGCGCAAGCCGTGAGGCACCCTCACTTTTAGCCTCTAGAGATAAGGAGCAACGCCATGCGTAGATGGGCGCTGATCTTCATGATCGTCACGTTCACCGGTATCGGCCTGTGCGCCGCCGCGCGGCAAGACGACGCAGCCTGCACCGTCACCGCATCGAGCACCGTCAACCGGCGCAGCGGGCCGGGCACCGACTACGACCCGATGGGCAAGCTCGAAGGCGGGCAGACGGCTGAGGTGACCGGCCAGATTATGGGCCAAGACGGGTTTGTGTGGTGGCAGTTGGCCGACGGCGCGTGGGTGCGCGCGGACGTGGTGCAGGCCGCCGGCGCGTGCGAGCAGGTGCCGGTCGTCGAGTTGATGTCGGTCGAGGAAGCCCAGGCTGCGCTCGACGCCGGCTACGCGCGGCTGGACGCGGACGATATCGCGGGCGCGTTCGAGCAGTTCCAGGCGGCGCTGGTGGGTTTCAAAGGCGCGGGCGACCGGGCCGGCGAAGCGAAGGCGCTGACGGCCCTCGGCGCCGCCTACCACGCCCAGGGCGACTACTACACCGCGCAAGAGCAGTACTGGGTCGCGCTGCCGGTCGCGCGCAGCGCCGGCGACCGCGCGGTCGAGAGCCGGGTGCTGCACCAGATCGGGCGGTCGTACCATGCGATGTGGCTGGCCGGCTCGCAGGGCCGCGACGCCGACGCGCTCGACTACTACAACCAGGCCTTGCAGATCGCGCAGCGCGCCCAAGACCGGGCCGGCGAAGCCGATACGCGCTACTGGATGGGCGTCATCTACGACGACCGGCGCGTGCTGGACGATAGCTTCCGCTCGGAGGAGTTCCTTAACGCGGCGCTCGCCATCTACCGCGAACTGGGCGACCGCGCCGGCGAAGCGCAAACCCTGCAAAGCCTGGGCTGGATGTACGACCACTGGGGTCACTACGCGCCGGCGCTCGACCACTTTCAGCAAGCGCTGGCAATCCACGAAACGCTCGACCGCCCGGAAGACCTGGCGCACACCCACGAGGGTCTCGGCGCGTTCTACCTCCATGCGGAGAACTACGCGCTTGCGCTGCGCCACCTGCTGGCGGCGCAGACGTTGTACCGGTCGCTCGACGACCAGGCCGGCGAGGGGCGCGCCCTGGTGGGCATCGGCGCGGTGCGGGCGCAGTTCGGCTACTACGTCGATGCGCTGCTGGCCTGGCGCGATGCGATGGCGATCCTCCAGGCGGTGGGCGACCCGGAAAACGAAGCGCTGGCGCTCAACGGCATGGGCGACCTGTTCCTTAAGCTGGGCCACACCGACCAGGCCTACATCGCTTACGACCGCGCCTTGACGATCTCGATTGACGCCGGCGACCCGAAGATGCAGGCGGTGGCGCTGGGCAACCTGGGACACATCTACCTTAACCTGTTCCGCACCCACGAGGCCGAAGACCAGTACTTGTTTGCGCTGGATATCCAACGCGAGACGCTGGCGCTGCCCGACCTGTGCGGCGAACGCGACACGCTGGCCGACATGGGCTGGCGGCTGAGCGGGCGCGGCGAGCACGAAGAAGCCATGAACTACCTGATCGAGGCGCAGAAGGTGGCGCAGCGCATGACGGACGTATCGGGCGAGGCGATGGCGCTGCTGGATATCGGCGCGGCCTACATGGGGCGCAGCCTGCACACGCTGGCGCTGCAAAGCTACCAGCAGGCGCTTGAGCTGTTCCGCAGCGCCGGCAACCGCGCCGGCGAAGCCGCCGCGCTCAGCGATATCGGGCTGGTGTATCACCGGCTCGGCCAGCAGGGCGACGCGCTGAGCTACTACACGCAAGCGCTGGCGATTCACCGCGACCTGTGGGAGGCCGGCGACGCCGCCGCAGCCGCGCGGCTGGTTGACCGGTCGGGCGAGGCGCGCACACTGGGGCGTATGGGGATGGCGTATTACACGCAGGGGCAGCACGCGGAGGCGCTGCGCCACCTGCAAATGGCGCTGGATATTTACACCGGCTCGCGCGATTTCAAAGCCGAGATCGAGACGCTGAACAACGCCGGCCGGGTGTACCGCGAACTGGGCGAATACACGAAGGCGGTCGAGTACCACTATCAAGCGCTGGGGATCGCGGTCACGCCTTTCGTCGAAGACCTGGCGTGGATGGCGGGCCGGCTCGAAGCCGCCTACGACGACCTCTCGTTCGAGTCGCGGCAAGATATCCAGAAGTTGATCGGCATCGCAAGCGGCCCGCGCGATATCGTGCAGGCGGCGGGGATTAGCATACGCGGCATCGACCAAACCCTGGCCGACCAGGTGACGCTGCTCGCCGGGGTCACGGGCGCGGACGACCCGGCGCTAAACCTGCTGCTGGGCGACGTGGCCGCGCCGGAGCGCTTCCGGGATGTGGGCGAGCAGGTCGTACCGTACCTGGGCGATTGGTTGGACCTCGAATACCTGTTCCGCGATATCAAGGACAAAGGGTATTTCATGGCAACCCGCGAGTACGTATGGCCCTACCTGCAAACGCTCGCCGGGGTGCCCGACCCGCTGCGCGGGACGCTGATGGGGCCGTACCAAAAGGACCTGACCGGGGTCGCCGACACGCTGCAAGCCATCGGCGCGATTTACGCGGTCCAGGGCCTCAACGCGGAGGCCGCCGCGAACTTCGAGCGGGCGCTGCAAATTCACATCGACCTGCAAGACCGCGAAGGCCAGAGCCGGGTAATGGACAGCCTGGTCAATGCGTACCTGGCGCAGGGCAACTACGGCGGCGTGCGTACTTACGCCTGGGAGTCGCAAAAGCTGCACCACGAGATGGGTGACGTGGTGGGCGAGGCCATCGCGCTGACGAACATCGGCGTCGGCTACCGCGATAACGGCCAGTTTTTAGAAGCCGAGCGCTTCCACCTGCAAGCGCTGGGCATGGTCGAGGAGCTGGACGACCGCAGCAGCCAAGCGCGCATCCTGGCCGACCTGGGCGCTTTGTACGAAGCGTGGGGCAAGCCCGACCGGGCGATTGAATACTATAAAGAGGCGGTCGATGTGATCGAGGCGATTCACGCCGATATCCGGTTGGAGGGCGCACAGACCGCTTTCGGCGCGCAGCACACCGCGACCTATGATCGCCTGGTCCGGCTGCTCGCCGCCGCCGGCGACCCGACCGCCGCCTTCACCTACACCGAGCGCGGGCGCGCCCGGACCTTTCTTTTCCAGCTTGCCAACCAGCAGCTTGAATTCGGCGCCGGCGCCGGCGCCGAATACCTGGCGCAGTGGCAGCAGACCCGCGACCGGCTGGCGGCGCTGCGCATCAACCGGCTGGAACTGCAAAGCCGGCTTCCCCCGTCGCCGGAGGCGATCCAGGAAATCGACGCGCTGATCGACGAGGCCGAGCGCGAGTTGGCGCAGCTTGAGGATTTGATCGCACTGCAAAACCCGGCGCTCGGCCAGGTTACCGGCGTGGATGTGCCCGACCTGGCGGCGATCCAAGCGGCTATCCCGGCGGACACGACCCTGCTGGCGTACTACATCACCGATGCCGGCGTACTGGCCTTCGTCCTCACGCCCGGCGGCCTCGAAGCCGTGCCGCTGCCGCCGGCCCCGGACGACCTGCGCGCGACCGTGGCGGCCTTCCGCGCCGACGAGCGCCAGACTGCGCCGCTCGAACAGCTTTACGCCTGGCTGGTCGAGCCGCTGGCCGGTAAGCTGGGCACGGCTAACCTGCTCATCGCGCCGCACGGCGTGCTGAACTACATCCCCTTCGCCGCGCTCATCGACGGCAGCGGGCAGTGTCTAGGGGCAGAGTTCGTCATCAGCTACACGCCCAGCGCGACCGTTTACACGGTGCTCGCCGGGACGCGCGCCGCGCCGGTGCGGGCCGGCAGCGCGGCGGCGCTGGTGATCGGCAACCCCCGGTCGGAGGAAATGCGCCTGCGTTCGCTGGTCTTCGCCGAGGCCGAAGCGCGCGCCGTCGGCGGCATCCTGCACACCGAGGCGGCGTTGAGCGCCGACGCCACCGAAACCTACCTGCGCGCGCGGATCGGCGCGGCGAGCGTGATTCACCTGGCGGTGCACGGCGTATTCGACAAGGTGAACCCGCTGACATCGTTCCTGGCGCTGGCGCCGGACGACGCGAACGACGGCTTTTTAGAAGTACGTGAAGTCTACGCGCTGCCGCTGCGCGAACACGCGCCGCTGGTGGTGCTCTCGGCGTGCCAGACCGCGGTCGGCGAACTGCGGGCCGGCGACGAGTTCCAGGGCCTCACGCGCGCCTTCCTGCTCAGCGGGTCGCGCGCTGTGGTCGCGAGTCTGTGGTCGGTGGACGACGAAGCGACCGCCGCGCTCATGGAAGCGTTCTATACGAACCGGGCGGCGGGCATGGGCGACGCGGCGGCGCTGGCGGCGGCGCAGCGCGCGGTCCGCGAAGACGCCGCGAATCCGCAATGGACTTCGCCGTACTACTGGGCGGCGTTCGTGTTGGTCGGCGTGGCCGGGTAAGCACCGGAAAAGAGTAGGGGCGGCTGCGCAGCGTGAAACCCGCCCCATATGCATCAACTTAAGCGCTTTTTTCCCCCTCTCCCCCGACCCCTCTCCCTCAAGGGGCGAGGGGAG
>JAFGMM010000001.1 GCA_016927535.1 Anaerolineae bacterium
CAACCACGGGCCGTACAAAGTCGAGAAGCTGGACGCGGAAAGCTTCGCGGATACCATCGAAGAAATGATCGCTATCTACGACTGGGAGATTGCGCAGGTCCAGCTTAACCTACTGGGCAGCCACGACACGCCGCGCTTTCTGTCGATGGTCGGCGGCGACGCAAGCGCGCTGCGCCTGGCGACGCTCTGCCAGATGACCCTGCCGGGCGCGCCGTGCGTCTACTACGGCGACGAGTTGGGCATGACCGGCGGCTACGACCCGGAATGCCGGGGCGCGATGCCGTGGGGCGATATCGAGGCGCGCAAAGGCGCGACATGGCAGACGATCAAGGACCTGATTCGAATCCGAAAAGAAAACCCGGCGCTGCGGCGCGGGAGGTATAAGACGCTCTCGGCCAAAGATGATATCGTCATCTACGAGCGCACGCTGGACGACAAACGCGCGCTGGTCGTCCTGAACGCCGGGACGCAAAGCTTTAAAACCACGCTGCCGGCAAACGGGCTGTCGAAAGTCGTTTACGGCGACCCAAACCGCTTGACCCTGGATCGAGACGATATCACCGTCAGTGTGCCTGCGCGTGACGGCCTGATCTTGACGTAACATCGCCGGGCGGTGGCGCGGTGGTCGGATACGTCTAGTGCCGGAAGTGCCGCACCCCCGTAAACACCAGCGCCACCCCCAGCTTATTCGCCGCCGCGATGACATCCGCGTCGCGGGTCGAGCCGCCCGGCTCCACCGCCGCGACCACGCCCGCCTTCGCCGCCGCTTCGATGGCGTCCGGGAACGGGAAGAATGCGTCGGAGGCCAGCACCGCGCCCTTTGCCCGGTCGCCGGCCTTCGTGACGGCGAGATGCGTCGCATCGACCCGGCTGGGCAGCCCGCCGCCGATTCCCACGGCAGCGCGGCCCTGCGCCAATACAATCGCGTTGCTCTTGACGTGCGTCGCCGCGCGCCACGCAAAGCGCATCGCCGCCACCTGCGCATCGGTCGGCTGCCGTTCGGAAACCACACGCCACGCCTCGCCCTGGTCGGCGTCGAGCGTCTGCGCCAGCACACCGCCGCGCACCGTGCGAAACTCGAACGCCGGCGCGGGAAGAGCGCGCATCGCCAGCAAACGGCAGTTCTTGCGCCCCGCGAGCGCTTCGCGCGCGCCGCCGGTGAAACCGGGCGCAGCAATCGCCTCGACGAACAAATCGCCCAGCGCCTTCACTACATCTTCGTCGAACACGTCCGCCGCCGCGATCACCCCGCCGAACGCCGAATCTGGGTCGCACGCCAGCGCCGCCTTGAACGCCTCCGCCAATGTGTCGCCCTGCGCAATGCCGCACGGACTCAAGTGCTTCACGATGACAATCGTCTTCCCGCCGAAGTCCGCCGCCGCGCGCCACGCTGCGTCAATATCGAGCAGGTTATTATAGGAAAGCGGCTTGCCTTGCAGCAGTTCACCGCCCAGCGGTCCGGCGCCCTTCACGGCGTAGAGCACGGCTTCCTGGTGCGGGTTCTCGCCGTAGCGCAAATCCATCGCCTTGGGCAGTGCAATCGTCAACTGTGCCGGCAGCGGGTCGCTAATCATCGCGCGCTGCATATAGTCGCCAATCGCCGAGTCGTAGGCCGCCGTGCGCTGAAACGCCTTGAACGCCAGCCGGTCGCGCGTCGCCTGCGAAGTCTCGCCCCGGACCTTCAGTTCGTCGAGCACGAAGTCGTAATCCTCCGGCGTGACCACCACCGTCACGCGCTCGGCGTTTTTGGCGGCGGCGCGGATCAACGACACACCGCCGATGTCGATGCTCTCGACCGCATCGGTGTGCGATACATCCGGCCTGGCGACCGTCTCCTCGAAGGGATACAGGTTCACCACGACGAAATCTATCGTACCCCACCCGTTATCCTTGAGAGTCTGCATATCTTCTTCGGTGCTGCGCGCCAGGATGCCGGCATAGAGGGCCGGGTGCAGTGTCTTGACCCGCCCACCTAGAATGCTCGGCAGCCCGGTCAGCGCTTCGACCGTGGTCACAGGCAGCCCGGCCTTTTCGAGCACTCGCGCGGTCCCTCCGCTCGCCACCAACTCGACGCCGGCCTCGAGCAGCCCTCTCGCAAACGCAACGACGCCCGTCTTATCCGACACACTGATGATCGCGCGCTTTGTAGTTGTCATGAATCGAATCGCCTCCTCAACTCTTCGGCAATGTTCACCGGTTCTAAGCCACAGTCGGCCACCAACACCAGACAATGATAGGTCAAGTCGGCCAATTCTTCCAGCAGGCGCGTTTGACTCTGGTTTGGACTCACCGCCGCCAGCACCACCTCGATTGCCTCCTCGCCGACCTTCTGCGCGATCCGCTCGCGCCCGGCGTCGAACAAGCGGTTCGTGTAGCTGCCCTTCTTGGGGTTCGCCTGCCGGTCCTTGACGACGGCGAACACCTCGGCAACCATGCGGTCTACGTCCGGCCTGCGCTCGTCTGCCTCCATTGGCGTCCCAGCTTGCGTCTCATCCATCGCTTACAACTCCTCAATCTTGCGGAAGAAGCACGACCGCTCCCCGGTATGGCACGCCGGCCCTACCGGCCACACCCGGACCAACAGCACGTCGCCGTCGCAATCGACGCGGATTTCTTCCACGCGCTGCACGTTGCCGCTCGTTGCGCCTTTATGCCAGAGCGCCCGGCGGCTGCGGCTCCAGAAGTGCGCCTCGCCGGTCTCGACGGTCAAGCGCAGCGCCTCGGCGTTCATCCACGCGACCATGAGCACCGTCCCGTCGCCGGCGTCCTGCACCACCGCCGGGATCAAGCCGCGCTCGTCCCACTTCAACCGGTCGGTGTTCACGCCGCCGCCCCGGTCAGGCGGACGGGGATGCCGCGCTCCGCCAGGTATGCCTTGACCTGGCCGATGCTCAACTCGCGGAAGTGAAACAAACTGGCGGCGAGCGCGGCGTCGGCGTCCGCGCCGGCCGGTGCGAGCGCCTCCGCAAAGTGCGCCAGCGTCCCCGCGCCGCCCGACGCAATCACCGGGATGCTCACCGCCGCCGCGACGGCGCGCGTCAATTCGATATCGTAGCCGGCTTTCGTGCCGTCGCGGTCCATGCTGGTGAGCAGGATTTCACCCGCGCCCCGGTCTTCAACCTCCTTCGCCCACGCGACCGCCTCCTTGCCGGTCGGGATGCGCCCGCCGCTCACATGCACGACCCACCGGTCGTCGATGCGGCGCGGGTCGATGGCGACGACGATGCACTGGCTGCCGAAGCGCTCGGCGCCTTCGGTGATGAGTTCGGGCGTGCGGACCGCCGCACTGTTGATGCTGACCTTATCCGCGCCGGCCCGCAGCACGGCGCGGATATCCTCGACCGTGCGCAGCCCGCCGCCTACGCTGAACGGGATGAAGATCGAATCGGCGACACGGCGCACCATGTCGAGCACGATATCGCGCGACTCGTGCGTGGCGGTGATATCGAGAAACACCAGTTCGTCCGCGCCCTCCTGGTCGTAGACCTTCGCGTGTTCCACCGGGTCACCGGCATCGCGCAGGTTGACGAAATTCACGCCCTTGACGACGCGCCCGTTCAGCACATCAAGGCAGGGGATGATTCGCTTGGCGAGCATCGCATGATCCTTACGCTGCCGAGTTAGTGAGAATGGTAATCGGCAGAGGTAGAGTAAGCGCATTTCTATCGTGTCTGCTGAAGTTAAAGACGGCAAAGCCAACCACCGGTCCATCAAGAGCACGGCGCTCGAATATGTCGTCGCCCACTTCCTCCAGGGTAGCCGGCGAATCTTCAAAGATTACTTCTAGGTAGTCGCCTTCCTGGTCGTACCATATCTTTACTTCTGCCATACGATTTTCCCTTTTCCTCACCCCGCCGCGATCTTCAGCGCCGCCGCCAAGTCGATCTCGCCCTCGTACAGCGCGCGCCCGACCACCACGCCGGCGACAAGGCCCGTCTCTTTCAGCGCGCGCACGTCATCCAGGCTCGCCACGCCGCCCGACGCCACCACGTCGAGCCGGGTCAAGCGCGCCAGCCGGGCCGTCGCTTCCACGTTGACGCCCGCGCCCAGCCCGTCGCGGCTCACATCGGTGTAGAGAATATGACGAACCCCCAGCGCGGCCAGGTCCAGCCCCAACTTCAGCGGCGACCAGTTGCTCGGCTGCCGCCAACCCTTCACCACCACGACGCCCTCGCGCGCGTCCAGCGCCACCGACACGCGGTCCGCCCCCCAGCGCCCCACCATCTCCGCCGCGAAGCCGGGGTCGGTGACCGCCGCCGTGCCGACCACCACACGGTCCACGCCCAGATCAAACGCCCGCTCGACGGCGGCGGCATCGCGCAGCCCGCCGCCGAACTGCACGCGCACGCCGTCGAGCGCGGCGATCTCGCGCACGATCCCGGTATTCACCTGCGCATCGAGCGCGCCAAGCGCGCCGTCGAGATTGACCACGTGCAGCCATGCCGCGCCCGCCGCCTGCCACAGGCGGGCCGTCGCAACCGGGTTATCGCTGTAGATGGTCTGCCGGTTGGGGTCGCCCTCTTTCAGGCGGACGACCTTACCGCCGCGCAGGTCGATTGCAGGATAAACGATCATGATAGCTAAGCTCCCTAAAGCGCAAGAAAATTGCGCAGAATCTGCTGCCCCACCTGCTGGCTTTTCTCCGGGTGGAACTGCACACCGAACAGATTACCGCGCCCCGCCACCGACACAAAATCAATGCCGTAGTCGGTCGTAGCGATGACATCTTCCCTGCGCGCGGGCGCTGCATAGTAGGAATGCACAAAGTACGCATACGCGCCCGGCGGCGCCCCTGCCAGCAGCGGCGAAGCGCCGTCGTGGTGAACCTGGTTCCAGCCGATATGCGGCACCTTCGGCCCGCCGTCCGGGAAGCGCACCACCGCTCCGGGCAGCAAACCCAGCCCCTCGTGACGCCCGTGCTCCTCACCGAAATCGAACAGGTATTGCAAGCCCAGGCAAATCCCCAACATTGGAACGCCGCGCGCAACCGCATCCTGCAACGGCGCGACGAAGCCGCGCGCGCGAATCTCCGCCATGCCCGCACCGAACGCGCCCACGCCCGGCAGCACGATCTTACCCGCGCCGGCCAGCTCCGCGCCGGCCCCGGCCACAACCGGGTCTGCGCCGACCGCGCGCAGCGTATTCACCACACTGCGCAAATTGCCCGCGCCGTAATCAATAACCACAACCCGCGTCATGCGGTCAAGGTCTCCTTCGTCGAGGCGATCTTATTCATGCGGCGCGGATCAATCGTCACAGCCTCGCACAGCGCGCGCCCAAACGCCTTGAACAGCGCTTCGGCTTTGTGATGGTCGTCGCGCCCATAGAGCACATGCGCGTGCAGGTTCATGCGCCCGTGCACACTGAGCGTTTGCAGGATATGCGGCACCAGCACAGAAGGCATCGTCCCCAGCATCGGCGCGGTGAAGCCGGCATCGACGACCGCGTAAGGCCGCCCGCTCAGATCAATCACGACGCGCACTAACACGTCATCCATCGGAAAGTAAGCGCTGCCCACCCGGTTAATTCCCTTGCGCTCGCCGAGCGCCTGGTCGATAGCCCGGCCCAGCGCAATCGCCACATCCTCGACCGTATGGTGCGCGTCGATGTGCAGGTCGCCGCGCGCCTTGACGCCCAGGCCAAACATGCCATGCACCGCCATATGGTGCAGCATATGATCGAGAAAGCCGATGCCTGTACTGACTTCGGCTTCGCCGGTGCCGTCCAGGTCCAGCGTGATATCAATGGTGGTCTCGGTCGTCTTGCGCTCGATGTGAGCGAACCTTATCTCGCGTGTTTTACCCATCTTTTTCTCCCAAACGCTTATAACTCTTTCAACGCTGCAAGCAGCGCGTCGGTGTGT
Source organism: Anaerolineae bacterium (assembly GCA_016927535.1). Taxonomy (GTDB): domain Bacteria; phylum Chloroflexota; class Anaerolineae; order Aggregatilineales; family JAFGMM01; genus JAFGMM01. The sequence continues at coordinate 5,864 of JAFGMM010000001.1, forward strand.
TCCGGCTTGCCCGCGCTCACCCGGATGTGATTGCGCAAACCCGGCTTGTCGAAATAGCGCACCAGCACGCCCCGCGCCGCCAGCGCCCGCTTGAGCGCCTTCGCATCACGCCCGCCCTCCACCCGGCACAGCACGAAATTCGACCGGCTGGGGTACGGGTGCAAATAATCAATCTCGGCGAGCGCCCGGTAGAGCCGTGCGCGCTCCAGGACTATTTTCTCGACATTCGCCCGGAGCGTATCCCGGTCGGCCAGCGACGCGCGCGCGGCGGCGGCAGCAGCGACGTTCACATTATACGGCTGCTTGATCTTCCACAGGTGTTTCATCAGCCACAGCGGAAACGCGCCGTATCCCACCCGCAGGCCGGCCAGCCCGGCCCACTTGCTGAAGGTGCGCAGCACGACCAGGTTTGGCGCGTCCGGCACACGCGCAATGTAGCCCGGCGTACCGCTGAACTCGACGTATGCCTCGTCGAGCAGCACCACGAGCGGCAGCCGCAGCAGCCGGTCGAGCGTCTCCAGCGCGAGCAGGCTCCCGTCGGGGTTGTTCGGCGAGCAGAGCACGAGCAGCTTCGCGCCGGTCGCGTGCGCCGCCGTCTCGATGGCCGGCACATCCGGCGCGAAGTCGCCGAGCCGCCACACCTCCACCACGCGCGCGCCGCCGAGCGCACCGTCGAAGCTGTACATGCCGAAGGTCGGCGGGCAGTTGATGATGACATCGCCCGGCATAATCAGCGCACGGAACAGCAGGTCGATCAACTCGTCCGCGCCGGCGCCGGCCATGATGTACTCGAAAGGGACGCCTGCGTAATCCACGAGCGCCTCGCGCAGGTAGCGGCTCTCCGGGTCGGGGTAGATGTGCAGCCGGGCAGCGGCAACGGCGTCCCACACCGCCGGGGAGGGGCCATATGGGTTCTCGTTGGCGTCGATCTTGACCAGCGCACCTTCAGGGATGCCAAGCTGCGCGCTCAACACCTCGAAAGGCAAAATGGGCGTGTATTCTTCCATGCCGGCGATATCGGGCCGGACCAGGCTCTCGACGGACATTTTTACTCCTGCGCCTGAACAAGAATTTCACCACAGAGACCCAGAGAACGCAGAGAGAAACCAAGTATCTCTGTGCTCTCTGGGTCTCTGTGGTGAATAGTTCTATTTCAAAATAAACCCCGTGGCAATGAGCTTGCCCACTTCCACCAGCAGCAAGGGGTGTTTTGCAAACAAGCGCAGCGCGACCTCGCCCAGGCTCATGTTCTCCAGGTCGAGCTGTGACGCCTGCTTAATCAGGTCGTTGATGCTCTCCTGCCCTATCCTGGCGGCGAGCTTGCGCGCCTTGTAGAGCGCCTGGTGTGACCGGCCAAAGCGTCTGCGCCACTGCGCCTCGTAAGAGCGCAGCGCCCCCGCCGAAACATCGCCCCGCCGGAGCGCATCTACCGCGACCTCCATCGCCAGGCCCGCGCCCATCATCCCCAGGCCGATGCCGCCGCCGGTCAGCGGGTCGGCGTGGTGCGCAGCATCACCGACCACCACCAGCCCGTGGGTCGCCATCTGCCGGATGCCGCCGGTAACCGGAATCCCGCCCACGACCACGCTCAACACGCTGGCATGCGGGAAGTGCCGTTCTACGAAGCGCTCCAGGCGCGCCTGTGCGCTCTCGGTATCGGCGTAGTTCGCTTCGATCACAAGACCCACATTGGCGGTATTGCTGCCTTTCGGGAAAACCCAGGCATACCCGCCCGGCGCAAAATCGACATCCAGGTGATACTGGCACTCGGTCGGCTTGACCTTCTCACCTACTCCGCTGAGCAAATATTGCACACTGACATAATAATCGTTCAGCGGCGGCACCGTCTCCAGGCCTGCCCAACGCGCCGTCTGCGACTCCGGGCCGTCGGCAGCGACGACCAAACGCGCCGACACCTCGTACTCCTGGCCGGCCCGCTGAATTCTGACGCCGCTCACCCGGCCATTGTCATGCAAGAGACCGACGGCGGTCGTCTTGGCCTGCACTTCGGCGCCGGCCTCGGCGGCCAAGCGCGCAAGCTCGCGGTCGAAAATCTTGCGCTCGACCACCAAAGTCGGCTCGGTGGGCGGCAGACAGACGACATCGCCCACGGCGTTGCACACCGCAAAGCGAGCGACCTCGGCGTTGACCCAGCGCGAATCGAGCGCAAGGTACGGGCGCAGCGACTCGACGCCCACGGCCTCGGCGCAGCGCACCGGCGAGCCGATTTCCTGCCGCTTTTCGATCAGCAGCACATCCAGGCCGCCGGCCGCCGCACAGCGCGCCGCCACCGACCCCGCCGGCCCGGCGCCGACTACTACAACGTCATATCGAGATTTCATAGCAGGACTTCGGCCGGCTGCTGCATATCGACATCCACCAACGAAAGCGCCCGGACAGGGCAGACGCGCACACAGCGCCGGCAGGCCGTGCACGCTGCCGCATCGACATAAAGATAGGCGTTCAACAAAAACAGCGCGTTCTGCTGGCAGACGGCGACACACGCGCCGCACGAGCCGCATAACTCGCGCCTGACGACTATAGACTTCTCCGGCGATTTGATGCCAGTATTCATCATTGCTCCCCCCCCCGGTCTCTCGCGCCCGGCTGCACAAGCAAAAGCATATCGTAACGAAGGCCGGCGCGCTAGCCCCTTCCCCCAAGTTCCGGGTCTTTCAGAATTTATTCAAAATACACTGACTGTCGGGTATTCTCAATTCAAAATCTTAAGTGCCGTTTCCTTTTACGGGGTACAATAACTAGACACGAATTCCATAACCTGGGACACAGATGGCGAAGAAACTAATCCTGTGCATCGATGACGATCCAGAAACCCTCCAGCTTGTACGCTTGATCCTGGCGCGCGAACCCGATTTCGACTTCAAGAGCACGACCAGCGGACAGCAAGGCATCGAACTAACCCAACGCCTGAAGCCGGACCTGGTTCTGTTAGACATCATGATGCCGGATGTCGATGGCTGGCAAGTGCTCGAAAAAATACGCGCCCTGGAGGAAACGCGGAACACCCGCGTCGTCCTGTTTTCCGCCGTCGGTATGATTACCTCAACCAAAGTCGATGGTTACATCTCCAAGCCATTTTCGCCTCAAAAACTCATGAGCGGCATACGCAGAGTCCTTGAAGATTGACCATTTGCGATACAATAGCGCGTGACAGGACGCAAAGTTAGCGAGGACGCTATGCCAACACCGCAAGCCTACCTGACCGATTTACAAGGCCAGGTCATCGCCAGGGTGACGCCATCTGAGCTTGTCACCTTCGGACAAAACGCCAGTAACACCGTCGTGCTCGACGACTTTTCGGTTTCGCCTCAACACGGCGCGATCGCGTTCCGGGGCGACCGGTTCATCGTCGAGCGCTGGAGCCGGGGCGCAATCTGGCTCAACGATGCCCCGGTCGAAGGCTCCCACCCCCTCCAAGACAACGACCGGCTGCTCGTCGGCAAACGCCACGCCTTTATCTTCCGGCTGGGCGCGCCGGCCGGCGAAGCGCTGCCGCCGGATCTACCGTCCAGCGTGCCCGAAATGACCGCGCTCCCCGCTGCGCCGGATTGGGCGCGTGCGGCGGGTCTCGAAGCAGACGAAGAAACCCCACCCGACGATATCGGCGATGAAGCTGAACCCGGCCCGGAGGTTAGCTCCGCATCCGGGCAAGCGGACCAAGAATCTTTCGCCGACACCGCCGAAGCCGAAGCCGCGTCGATGGACGCCGGCGACGAACCCGCCGGGCCGCCCGTCCCGGTGCCGGGGTGGGCAGCACCGCCCGGCCCCACCGAAACAATCGGCGACCCAAAGATCACCCCGCCGGAAGGCATGAGCGCGGTCCCCGAAGGCTGGCACCAGGAGCTTCAAGCCACGCCGCCGCCGGCCGCTGCCCCGACCCTCACCGGCGGCGACATCTGGGATGTGCGCGACCGCAGCGAGGCTCGCCGCCTCATTCAGGATGCGATTCGCATCTTGCAATACGGCGACACCGAGCGCGCACGCCAAAAGCTCAACCAAGCGTTGCGCATCAACGAATCGAACGAGGACGCCTGGCTATGGCTGGCTGCCGCCGAGCGCGACCCCGAACGGCGCCGGGGCGCGTTACAGCGCGCGCTCACCATCAACCCCAACAACCTTACCGCCAAGTGGGGCATCATCAGCCTGCAAACGCTTGATTTCTCCGGCAGCCTGGGCGCCCCCCCAAGCGCCGCGCCGACCCAGTATACGCCGCCCGCCTACCAACCCCCGCCGACCGTCTCGCCCGGCGAATCGATCCCGGCTCTGCTGCGGGCCGAAAGGCCGGTCGAGAACCCCGGCATGGCGATGCTGGCACGCTTCTTGTGCGTCGCCGGCGTGTTGATGCTCGGCGCAGCGCTGTTCATGGAATACGGGGTGTGGACGCTCAGCGCCACCATCCGGCTGTGGATCGACATTCCGCCGGCCGATACCCTCTGGACCGGATTGCAAACCTGGGGCTACCTGGGCATCGCAATCATCGCCGTCGTGCTGATCCTGATGCTGCTCATCCGCGCCAGGCAGCAGCGCTGGTTGGGCGCACTGCTGACGGTCATCGGCCTGGGTGTCATCTTCATGGGGCTGTTTCCGCCGCTGTTCGCCGTCATCACCGATTTGCAACTCGGCGCGGTCGTTTGGGGCGCGGCGGGTCTGCCGCTGATGCTCGGCGGGCTGCTGAAAATCTGGTGAGGATCAGAACGACAGGCGAATCACAAAGGGGCGCATCCCCGGCGGCGCGCCCCTGTTGGTGCTCGATCTTGATCGCAAGCGGACGGGCTACTTTTCCGGCGGGCCGTACAACCGCTGCTGCTTCGCCGCCATAGCCGCGTCACGCGCGCGCGCGTCGCCGATCACGCGCGCCGGCACGCCGACCACAACCGCATGATCCGGCACATCCTGCGTCACCACCGCGCCCGCGCCGACAAAAGCGTGCTCGCCGATGGTGACGCCGCCTAACACGGTTACATTGCTGCCGATGGTCGCGCCGCGTTTGACCAGCGTCTCCACCATCTCCCAATCATCGGCGTTCTGCAACTCTCCCCGGATATTAACCGCGCGCGGCCACATGTCATTGATGAACATAACGCCATGCCCGACGAAGACTTCATCTTCAATCGTGACGCCGGAGCAGATGAAACTGTGCGAAGAAACCTTGCAGCGCGCCCCGATGATCGCATCGCGCTGAATTTCGACGAACGGACCGATGCGGGTGTCGGCGCCAATGACGCAGCCGTACAGGTTCACCAAGTCGGGATAGAAAACGCGCGCACCTTCGCCCAACTGCACATCGTCTTTGACCGGCATAGTTTTATCTCCTGTTCATTTGTAATGATAATAAATCGCAAAACCCGAACTACTTACCGAAAACGATATAGTCATCCGAGCGCCGGAACGGCCACGCTTCGCCGTTTACCGTCAACTGCCCGGCGTCAGGCGCGTAGAGGGTGACCTCATCGCCCAACTCGCCGCTCACCTCGATCAGCGCGCCGTCCTCCGCATAGACGGCTTCAAACGAACCGCCGGGATCGAGGCCGCTAACCAACATCTGATCGTAGTCCTCGCCGAACAAAAACGTGCCGTCGTATACGAACAGCTTTTGTAGTTCGCCGTCCGGCCCGGTGGTGATGACCGCGGCCTGACCGTCGTACTCGTAAGGGCCGACGGTCGCGCCGTTCAGGGGATTGGCATACGAGAGCAAGACATCATCCTGCCCGTCCTGCATCGCCACGCGCACCGCGACCGCTTCGCCGGTATCGGCCAACAGCTCAACCTCCGGGCGCGCCTCCCAGGCTGCCTCGTCGGCGGCAGGGTACAGCAGATGGACAAAGCGCAGGTCATCGACGTAGGCGGTAGGCTGTGTGCGCATGTAGGGATAGTCGTCTTCGCCGGTATTGACCTGAAAAGACTCCGGCGCGACGACGGCCACGCCGAGCGTGGGATCGCCGTTGGTATACCCGCGCACCCAGCCGTCATCAAAACCGATACTATCGCCAAAATGCGCCACCCACTCGTACAGGTGTGGCTCATCCGCCGCCATGCTGTCCAGCATCAGCCAGTAGCCGGGCCGCACAAACAGCACGTAGCGGGTGATATCCTCGATGCCCGGAATTTGCTTATAGCGCCGCGTGGCATCCGCCGCGAGATAGCTGAAGTGCGGCGTGTTGGCCGTCGCTTCGAGAAACCCATCGCTGCCGATGAAGTCCTCCGCGTACACGCCGTAATTCTCGGTAGGTGGGCGGTATTGATCCTCGCCATCGACCAGGATGACGTTGTGGTGCGAAGCGTAATGGTTGTTATAAGAAACGCCCTCCGGCGCCGCCCACTCACCGCCGCCGAAGATATAGAACCCGTTGGTGTCGTTGTGATCGTGGTCCATATTAAGCTGGCAGCCGGTCTGGACACAGGGCTGCTCCCACGGGTACAGCCCCTGCACGAACGTATCGAAGACAAAGCGCCCACCGTAAGGGCCGGTCTTGAAACCGAAAACCCAGTCATCGGCGTCCCAGCCGGTCCGCCAGATCACAGCTTCGGCGTCTTCGAACGTACGCGCGCCGGGCAGGTCGTCCGGCAGCTGCGGCGCAAGGCCGGCGTCGTAGTACAGGAACTCGAACGTATACCATACCATCACGCTCGCGTCAGTGGGCAGGTCGTCCTCAAGCTGACCCGCCACCCATTCCGCATAGGGGTCATCATATTCGCTCGCCACAAAGCGCAACGGGCCAAGCGAAACCGCCTTCGTCTCCCACCACTCGTCGAAGTTGCCATACGACAGGATAAACTTATCGTTCGAGAGGTGGTTGTAAAGCTGCCAGGTCGCGTAGCTGCGGAGGTAGACATCCGGGAGAAGGTCGGTCCCCTCGATGCGCCGCAGGTTGACCATAAAAGGCAGCGACATGGACAAGAAATAACTTTGATAGGGGATCCCTTCGTGCCAGCTACCGTCGCCGATGCCGTCGAGTACGTCGCGCCCGACCAGCAGCCGCGCGCGCGCGTGGTCGATCCAGGTCTGCGCATCCGCTGAGGTCTCGACGCCGCAGTCATCGGAAGCGCGCACCACGTCAGAGCGCACCCACGTCGCGTCGGAAAGCTGCCACCAGACGAAACCCTCGGCGTCCACATCCTCGCCGATCACGTCGGCGGACTCGCCGGCGCGCAAGGTATCCAATACCTCGTAGTCGGTGCTCGGCCCGCTGCGCCGGTTGACATTGCCGTATGCCGTCACCGAGCACGCCCCCGAAGGCGGCTCCAACAGCGCCAAGCCTGCCATACCCAGCGCGCTGTGAATGATAAAGTAGTGGTTTTGCACGTAGGATTTGCGCCACCAGTTCTCCCAGTCGTCGCTGTAGCCGTTCGCAGTAGAAGCCTCGTAGATGCGCCCTGCCCACTTGATGAGGCTGGCGCGCACCAACCGGCGCTCGTCCGGCGTCAGTTGGTCGTAAAGCCAGTCGTAAGCGATGGCGCTTCCCTGCAAAAGATGAGCGACTCCCAGGCCGCGCCGGTTGCTCTCATCCCACTGCTCCCAGCCGGCAGTGATAAGTAGATGGGACTTCGCCAGCTCGCAGTAATCGCCGGCGCCGGTCATCACACAGGCAAAAGACAGCGCCACCAGGTTATTACCTGCGTTGCGGAAGAAATCCAGCGGGGCGTCTTCCTCCGGGGTTTCGGACGGCAGTCTCCTATCCAGGCGGCGCGTGGCATAGTCCAGGATGGGCTGCCAGATCGCCCGGTGAGTCGTCGCGGTCTTCTCGCGCAGGCCGTCGATATCATCTGTACTAAAGAAAAACCGGGGATGGGGCGGAATGTCGTCATCGAAGCTAGAATCGCCGGTTACCACGCGGGTCATGCCGGAGAGCAAAACGCTCAACAAAAGAAGCGAAAACCAGAACTTTCTGCGTCTATGCATCAAGACTCCATTTCATATATTTCACTATCACAATCATTTACACAACTGGCCGAGATCCACGATTGCCGACGTAGAACCCAACCGCTGAAATGCGCCGGGCGCCTGTTCGTACAGGCCGCGGACGAAGCGCGGGTAGCCGTCGAGGACCACACGGTCCGACAAAGCCGCCAGCGCGCACAGTTGTTTCACGTCGTCCTCGTCGCCCTCGCCCTCGGTCTCGTGATACAAAAAAGTGATCACCTGGCCGTCCAGATTAAAGAAACGCCGCTCGACAAAATAGTCATCCGGCGGCAGCATGCGGCCGTAAGCATCGCCGGTTATAAACCTCGCCGCGACCAATGCGTTGGTGATATAAGACGGCGACCAGCGCATCATCACCAGCGGGATATTGTTCTCGACCGCCTGCTGAACCGCCGTGTCGTACTCGGCGGCCAGTTCGGTATACAGAGCACGCCAGCCGCCCCCAAACGTAAAGAAGTGTCCAAAGAACGCCCGCCCGCCTTCAGGCGAAGGCAGCGCCGCCCCTGAGCCGATGGTCAAGCCGATATCGGTGCCCTCGACCTCGTCCCGGTCATACGGCCTGATCTCGAAGCCAGGCCCCCACGCCGAGCCTTCTTGGGTGACCAGCACCCCCAGGAACCACGGGACGATGACCACAACCGCCGCCGCCACCCGCGCGATAAGCTCCCAGCGCGCTGGTGCGAGCCGGTACCAGACCGTCACAAAACCCTCGACCGCGCAAAGCAAAACAGCAGGGATGGCCGTAATCAAAAACTTGGGCACGCCGGAGGTCAGGTATGGCGCGACGCCGGCCAGCCCGACGACCAGCAGCCACAGCCGCGCGTCGCGGCGCCGCAACATGACCACTAAGCCAACCATAAAAAAGATAGCAAAAGCCGGCGTAAACAGGGATAGGAGCGTGGTCAGGGTACGGAAAGAAATCGCCGGCCCCGACTCGACCTGCTGGCCGCCCGCCTGCCCGGCTACGTAGCTCACCGTTGACTGGGTAGAGCTTAGGATTTCCTGCGGGCCGTAGCCGCTGATCAAAATAGCAAGGACCGACGCGACCAGCGCCGCGACACCCCATCCCACGACGAAGACAAGACGCGACCGATCAAGACGCCGGCCCACGCCGACCAGCAGGTCGAGCGCGATCACCGCGCCGTAGACAAGGACGCTCCAACGGAAAGAAACGCCCAGCCCAAACAGCAGCAGAGACAGTACGACCGGCCACCGGCCCGGCAGCCCGGCGTCTCGTGAGCGATATCTTAGAATCAGGTGCGCAGCCAAAACGAGGCACATCGCAACCGAGGCCGGCGAGTAGACCAACCCCAGATAGAAAAACTCCGGGCTTGCCAGCAGCACCAGGGCGGCAATGAGCAGCTTTTGCGACCAAGACACCTCCCCGACCCAATCGAACGCCAGCGCAAGCATGAGCACCGTCATGATGACCGTCGATACGCCGGTAATCAGCACGGCGCCGGTGAGCAGCGTATTCTGGTCAGCCGGAAAAGTGCTCAGCACGACATCCATCATCCCGTGATACGGCGCATAAGGGATCTGGAGATCACGATTGCGTCCCATGATATGGTAAGCAACCGTAGCGGCGTCGTCGCCTTCGATGTAGACGAAAGTCAGCGAACCCAGGTATACCAAAACGAACAGCAGGACAACAACCAGGACCCAGGCAGCCTGCCTGTTGTCTTTCAGAAAAGACCTGTCGGCGCTCATTAGATTTTCCCCTCAGACGAACAAAGCGAAACTAGGACGCAGCTTCATCGTAATCGATGTACACTTCTATCGAGGCGTTAGCCGGGCAAGACACGCTCACCGTCAGATATCCATCTTCCACCTGGTAAGGAAACTCGGCGCCGTTCACGGTCAGGGTGGCAATCGGTACGTTCAGGTTTTCCGGCTTTGCGATATGATAGAGCTTCTCGCCGCTCGACTCATTGGTGACGATCAAGTGGTTTGTAAACATCATGACATCGGTGCTGCCGTCGTCGTTGTCCTTCTCAAGATATAGACGGCCCATGATATACCCCAAGCTCTGCCACTCCACCTCGCCCCACAAGTCGTTGATTTGGTCTGCGTAAACATTGAAGCCGTCCACGCTTTTTTCGAACAAATCGCCTTCATAGGTATGCGTGTACATCAAGGTGGGCTTATCGACGAACAGATCGAAGATATAAAGCGGCTGCTCGATGCCGGGCGCCTGGCGCAGAACCACCGGGAAATTGCCATAGTCGAGCGCGGCGGGATACATGCCGTAGGTCCAGTCGGTCGGCTCCGGGGCGTCCAGCGGCACATCAGAGCCGTTGACCGTCGCCAGGTAGTTATATTTCTTCAGCAGCGCCAGCGTTCGCTCCGGCGAGATGCCAAGCGGGAAGATCATCACCGGGTCGTCAGAAATGCCGGTAAGCGTGCGGTGCTCCGCCATCCGCGCCAACCCTTCGATGATATCCGCTTCCTGGTCGGCGAAGGGGCGCGCCTCGTATTCCATTTCGTCCTCGTCCTCCGCCTCGCCGTATAAGTAAAACTCATAGCCATCGTGGTTGTTGCCGTGCTGCGCCAGCGAGTAGCGGTCCGGGTTCTGTAAGAAAAGATCGACGACATCTGGCTCGGACTTAGACCACTCGGCAGGGATAAAACCGATGGTGGTGTGGAAGTTGTGCTTGTTCATCTCGTTGAGCAGCGCCGGGTAGCTGAGACCATAAAACGGCTCCGTCAAACTGGGATCGTCAACGGTCAGGTTGGCGTAGTCGTGGTCGCGGTGCCAGGCTTCATTGCCGGCGGCGTAGCGCATCGTCGCCATCAGCGGGAAGACCTGCCCGAAGGCGTTGCCGTCCCAGTCGTAATAGAAGTCCCGGAAAGGGCTGGCCTCAAAGTATCGCCCTTCCGCCGTGTCGATGAAGATCGCTCCCGCGCCCATATCCATCTTGACAAACATCGTATAGGTTTTGCCGTTGCTGTCGGTCGAAGTGAGCAGCGGCGTGACCTCAGCCGGTTTCCCCAGTAAGAGCGCAAAATCGTACTGCTCTTCCTCGGTGACCGTGGTGATGTACTGGCCGGTGAACTCGCGGGTAATCTCCGGCACGTCCGGCGAAACCGACCAGTCGCGGAACGAATCCGACCGCTCGGTCAGCCCGGAAACAACGCCGTCGGTGAGCGCAACGAGCGAGTCCATCACTTCTTCGGCATCCTCGAAGTCAGATACGAGCACGTATAGGCCGCCGGTCTTCACGGCGGTTTTAAGGGCTTCAATCGCCTCGTCCTCCGGCATCAAGTCTTCCTCGCGCAGATTGTAGATGCTGATCCCGACCAGCTTCAGATAGTTTCCCGCTTCGTCCTTCAAGAGATCGTCGGTTAGCGGGGTCTCGTTCAGGTTGATTTCTTTACAGCGCAGCCCGTAGTAATCGGCGACCAAACGGAAGTTGGTATCGAACTTGGTGTCGCGGTCGGTGCTGTAAAGCAGCGCCACGTCCGCCAGGTCCACGCCCTTTTCGGCGGCGACCGGCGTCAGCGCCGGCAGAGCCTCGGCGGCAGCGGCAGTCGGCGCCGGCGTAGAGGGAACCTCGGCGGCGGCAACGGCGGTCGGCCCTGCCGTTTGGGCCGGCGGCTCCACTCGGAACGACAGACTTAGCCCTTCACTGTCGTCCATCAAGAAACTCACCACCACGCTCAGCGCGCAGCCGGCGAGCGCCACCATCATCACGCCGAACAAGACAACCTGCTTCATCGCCCGCCCCCCTCGAACAGCCCCGACGCCAGCCGCTCCATGACATCAAAGTAGACAGCGCGCTCGTGCGGCCAGCCGTGCGTACTGACGAATACCCGGTCAGCCTCCTCGACCAGCGCCCGGCGCAGCGCCGGGTCATCGTAGAGCGCGCACACGCACCTTACAAAGTCGTCCACATCGCCCGGCGTGAAGAAGCGAATCGCCGTATCGGAGAACAGATCGCGCAGCACGGTGAGGCGCGATGCGACGACCGGCACCCCCATAATCGCGTACTCCAGCACCTTAGAAGGCACCGCGATATCCATGTGCGCGTCCGGTATCGCCGTGTAGATGCCGACGTCCGCCGCGACGATGTTCTCCGGCACCTGTTCCGCCGGCACCTCCGGCTTGAACGTGACGTATTCGGCGACGCCGAGCCGCTGCGCCAGCGCCTTAAGCTCGTTGACATAATCCACCTGCGGTCCCAAGATCACCAGGTGAATCGACGGTATCGCATCGACCAGGGCCGGCATCGCCTGGATCGCGGTCTCCAGGTTGTACCGGGGCGCGATGGTGCCGGGATAGATCAGCGTGAAATGCGCGCCGGCGTCGTTCGCCTTGGGGAAGCGCTCGCGGTTGAATATCCTCGGATCGGGCAAATTGTAGACCACGGCGATCTTGTCGGCGGGGATGCCCCGCGCGACCAGGTTCGCCTTGAAGTTCTGGTTTGCCGTGATGACGGCGTGCGCGAACCCGGTCGAAAGCCGCTCTTGCAGCAGCAGCAGCCGCACCAAGCGGCTTTCCGGCGACTTCTGGTACTTGGACATATAAAATTCGGGCGTGGGGTCGTGGATATCCAGGATCAGCTTTGCGCCCAGCAGACGCGGGATCAGCGCCGCGAAGACCAGAAAGTCGGGCATGTTGTGCACGTGGATAACCCTGTACGGATGCCTGATATACAGCACCAGCAGCCAGATCGTGTACAGGATGAGCGCCAGCCCGTACTCCAGAAAGTAGCTGGCGCTGCCGCCGTACTGCCGGCCCATCGGGATGGTGAACACGCGGATATTAGACTTTAGTTCGAGGGGCGCTCCCCGGCTCTTGCGGCGCACGCACAGCACATCGACCGGCACGCCCGCATCGGCGAGCGCTTCGGCATAGCGCCGGACGCGCGTATCTCGATAATAGTCCTGGTGAACGACCATGCACACCCTGGTCATGACGCCCCCTGTTTCGTTGATTAACCGGGTCAATGTGAATAATTATGACTTCCGTTTCAACACCCGCTCGTAGACTTCGAGCACCTGCCGGGCCGCGCTCGCCGCATCGACTCGGCGCTGCGCCTGCGCCGGGTCCAACCGCCGGCGCCGCGCCAACGCCTGCCCCAGCTTATCCGCGACGTCGCGCGGCTCCTGCGCGCACAGGTGGCAGCCATCGATATCGCCGATCAACTGGCGCACGTCCCCCACATCGACCGACACGACCGGCAGCAAACACGCCAGCGCCTCCCGGACCGCCATCGGCGACCCTTCGTGATCGGAGGTCAGCACCATCGCATCGCAGGCGTTCATGTACCGGGCGATGATCTCGCGCGATTGGTTGTACACCACCTCAAGACGCGCGTTGGGATGCGTCTGCTGTACAAGCTGCATAGACGCCTCGACGATATCGAACCGCTTGACCGGGCGCTTGGGGTCCCACGGGAACAACACCAGCCCGGCATCCAAAGGCAGCCCCAACTCGTGCCGCGCCTCCTCAACGGGCCGGGGATGAAAAAGCGCAGTATCTACGCCAAAGGGAATCACGCTCGCGTCGGCCCGCTTCGACGCCCGCTTCATCTCATCGGTCATCACAATCACGCCGTCCGCCCAGCGCGCCGCCACCTTGCCGATGGCCCCATCCTTGCGGCTGAGCAAATCCGAACCGTGGAACGTGACGACGAGCGGTGCTCTGAGCTGGACGCGCGCCACCCAGCCGCAGTGCCCGTAGTGGGCATGGATGAGATCGTAGCGCTTCCGCCCGAACGACGTCAAGAATACTTGCAAAGCCGCCTTGAAGTAATTGAGCTTATTCCACCGGTTGATATACAGCAAATCTATCTCGACCCCTAACTCGCGCAGCGCCAGCACTTGGTCTTTGACACACGGGTTAGTGCCAGGCTCCCGCTCGGTTGGGTAAATATTTGTGACGACGAGTACGCGCATATTCTCGACCATCCCGCTCCTCCTATCTACCGCGTTAAAGCGATATCGGCCAACTCCGCCATACCAATCGAGCGCAGTCGCCCCTTGTTTATCTCTTCTGCCGCATGGCGCAGCAGGTAGCGCAGCTTCTCGAAGTCCTTTTCGGTGCGGAACTCCCACGGGTGCGCCCAGATGTGCACGATTTTCTTCTCCGCCGCCGCTTTCCGGATCGCCTTGACGATGCGGCGCAGGCGCAGCGTGGGCAGGTTCGCGTTATCGAGCATCGTTTCTAGCTTCCGGTTGAAAGCAAAAATGTGCTGGGAGGTCGGGAGATTGACCAACCCGGACGGCTGCACTTCCAGATCATACACCGGCGGCGTCGATAGCCCCAAGATATGATCGACCGACTTAATCAGCGAACCGCCGTACTTCGTCCGAAAGTAAATCGGCAGCTTCACGTCGCTGCGATAGCAAGTAAAGCCGGCTTCTTTGAACAAATCTAAATGGCCCACCCGGTCGCGCGTGAAGACAATCGACCTGGGCGTGATGCCCAGCGGCTCCGCGAGCCGCAGCCATTCCTGAATCTCGACGCGCGCCTTTTCCCGGCTCATCGTCCGCTCGTCAAAGATATCGTGCGTGTAGCCGTGGAAAGCGACCTCCTGCGGCGCGTCGCAGGCAAGCAGGTGATCGACCAAATCGCCCCAGTACCAGAGCGGATGGTCGGTGTCATAGATTTGCTCGAAGGAGCGGTACTTGCCCTTCCACTCCAACACCGGGCATATCTCGCAGTGCACACATTTCTTGTGGAACAGGTGCCCCACCAGCGCCCACGTCCCAGTGATGCCGAACTCGTTGCACAGGTCCAGCACCCGCAAAATCGACTTGCGCTCGCGCGAGCCGTCGGGCGAGAAGGTCGCTTCGCGCCGGGCGTCCAGGTCAAAGTAGCCCCACGCCAGCTCGGTATCGAGCGAAAACACAAAGTAACCGGTCGGATTCGGGTTCTGATCGCTCACCGCGCCGCCTCCTCGCCCGCCGCCGCGGCCGGCCGGCCGGCGCCCGCCATGCCCTTCTCAAGCGCCGCGCGCAGCTTCTCCGCTGAAGCGCGCCACGTCCAGCCGTGCACCGCTTCGGCAGCCTGCGCGCCCATCTCGGCCAACCGGCCGCGCGCCTCCCAGGCCAGGCGCAGCGCGCCAAGCAGCCCCGCTACGTCCGATTCCTCGGCCCAGAGTCCGTACTCGCCGCTGCCGATCACATCGGTGTGGCAGACCATGCGCGTCGCCAGGATGGGCAGGCCCGCCGCCATGTACTCGAACAGCTTGATCGGGCTGCTCACCCGGAACTTCTCCTCATCGGGGAAGGGGAGCGTCCCGATGTGCGCCCGCGCCAGCACCTCCGGCACCTGCGCGTGCGGCACCGAGTCTAAGACGCGCACCTGCCCGCCGGTTCCCGCCGCGAACTTTTCCAGGTCGGCGCGCTCGGTCCCGTCGCCGATAAGAATAAGCTCGAAGTTCATGCCCTCGGCGTTGGCCTGCACCACCGCGCGGCTCAGCGTCATCAGGTTGCGCTCGTAGTGCATGCAACCTAAGTAAATCAACTGAATCGGCTCGCCCGGCGCGGGCCACTTACGAATTGCTTGCGCCGGCGCAAAGGGCGCCGGGTCCACGCCGGAGGGCCACACCCCCCACAGCTTAGCCGTTGGAATGTGCAGCACCTCGGCCATGCGCTGCGTAATCGCCAGGCGACCATCGGCGGCGCGGTTGGCCCACTGGTTGACGAAGTGATGAAAGTAACGGCGCACCTTGTCCTTCAGACGTTCTTTGTCGAGCGGCGTCATATCGACCGTGCGCGTGTCCATCGCCCACAGCGGGAAGCGCTCGCCGCGCAAACGGCGCCACCAGCGCAGCGGCAAGAACAGCGGCGCCGACATCTCGTGGAAAAGGATCACATCGACATCGGATAACTGCGGCGTCAGGTGGCGGAACACCTTCCAGAGAAACGCCAGCCGCCGGACCAGGTACACGTCCGGCTGCGGGATGCACAGCACCTCCACGCCGTTAATCTCGTGCCGCCCGCCCTCACCCGCCGCGACCAACGTCACCCGCCACCCCAGGTCGCGCAGTTCGTGCGTGGTCGCCAGCCAGGTCGCCGCGTCCAGCTTGTCGTGGAGCGTGGTCGCGCGCACCCATACCACATGCGGCTCGTTCGCCCGTTCGTCGTTCCGGCTCATCACAACCTCTCCAACCCGCTAACCCTGTACAACTTGCTCGTAAATCTCCAACTGCCGCGCCGCGATGGCCTGCCAATCATACTTCGACACGACCAGCTCACGCGCCCGGCGCGCGAGCGCTTCGCGCAGACCGGCGTCGGTGAGCAGGCGCACGGTATGCGCCGCGAGCGCCTCTGCCGTATCGCCGATGAGGATATGCTCGCCGTCCACCGCGTCGATGCCCTCGGCGCCCACCGAGGTCGAGACCACCGCGCGGCCCAGCGCCATCGACTCGAGAATTTTGAGCCGCGTACCGCCGCCGGCGCGCAGCGGCACCACGCAGACCTTGCTCATGGCATAGTACGGCTGCACGTCCTCCACGCGCCCGGTGACGTGCACGTCGTCGCCGGCGAGCGCGTATACCTCCGGTGTGGGATTGATGCCTACGATCCATAACTTAACGCCGGGCACTTCGCGCCGGACGAGCGGGAGCACTTCGTTGCAGAAGAATACAACCGCGTCGATGTTCGGGCGATAGCCCATATTGCCCACATATAATAGATTAGGGGCTTCTTCCGCGTATGGCAACAAATTATACTTCGCCGTATCGACCCCATTAGGCACCACATCGACCCGGATGCGCGGGTTAGCCGACAGCAGCACGTCGCCGTCTACGCTCGACATGACCAGGCAGCGCGCGAAGCGCTCCAGGTAGCGCGGCTCCCAGCGGCGCATCATGCGGCTGTGGAGCCACTGGCGCATCTTGCGGCCCGGCTTCGGCTCCACGCGGTAAATGCGGTCGTACTTGGCAAAGACGATATCGTGCAGAGTCAGGATCGTCCGGCGCTGCAAGGCCGGCGGGAGCGTGTCCAGATAGAACGCCATGTAAGATTGGACAATCTCCGCCACGTCGAAATCGACCCGCGCAGTCAGCGACCGGATCGCGGCGATCAACTCCTCGGATTCGTATAAGCGCAAATCGGGCGGCCGGCCGCTGAGCAGGTATTGCAGCAGTTTGACCGGCTGCGAGAAGACGCCCTGCTCGGAGGTCTCGGTGTGTATGACGATCACTTCGCGGCAGAATTCTTTGAAGTGCGCCGCGCTCTCTGCCTGTTCGGTCGTGGCGGCGAACGTGA
Organism: Anaerolineae bacterium; assembly: GCA_016927535.1. Classification (GTDB taxonomy): domain Bacteria; phylum Chloroflexota; class Anaerolineae; order Aggregatilineales; family JAFGMM01; genus JAFGMM01. The sequence continues at coordinate 23,028 of JAFGMM010000001.1, forward strand.
CCAGCCACACGTCATGCTGCTGTGCGACGCGGTACAGTACGTTGTAGGTCCGCAGCGGCGTCCCGGCGATGGCCGGGTAAGGCATTTCTTCCGGGATAACCAGTATCTTCATTCGCTTTCCCTTCACACGAACGCCGTCAAAAAAGCTTCATAACGCTCCAAAATCACACTCAGCCGGTATTTCCGGTCCACCGTCTCCCTAGCCGCCGCCCCCATCTGCGCAGCCAGCGCGGGCGTTTTGACGAATTTTTCGACCGCACCGGCCAGCGCCACGGGGTCGCCGGGCGTGACGAGAAACCCGGTCTTACCATCTTCGACGACATCCCTGGGGCCGCCGATATCGCTGGCGACGACCGGCACACCCTGCGACATCGCCTCAATCGCCACCAGGCCGAAGCCCTCCCATCTCGGCGTGGGAAACAGCAGCACGTCGTACTGCCCGTAGCGCCGCATCAACTCGTCGAGCGGCATGAAATCGACGAAATCCACGAAGTCAGACAGATTCTCGAAAGCGAGAAACTGCTTGAGCGAATCGATATAATCCGGCTCGCCCTTGCCGATCAAGTCCAGGTGGATATTGCGGCAGCCGCGCTCGTTCACCAGGTGCATCATCGCTTTGAGCGCGACGTCGGTTCCTTTGATCGCCTCCAGCCGCCCCACGTACACCAGCCGCAGCGTGTCATCTGCCGCGCCGCGATTGGACGGGCGCGGCGTAAGCCATTCGTCGCGGACTGCGTTCGGGATAATCTCGACCTGCCCGATATCAAAGCCGGCTTCCAAATAGCTCTGTTTGAGCGACTCGCTCACGATAACGGCGGCCTCCAGCGTGATATCGCCGAAGCGCCGGAAGCCGGTCAGGCCGGCCCGGTACAGGCGACGCAAACGGCTTGGCTCATCGACATACTCTTGCTTCACATCATAGAGCCAATGGCTGCCGAATTGAAACACCTTGCGGATACCCAAATCTTGCACCGCGAAGATAGGCAGAATCGAAGCCGATTGCAAATTCCAGATGAATGCAAAATCCGGGCGCACCGCCTGCGCCAGCCGCCGGGTGATGCGGTAATTCTGCCGCGATTGGAAGAACTGCTTGAGCTGCGCCAGGCGGCGCCCTAACCGGCCCTGGGGCTGCGTGCCGCCGAAGCGCAGCAGCCGGTGAACATGGCCCTCCACGACCGGCGCGCCGGCGCCAAACGTCGAGGTCAGCACCGTGACCGTGTGCCCCTGCGCGCGCAGCCATTCACACACGTCGCGGCACACAAGCTCGTAGCCGCCCTGGTAAAACGGCGGGTAGAGATCGGTAAGCGTCAGGATGTTCACGATCCACCTCGCAGGAAGCGAGGAGGGCGCAGCAGTTTAGCAAAAATGCGCCGTGTATAATCCACGCGCGCATCGCCGGGCAAACTCAAGACCAAGCCGTCGCGCGCATCGATGCGCGTGATCTGGTGCGGGTCGTCGCCGTAGACGTTGGTGGGCAGCGCGCGCTGCACCCGGTACGAATCGTTCCAATCGGGCTGCGGCTTCTGCGGGTTGATGTCGATGAAGGTGCCGACATAGCCGGCTTCCTGCGCCAACGCCGCCGCGCGCATACTGTAGCGGTGCCACGGAAAACACAAATGCCGGACGGTGTGGCCGGGCAGGTTCGCCTCGATTAAGGCCTTGCTGTGAGTCAGGCTGTGGCGTATCGCTTCGACCTGTTCGGCTTCGGTCTCGAAGACCTCCCGTACCTCGTGCTGTTTCTTGTGGTCATTGACTACGCGAAGCAACTGCGCGCGCCAATCATCCTGCGCGAAGAACGCCTCCCCGCCGCGCTGCGTCACGTACTCGACGCAGGTCTGCCGGAGCGCTTCGTCGTCGAAGAAGCGGCGCGCCGCGCCCATACGCGGCCGGCTGTGATAGATCGGCGTGCCAAGCGGAGGGCGCGTGTACAGGCGGTCTTCGCCGCCGCAGCGCAGCACCGGCATCCCGTAATGGAGATAGCCAAAATCGGAGGCCGGGTTGACGAAATCGACGATCTCCGGCGCGTAGTAAACCAGCGCGTGCGCCAGCGTGTGCGATTGGAAGTCCACCAAGCCGCTCGCGTGCATCGCGCGCGCCTCGTCCCAGGTGATGACCGGCGCGTCGCCCAGGTCGGCGTCCGGCGATGCGGTCTTGGGATCGCGCATTCCCGCGCCGGACATCGCGCCCGGCACCAGGAAACACACCGCCTTATGACCGTACTTCTGCAAAATCGGGTAGGCGGCGGTCCAGAGCGTCGCGCGCCCATCGTCGAAGGTAATGACCACCGACCGCGCCGGCACCGAGTCGCCGCCGACCAAGTAAGCGTGCAGTTCGTCCGCCGTGAGCGTGTGGTAACCGTTGCGCGACAGATACTGCATATCGCGCTCGAACTCGGCCGGCGTCACCGAGTCGGGCGTGGCGCGGCCCGCCACCGAGTGATAAGTGAAGACCGGGACTCCCAACTCATCGACGCCGACGTCGCGGTAGACAAAGTTCGGGTAGCGCCGCGAGCGCACGCTGTTCAAGGTGCGGGAAACGCGCCGCCAGCCCAAATAGCCGGCGACCGGGAGCGGGAGAAGCCACAAGAACTTGTTCATTTTTCCAGCGCGGGTTCTTCACGAGGCCGCAGGTTGATGCTCTCTACAAACTTTGCGATGTCGCCGAGGGTGACCACCGAGAACACCAGCGCAAGCGCCAGGAACAAAACCACCAGCAAGCCTCTTAGGATAAGCGACTCCCAGCCTAATACGAAATACAGCCCGGTGCAAACTGCGTAGGCCAGCGCCGACTTCAGGTAGCCGGCCAACCAGGGGGTGATCTTCTCGTGGCGCAGCGACCAGATCGACACCGGGTTCGAGACCAGGTTGGCGATCAGGTGAGCATAGGCGACGCCCATAAAGCCAAACAGGGGCACCAGGATGACGTTTGCCAGCAGGCTTGCGACCGTGGTGACGACGTTAATCACCAGCAGGTAGGCCGGGTGGCCGGCGGCGATGAGCGCATTGTCGAGCATACGGCTCGAAAGCGCGATGCTGACCGAAAGCATCAGCACGCTGAGCGCCGCCGCGCTCGGCAGGTAACTGTCGGAGGAGAGGACGATGATCGCCTCGCTGCCGAAAACGGTCAGGATCAGCGCCGAGAACAAAGTCAAGAAACCGCCCATGCGCAGGAAATTCGCAAGCAGCCGCTCGGCGCGCGCCTGCAATCCCTGCCCGAACAACTCGGCCATTTCGGGGAAGTACACCGAGTCGAAAGCATTGTAGAAGCGCTCGAAGTAATCGGGGATTTTGACCGCCACGTTGTAATAAGCGATCTGCGCCGCGTCCACCTCGGCGCCCGCCGCGCCCAGGATCAAGATGCCGATGCGCCGGAAGGTGAAGGTGAGGATGTCATTGCCTTGCAGCGGCAGGCCGAAGCGCGCAATCGGCTTGATGATGTCCAGGTCAAACGCCAGCCGCTTACGCGCCGGGATAAGCCACAGGCGAATCGCCGAACCAATCACCAGCGCGCCGATATAAGCCAGCAGGTAGCCCTCGACTCCCCAATCGAACACCATCAGGAACAAAAACACCATCCCAAAGTTCAACCCGCCCGACAGGATGTCGGCAATCGCCATCTTAGAGTAAATGCGAAAGCCCTGCATGATATAGGCGAGCGTCTCTTCCATAAGCTGCGCGACGAATACCAGCGGGACGTAGACGTAGAGCGTCGATAGCAGTTCGTCCGGGAAGAAGTACAAGAAGATCGGCTTGGCGACGAACGCCAGGAGCGCTACCGCCAGGATGGTGAGAATCCGAAACGAAAAGACATTACTGACGATGCGCTCGCGTTCTTCGTCGCTCGACGCGCTCGCAATAAACTTTGCGGCAGAGGTGCGCAGCCCCACGTCGCCGAGCACTTCGAGCAGGTAAGCCACCGTTAGAATCAGCCCGTAAATCCCAAAATCTGCTTCCGGGATCGTGTTGGTGGCGATTTTGATAGTTAAAAAGCCAAACCCCATCCGCAGGACATTGCTCGCCCCCATGGACATAACGCCCCGGACGATCTTCGACCCACCACGTTTAGCCAAAATTCCACTCTCCTTTAAGCCTGCCGTCTGCATGCCACTTTAAAATCAACGCCTGAATCCCGAACATCAAACCGAGCGCCGGCGTCCACCACGACTGCAAGTACATCGGATTCACGATGTTGGCCGGCAGCATCGTCAGATACGTCAAGGTAATGCCCAACACGACACTTTTGAGATGCGGGTTTTCCACCGCCCGCCAGTGTTTGAACCCGTGATACAGCAGCAGCACACCCAGCCACGCCAGGCCGGCATAACCCAGCAAGCCCGTCTTCAGCATCACCCACAAGTGCCCGTTGTGAATATAGGCGCGCCCATCGAAGCCACCCTCCCAGTCGAGCCGGGAGTCGTAATCTCGATACCGCGCGCCCAGGCCCAGACCCAACACCGGATGCGCCAGGATCTGCGGAATAGCGTACAGGTATTCGGTGTCGCGCCAGCGCAAGCTGGGATCTTCGAGCACTTTGTCGCCCAAGACGGTATCGAACCGGGCGACCGAGGCCATAATCAGCTTGTACATCTGGGATTCGGGATATGGAAAGACGAAAAACACTAAGACAAAAATTGCCGCCAAGCCAACGGCAATTCCCATCATAAGCAGTTTTTGCCGGTCACGCCCCCGGACCAGGTAAGCCAACAAAGCCAGCCCTATCGTCACGGCAAGCCAGAAGCTGCGGTTAAACGTGAGCAGCACCGCCGCCCCGGTGAGGCCGGACGGGACGAGAAGAATCAGTTGCAGCAAGGGCGAAGTTTCGAGAATCAGCATGATGGTTGACGCGAGAAAGACGATCAGGATAAGTGATTCGCCGGGCGGCAGGATTCGGGTCACGCCTGCATACGCCACGTTCTGCGTGGATAATTCCTCAACCCGGCCCGGCAAAATTTCTACGGCGTCGCCTAATACGAACTGCGCCACCATCGCCACCGCGACAAAGGTTCCCAGGCCGTAAAACCCGAACAGAAGCAGCATCAACTGGCTCTCGTTGCGGATCAGGTTCGTGACCAGGAAAAAGACAAGATAATAAGTAATAATCCGAATCTCAGGGATTGCCAGGCTGAACCGGTCCATCGAGAAGCCTTCGAACGTCAGGAACAGCGCGACGAAGGTTGACACAAGCCCGGCGCCGTAGAAGAACCACAGCGGCGCGTCTAGCGGTGTGCGCACCAGCTTAAAATCTCGCTCTATCAAGGCGCGCAAGACGATCAAGCCCAGCAGCACAAAAAGAACCGGGTCGGTGAGATTCAACTGACCCGGCCCTACCTCAATGGTGGGGAGTTTGTGATCGTCGTAAATGGTTGAGGTCAGGAACAAAATACCCAGGATGCCCAACTCGGGGCGCTTCAAAACCAAATACCCGCCGAACACCAGGGCCAGCCCGATCAGCATCGTTTGCGGGGTGAGCAAGACCGTGCCAATGCCCAGCGCCACCCCCAGGCCGCCGGCCAAAACGACGTGTAGCAAAGGCTCTGACGCGGTGAGGTACCGCCGCAGCCGGTAGATTAGCATATCGCCTTCCTACGCGGGCGCTTCATGGTCTTGTACGCGCGTCTGGGCCTGCTCGATCCAGCGTTCCTGCGAAATTTGCTCGCCGGTAACGCCATCTCCGATTTTCTGCGCCAGTTCTTCAGGGGTCTGAGCGGCAAGCTGGGCAAAGGTCGAAATGCCGGCCGTATACAACAGCGCCTCGCAGTCGGCGCCGATGCCCTCGATCTCGGCCAACGGATCACGCACGCTCTCCGTTGCATCCGCCGCGACCGGCGCGCTGCGCTCTCGGAGCCCGGCGCCCTTCTTTTGATAATATCGCTGTCGATATCTGCCGGGCAGTTTGGCGCGGTTCGCTACAACGCCGAGCGGCTCGACGTTGACTTGAGCAAGCTCTTGAATCGCCGCCTGCACCGCCGGACGGCGTGTGCGCGCGCACTGTACGACGAGCAGCACCGCATCAACCCGTTGCGCCAGCACCGCCGCATCGGTCACAGCGAGCAACGACGAGGCATCGAGCAGCACGGCGTCATACTGCTGCGCCAGCCGGTCGAGCAGCGCCGCCAGCTTGGACGAGCCGAGCCATTCGGCAGCGTCCGGGTCCAGCGGCCCACTGGTCAGCGCCGTCATGCCCGGCAGCCAGCTCGCCTGCACCGCCTCGTCGAGCGGCGTTTCATCCGCCAGGACGTTGCTCAATCCCACTTCATTAGAGAGGTCGAGCAGCGTATGCAAAACCGGGCGGCGCATATCGGCATCGACAAGGATAACCCTACTGCCCGTCTGCGCGATGCTCAACCCCAAATTGACTACAACAGTCGATTTGCCCTCTTCGGGTTCGGCGCTGGTGACGACCAACGTCCGTACCGGGCTGCCGGGCTGCGCCGCAAAGAGATTGGTGCGCAGCCGGCGGAAAGCCTCGGCGTAGGCAAAGACCTCGGAGGCGGCGCGCACCTGCCGCGCCTTCCGGGCGGCCGGGATGGCGCCGAGCGCCGGCAGCCCCGTCGCCCGTTCGATCTGGTCGGTCGAGTAGAGCTTGGTATCCAGGTTTTCGATCACGGCGGCCAGCATCACGCCGCCCACCAGCCCGATGATTGTCCCCATTGCCAGGAACATGCTCTTGTTCGGCGCCCCTCCCGACTCGGGCATACGGGCCGGCTCGAACACCTCGACGCGGCTTTTGCCATCTCTTTGCAAGGGGTCGCTCGAAAGTCCCGGCACTTCGAGCACCCCGATTTGTACCGTCTCGCGCGGGACTTCAATTTCCTTAATCAAAAGCTCCGCCAGCAAAGCAGCGGCGTCTGCCGCGACCTCCGGCTCAGGTGCTTCTACTTTGATCGTCAAAAACTCGGTGTTGAGCGTGTACGTCGCCTCGATGGTTGGAAGGTCCTCAAGTTCGAGGGTCTCCATCATCGCATCGAGAATGGGATAACTGGTCACCATCTCGATGTAGGTTTGCATCAGGCGTTCGGCGTACATGATGTCATGGCTTAAGAAGTCCGCCGTGCCGGTCGTGTAGGTGTAAACCCGCAGCGTAACGTAGGAGACGTAAATGGGTTGGAGTTTAGAGGTCCCTACGAAGGCCGCCGCCGCAGCGGCGAGCATCGTAAAGATGATGATCCACTTACGTCTCCAAAAGACTTTGATGTAGTCTAGAATTTGCATGCAAATCTGCTCAGCTTTCGCCGGAGCGCCTATCTAAACTTCCGAACCAGAACTTGATTAGAATTCCTTCATAACAGAGTATACATGTTCTATAAGTTCTGGCGAAATTTCGGGATACATCGGCAGCGACAAAAGCTGTTTGGCGTACTCCTCGGTGACCGGGAAAGCGCCCTCTTTGAGGCCGAGTTCGGCATAAGCCGGCTGCAAGTGAATCGGGATCGGGTAATGAATGCCCGTGCCGACGCCGTTTTCGGCAAGGTGTGCGCGCATCCCGTCGCGGTCCTCGACCCGCACCACGTACAGGTGCCAAACCGGCTCGGCGAAGTCCGGCACCACCGGCAGATGAGCCTCGACATCGGCGAGCAGTTCGTGGTAGCGCTGGGCGTGGGCGCGCCGCGCTGCGTTCCACTCGTCCAGGTATTGCAGCTTGACGCGCAAAATGGCCGCCTGGAGGGTGTCAAGGCGCCGGTTAAAGCCCTGGATCTGGTGATGGTATTTCTTGGTCTGGCCGTAATCGCGCAGCATGCGGAGCTTGTCGGCGACCGTTGGATCATTGGTCGTCACCGCGCCGCCGTCGCCGTATGCGCCGAGGTTCTTGGCCGGGTAGAAGCTGAACCCCGCCGCGTGACCGATTGACCCGGCGCGTTTTCCTTTATACCGGGCGCCGTGCGCCTGGGCCGAATCCTCGATCACGATCAAGCCGTGCTTGTCGGCGATAGCCAGGATCGGGTCCATGTCGGCGGGCTGACCGTAGAGATGCACCGGCATGATCGCTTTGGTCCGTTCGGTGATGGCGTCCTCGATCAAATCGACGTTGATGTTATAGGTTTCGGGATGAATATCGACCAAGACTGGCGTCGCGCCGACATAAGAGATCGCCAGCGCGGTCGCAATATAGGTATTCGCTGCCGTAATAACCTCGTCGCCGGGGCCGATATCGAACGCGCGGAGCGCCAGCTCCAGCGCCGAAGTGCCCGAATCCAAACCGACCGCGTACTTCGTCCCGCAGAACGCCGCGAACGCTTCCTCGAACTTGGCGACATCCGGCCCCAGGATAAAGGCGGTGTTCGCTATAACATTTTCGATTGCCGCGTCGAGTTCATCTTTAATGGTAGCGCGCTGCGCCTTCAGATCGACAAAAGGAACCTGCAATTTCTCACCCATAATGTTTGATACTCTCCTAACTGTTATGACAATTCTACAGGCATGCCGTGCTGCGCAACTGAACGGTCGATGGCTTCCATCACCCGGACCACGTCCCAGCCGTTTTTGCCGTCGCTGAGAGGCTGCTTGCCCTCGGCGACGCATTCTACGAAGTGCATACACTGGCTCTTGAGCGGCTCGCCGGCCTCGACCTTCGGGCTGATGATGTCGCCATCGCGGACAAAGAATTGGTATTCGCCATAGCTGGTAGGCTCGCCCACCGGCTTTACACCCTTCTCGAATACCCGGACCTGCTCCTGCGGGTTCAGGTCGTTGAACACAATGCGTTTGTCGCCGCCCACGACGACAACCTCACGGACCTTGTTCGGCTCGGCCCAACTAACATGAATATGGCCGATGACGCCGTTCGGATAGCCCAACGAAATGAAGCCGATGTCTTCGCAACTGCTCTGCAAGACCTGCGCGCCCACCGCGCTGACCCATTGGGGCACGCTGTCCAGTAGATAATTGAAAATCGAAACGTCGTGCGGGGCGAGGTCCCAAATTGCGTTGACATCGCTGCGGATCGGTCCCAAGTTGGTGCGACGGGCATACATATAGTAGACATCATTGCCGCCGCTCTCGATACAAGATTTAACTTTTCTAACCCCAGGATTGTAGAGAAAAATGTGCCCGACCATCAAGATTAGCTTCTTGTCTTCGGCCAGAACCACAAGTTCCTCACTCTCCTCGGCAAGGGTAGTCATGGGCTTCTCGACCAGCACATGCTTGCCGGCTTCGAGTGCAAGCCTGGTCACGTCATAATGAGCCTGGGCCGGCGTGCTGATCACTGCCGCATCGACGTCATACTTGCGCAGCGCTTCGCCGAAATCGGTCGCAACTTCGACTCCGGGAAAGCGCCGCCTGATCTCGTCAAGGCGGTCGGCGCGCATGTCGCAGACAACGGCGACCTGTGTGCCAGGCAGTTCAGTAAAGACCCGAATATAATTAGCACCCCACCGCCCTGCACCAACAATCGCAACCTTTAACGGCAAAGTCATACTTACACTCTCCTATTCATTGAGACTAAATAAAGTTCTTGTCATTATACCGCGATAGAGGATGTCGAAAAAAGACCTCACCCCTTTGGTCTCTATGTTGGAGCGGGTTGGTTACATAGAGCCTTCTGGGGTGAGGTAGCCATCGCATGGCCTTCCCGGCCATGCGATTTACAGCTTGAGGTTTTACTTGGCGCCCTTGCCGGACAAAACGGCGGGAACCGTGAGGAACAAAACCTTGATGTCAAACAGGATCGACTGGGTTTCCACGTATTCCAAGTCCAGGCGGATCTGCTCGGCGAAGGGGGCGCGGCCACGGGCCTTGACCTGGCTCAGGCCGGTGACGCCGGGCAGAGCGTTCATGCGGTCGCGCTGTTTGCCCTGGTACTGCGCGAATTCGTAGGTCGGCACCGGGCGCGGCCCCACCAGGCTCATCTCGCCTTTCAGGACGTTGAACAACTGGGGCAGTTCGTCGATGCTGGCCTTGCGGATGATCCGGCCAAGGCGGGTAACGCGCGAGTCGTTAGCCATCTTGAAGATGATTTTGCCGGTGTCGTCCGTGCTGCTCGAGCCAGAAACGAACGATTTGATGAACTTCTCGTGGGCACTTTCGTCGGCGTTCTGGGTCATCGAGCGGAACTTGTAGAAGCGGAAGATTCGAATTTCCCAAGTGACCTGACCATCTTCACCAACCCGGCGGCGCGCCCCAACTCGTTCCTGGATAAAGAAAACCGGACCTTTGGAGTCCAGCTTGATAAGAACCGCCGTGAGCAGCATCAAGGGGGCCACCAGGACCAGTGCAATGCTCGCCAAGACGATATCCATAACGCGCTTGCCAATCCAATAAAGTTGCTGATTTCGGCTGTTACTCTGTCGCACCGTTCCGCGCGTTAGAATTTGTTGTCTGTTCATCATAATCCCTCTATTTCTTACAGGATGATAACGGTTTCTTGTTATTGAAGTCGTTTTACTCGTCCCAAAAAGTTCGTTGTCATTTTTAAAGTTCGCCCCGGAAGTTGTGTTTAAAATCGTTTTGGCGAACTTGGGGCGCTTTTACATGCGCTCCGATTACAATCCCAATGCTAATACAAAAATAGGGCGTTTGTAATTTGTGTTATGTAGAAACTTTGTAGAAACTGTGTGGGTCGTGGCAAAAAAAGCTGGACATTTAAAGTATTGGCGAGTAGAGTTTGAAGTACCAAAGTGGGATTGTAAGGGATATAGAGGCGTCTATATACTATAGGTTCACCGAAGAAATGGTCTATCCACGATGGCTCAAATTGCAAGAAACGGATGATAAAGGTGGCTGGGCATGAACCTGGACCGGCTTGCAAGAAAAATTATCGACCATCTCAACGATGCGGTGATCATCGCCGACCATGCCGGGCGTTGCGTAGCGGTCAACCCTGCAACCTGCCGGTTGACCGGCTATGACGAAATCGAACTCCTGCAAACGCCGCTAAGCGAACTGCTTATCCCCTGGAAAGCGTCCAACGCCGACGAGTTAGCAAAGAAACTAGCGCTTTTGTCAAACGGGTCGGGCGTCCAGCCCGATTTATTTGAGCTTCAACGCAAAGACGGCGCGCTCCGATTCATCTGCCGGAAGGTGCTCCCCATCGACGAACACCAGGTTCACATCATCCAGGACATCACGCCGTATCTCGAAGACCCCTCAACCCGGCCCGAAGGCGAGGACGCCGGCCGGCCGGTCGAAGACATCTTGCACTCGTTCAGGACCATCATCGAAACTTCGCACGAAGCCATTGCCGTTACGGACACCGATGGCCGGTTAGTCTACGTCAACCCGGCCCACGAGCGCCTCTTTGGACGCCCGCGCGCAGAAGCGCTAAAGCTGAACTGCCGTGACTATTGCGCGCCCGAATCAATTGCCGTACTTGAAGACGTTATCCTTCCTGGGCTGGCGCGCGGCGCGGGCTGGGAGGGCGAGATCGAGGCGGTGGACGCTCAAGGCCGCCGTTTTCCGCTGTGGAAGCGCGCCGATACTGTCAGCGGCTCGGACGGCGACACTCTTTACTACTTCGGCATCATGCACGATATCACCGGGCGCAAGCAGACCGAACGCGCGCTGCGCCGCTATGCCGAAGAACAGACCGCGCTGTATGCGATCACTTCTGTCCTCACCGACTCGCTTCTCGACTCCAAAATTCTCCTTGAGACCATCTTGGACGTCGTCCTACCGCTGCTAAATGCCGCCGCCGGCTGGATTGTAATCCCCGACGATGCGCCGCGAATCGCCGCCTGGCGCAATATCTCCGAGGCCGCTCTCAGCGCCGAGACCGCCGCCGTTTTGCAAGACTGCCCGCTCTGCGTCGGCCTGCTCGACGAGCCGAATCCGGAGCCGACCCCCCAGCCTTTCGACCAATGCCCTCTTCTAGAGACCGCGATTCTGTCCGGTCTCAAACTGCACAGTCACATGGGCGTCCCATTGACCGCCGGCGACCAAGTGCAGGGTATTTTGGTCATTGCCTGGCGCGAACCCTACGAATACACCGAAGCAGACCACACACTCATGCTGACAATCGGCCGGCAAGTAGGCATCGCGCTGCACAACCGGCAGCTCTACCGGGAGGCCGGGCAGGCAAACCATCTCCAATTCCTCAACAACCTAGACCAGACCCTCGGCGCTACGTTAGACTCGGACCGGGTAATCGAAGTGGTACTGGAACAGACGACCATCGCGCTGAAGGCCACCATCGGGGCGATGTTCTCACTCGCGCTGCCCCTGGAGGCGTCGAGCACCCATTCCGTCCGCATCTTCCGCGCCCAGCATGGCTGGCAAGAACACAACATCACGGGCAAAATCGCTTTGAAGATCGAGGCCTTTTTAAGACAGTGCTTGGGAGCGGACCGCGAGGCCGTCTCGGTCCACGAAGATGCGCTTGACGAGTTTATGGACTACGCCGAAGTCACCGCAGAGTGGGGAAGCGAAGTCCTGCTTGTGCCCATCTGGCAGAAAGACCAATTGGCGATTGTGCTGGCGCTGGGCGGTCGTCCGGCAGACCAACCCTTCACCGAGGGCGACCGGGCGCTGGCGCAAACCCTTGCCAACCGCGCCGGGCAGGCCGTCCAGAATGCCTACCTCTACAAAGTCTCGCAGACGCGCGTGGAGGAACTGGCGCTGGTGAACGAAATCGGCTTCGCCCTGGCAAGCACTCTGGATTATTCTAAAGTGCTACGTGACGCGCTGGTCTACATCCAGGCCGTCTTCCACGCCGACAACCTCTCGCTGATCCAACCCGACCCCCGCACGCGCGAGATTCGCTTCGTCCAAACCCTGGTCGGGAGCAAATTAATCGAGATCCCGGTGCGCCTGCCGCCCAGCGAAGGCATCGCCGGGTGGGTGCTCAAGCACCGCCAGCCGGCGCTGATCGAAGATGTGCAACACGACGCGCGCTGGTCGCACCAGGTCGATCAGTACATCGAAGGACAAGAATGCACCATGATGGCAGTGCCGCTGCTGACCCCGACAAACGTCATCGGCGTCATCGAGCTGGTGAGCAACGAGCCGGGCAGCTATACCGTCGATAAGCTGCAAACCCTGCGCGCCATCGCCTCGATCCTGGCCGTCGCGCTGGAAAACGCCCGTCTCTACGAAGAACTGAAGATGGTGCTGCGCGAACGGGAACAGGTACAGGTGCAATTGATTCACAGCGAAAAAATTGCTGCCCTGGGCCGGCTCGTGGCGTCCATCTCGCACGAGATCAACAATCCCCTACAGGCGGTGCAAGGATGCCTGAGCTTGACGAAAGAAGAATTCAACAGCCTTCAGCGCGCCGACAAAATACGCGAATACCTGGACGTCGTGGAGGAAGAGGTGGATCGCATTTCTGAAATTGTACGCCGTACCCGCGACTTCTATCGCCCCTCGCAAGGCGGTATGCAGCCCACCGATGTTCACGCCGTGCTGGGTAGCGTGTTGACCCTGACCAGCAAACAGTTGCAGCACAGCAACGTGACCGTGGAATGCGGATGGGCCGATAACCCGCCAAAGATCGAAGCGAACCCCGACCACCTTAAACAGGTGTTTTTGAACATGATTTTGAACGCCATCGACGCCATGCCCAATGGAGGCATCCTGCATATCGGCACCTCAATCGATCAGATTAAGATACGCGATAAGCAAAAACTCCAGACCGTCTCCAAGCAGCCGGCAGTCCATGTCACGTTCAGCGATACCGGCACCGGAATGTCTATCGAAGTACTTTCGCACCTTTTTGAGCCGTTCTTTACGACTAAACCTCATGGATCGGGTTTAGGCCTTGCCATCAGTTATGGCATCATCGAATCGCACAACGGCCAGATTATGGTTGCAAGCCAAGTGGGAAGGGGGACGACATTTACGATCCTGTTGCCTGTGAAGCAACCGTAAAAATTGTCATACTTTGGTGATAGGGGTTCATCGCATATTATATCAGTCCACGATATAATCGGGTTAAGTTATAGTATAAAAAGATACCCGATTTCACCAAATGAGGCGCTGAAAACCCAGGCGATCCGGTAACCATTTGACAAAAACGGTCGTTTTTTGGTTGAATAGCTTTGTGGCAGGGCTAATATGTAAGCTAGGGGATTGTGGGAAATGACGTCAGAAGGCAAAATCCTGGTTGTAGACGACGAAGCAGCTGTACGCTTTTTTCTCAAGGAAACTCTTACGCGCGAGGGATATGAGGTTGTTACTGTCGAAAGCGGCGAGGCTGCGCTGGCGCGCATTTCAGAAGAACATTTCGATCTTGCCCTGATCGACCTGAAGTTAAACGGCATTGGCGGCATGGAAGTGCTGACGCAACTGCGCCAACAAGCGCCCCAGACCGCCGCCATCGTGCTTACGGCCTATGCCTCGCTGGAGACCGCCGTCGTAGCGCTGCGCCATGGCGCACATGACTATCTATTCAAGCCGTGCAAAATCGACGAACTCCGCAAAAGTGTGCGCACCGCGCTGGCGTCAAGCTCGGAGGAGGCCGCGGCAGCAGCCTCGCCGCCGAAGAAAATCGATGCCACCCCACCCCAAGGCACCCAAGCGGTATCGCAACTCAACACCCCGCCGCCCCCTGTCGCCACACACCCGCCTGACCCGGCGCCTGCCGTCGAGAAGTCATCTAACATCCTGCGCTGGGGCGACCTGGTGATCGACTTCATCCGGCATACCGTCACACTCGACGGTGAAATCGTAGACTTCAGCCCCACCGAGTTTGACCTGCTGGCCTACCTGGTCACCCAGGCGCCGCGCGTCGTCTCGCCCCAAGAGCTAACGCGCGAGGTTCAAGGCTACGAGAGCGAGTCGTGGGAGGCGCGCAACACGGCGCGCTTCCACATCTACCACATCCGCCAAAAAATCAAATCGGCCACCGGGCGCGCCGACGTGATCCGCACTATACGCGGCGTCGGCTATGCCATCGGCGAATAGTACACCTATTTACCCGGCGAAAGCAGTATAACCAGCAAAATAATATGGTAATCTGCGCCTTGCAGATTCGTGGCTTTCCAGTACAATTTTCGTGAAGTCACAGACGCCTATCTCCAAAACTGCGAGTCATAAGGAGTTTTACGCAATGACCCATATCATTACGAGCCTCTGTCTGCGCGACAGCGCATGTGTCGAGGTGTGCCCGGTCGATTGTATTGTCGGGGGGCAGCCGGAGTCGGAGTGGCCCTGGTTTTATATTGATCCCGAAACCTGCATTGACTGCGGCGCCTGCGTCCCCGAATGCCCCTATGATGCCATCTTCCCCGAAGAAGAAGTCCCTGACGCCTACGAACTCAGCGCCGGCCAGGAAGTCCAACCACACAGCGGCGAACGCTACGCTGCTAAAGGCGGCGAGGTGATCGACCTGACCGAGGACAAGCCGTACAATTACAAATTCTTCGAGGAAGGCCCCGGCTACGACGCCGCCGAATAAACCGCCCGCCGCGCCAGGAAAATCTTTGTATACATGATCGGGGGATTGTGCGCTTGCTCAATTCCCCTTTCGATTTCTAGGTCAGCGGCATTTTTTCTATACGCGCTTCTCCATTTCTCTTTCTCTTCGCTTCTCTGCGCCCCCTGTGTCTCTGCGGTGAAAATTTTCTCACCCTCGACCCTCGTTTGGCGCACGTCCCGACTTGTGCTATGATGGCAACAGACCCCCAAAATGAACGCGGTAAACGAAAACAGTCGCCATGAGCGCTGAGGTGATGTCCATATGCCAACACCGGACTCTATCGTGCGCCGGCGCATCCAACGTCGGCAGCAGCACACCGGGGGAGCGCACCGCTGGACGCGCACCGCCGGGATGTTCTTCGCCGGGTGCCTGGGCGTCGCGGTGCTGGGCAGCATTATCGGAACCGGCGCGCTGGTGCTGCTTTACGCTTACATCGCCCAGGATTTGCCAGACCCGCAAGACATTGTCGCCGTCCAGGAGAACTTCAAGACCACGCGCATCTTTGACAGCGCCGGCGCGACCGTTCTGCAAGATGTCATCGACCCGCGCGGCGGCGACCGGCAGTGGGTCACCCTGGCCGAAATCTCCGATTATCTGGAGTGGGCCACCATCGCCATCGAAGACTCGACCTTCTACGAAAACCCCGGCTTTGACCTGTGGGGCCTGGGACGCGCACTGTGGAACGACCTCACCGGCGGATATATCCAGGGCGCCAGCACCATCACCCAGCAGTTGGTCAAAAACGTGCTCTTCGAGCCGGAGTATGCGCTCGAAATCAGCGTCGAGCGCAAAGTGCGCGAGGTCATCCTGGCGACCGAAATCTCGCGCACCTACAGCAAACCGCAGGTCTTGGAGTGGTACCTCAACACCAACTCTTACGCCAATCTCGCTTACGGCATCGAGGCCGCCGCGCAGCTTTACTTCAGCAAACACGCCAGCGACCTCACGCTCGCCGAGGCCGCCGTGCTCGCCGCCATCCCGCAGTTCCCGGCGATGAACCCGATCGATAATCCTGACCTGGCAAAACAGCGCCAGTTGATCGTCCTAAATAAAATGGTCGAGGAAGGCTATATCAGCCAGCGCGAAGCCAGCGAAGCCGCCGCCGAACCCATCGTCGCGCATCCGCTCTGGCAGCGCTACGACATCCTCACGCCGCACTTTACGATCTATTCGCAGTACGAGGCCGAGCGCATCCTGGATAATCTTGGGCTAGACGGCGCGGGCCTGGTCAACCGGGGCGGGCTGCGCATCTATACCACCATCGACCTCGACCTGCAATACCAGGTCGAATGCGCGGCACGCACCCACATTGTACGGCTCTCCGGCGCGCCGCCCGATACCGTCATTCAGGCGAGCGACGGCAGTCCTTGCTACGCCGCCGAGTACCTGCCGGCGCTGCCCGAAGACCATCAGGGCTGGGACCATAAAGTTTCTAACGCCGCCGTGGTGGTCATCGACGTGAAGACCGGCGAGATACTGGCGATGCTGGGCAGCCTGGATTACAACAACGAGGCCATCGACGGCGCATTTAACGCGACGCTGGGCATGCGGCAGCCCGGCTCGGCGTTCAAGCCGTTCACTTACGTGACCGCCTTCGCGCAGGGCTACACGCCTGCCACGATGACGCTCGACGTGCGGATGGGCTTCCCGCAGGGCGGCACGCTGCCCGACTACGTGCCGGAGAACTACGACCGCGCCTTCCACGGCCCGGTGAGCATCCGTACCGCGCTGGCAAATTCGTACAACATACCGGCGGTGCAGGTCATGCGCTGGGTCGGCGTCGATGAAGTCATCAAGACCGCGCACCGTATGGGCATCGATTCGCTGAACCAGGACTTGAATCACTACGGCCTGTCGCTCACGCTGGGCGGCGGCGAGGTCAACCTGGTAGACCTGACCTACGCCTACTCGGTCTTTGCCGGCAGCGGCGTCATGCACGGTACGCCGGTCCCGGACCGCGACCGGCGCGCCGGCTACCGCACCCTCAACCCGGTTTCGCTCAAGCGCGTCGAGATCGACACGGGCGAGCCGCTGCCGGTCGTGCTGTGGCAGTACGGCCAGGAGCAGGGCACGTACCAAACTCACGTGGTGCTTGCCGAGCCGCTGGCCTATTTGATTAACGACATCCTCTCAGACACCGAAGCGCGCTGGCCGCAGATGGGCGTCGGCAACCCGCTCGAACTGTCACGGCCGGCCGCCGCCAAGACCGGCACCACCAACGACTTCATCGACAGTTGGACGGTGGGCTACACGCCGCAGCTTGCGGTGGGAGTGTGGGTCGGCAACACCGACTCGACGCCGATGGTCGATACTTCCGGGCTGTGGGGTGCGGGGCCGATCTGGCACGCTGTGATGGAATATGCGCACGCGCACCTGGATCTACCCGTGGAAACCTGGGTGCGCCCGCCTGGCATCCGCGAGATCGACGTGTGCGAGATATCGGGCCTGCTGCCGACCGGGTACTGCCCGACCCACAAAGAGATTTTCATCGCCGGCACCGAACCCACCCAGACCGACACCATGTATCGCCCGTATCTCATCAACCGCGATAACGGCCTGCTCGCCACCGTATACACCGACCCGGCAAAGATTGAGGAGCGTATTTATCCTATCTTCCCGCCCGAAGCCGCCGACTGGGTGCGCGAGATGACCATCGTGCAGCCGCCCACCGAGTACGATGTGACCAACATCCCCACCACCGCCGACCTTTACGGCGACGTGACCATCATCGACCCCAGTCCCTTCGCCTACGTGAGCGGCGTCGTGGATATCGTCGGCAACGCGCGCGCGAGCGGGTTCTCGTTCTACCGCCTTGCCTACGGCGAGGGCATCAGCCCGACCGAGTGGTTCCAGATCGGCTCGAACCAGGCGCGCACCCGCAACAACGAGCCGCTGGGCCAGTGGAACACCAGCGCCCTCGACGGCCTGTACAGCCTGCGGCTGACCGTGGTTCGCGGCAACAACACCGTGATCGACTTCGTGGTGCCGGTAACCGTAGACAATCAAGCGCCCAGCGTCTCGCTCACCTATCCCGAAGACGGCCAGGTCTACACCCTCCAAGACGAGTTCATCACTTTGCAGCCGCGCGCCAAAGACAACGTTTCGATGGACCGGGTGGAGATTTTCATGGACGGCGTGCACATCGCCACCTCGACCGTGCCGCCGTTCAGCGCGCGCTGGACCATCGAAAATGCCGGCCCGCACCAGTTTTGGGCGGTGGCGTATGACGCGGCGGGCAACTCGTATGAGAGCAACCACGTCAACGTGACGGTGGAGTAAGAATAAGCTGTGCTACAATACCACTAGGGGAAGGTTGTTAGAGAGGATGTGATGCTGTCGCCGTTTCCGGGAATGGACCCGTACATCGAACAGCCCGCCCTCTGGCCGGGCTTCCACAGCTTGCTCGCCGCCGAAATCCTCAAGCAGCTTAACGCGGTCTTGCCGGATGAATATTACGCCGACCTGGAAGCCCGGATCGAAATCGGAGTCATGGGCCTGGAAGACCCGCCGGCCTTCCGTCCAGACGTAGCCGTCATCGAAAGCCCCCGGATTCCAGTCATACCGGGAGGCGCATCTATCGCCGCCGCGCCGCTCGAAACGCGGACGCTTCTCAAAGAGGAGATGAAAGTTACGGCGGTGCGCGTGCTCAGACGGCCAGAAGACCGCTTGGTCGCCGTGATCGAGATCTTGTCGCCGATCAACAAGCGCAAGGGCAACAGCGCGCACGGTGAGTATGTCGAGAAACGGGAAATGCTGCTGGACACACCGGTTCACCTCTTAGAAATCGACCTGCTCCGCAAAGGCGAGCGCGTCCCGATGGAAAGCGCTTTGCCGCCGGCGCCGTATTTCATCGTCCTGAGCCGCGCCTATCGCCGCCCGGTCTGTGAAGTCTGGCCGGTGCAGCTCGCCGACCCGCTGCCCGTCGTGCCGGTTCCCCTGCTGAGAGGCGATCCCGACATGCCGCTCGATATGGCAAAAGCAATATCCGACGTCTACGACCAGGCGCGCTATGACCGCCGCATCGACTACACGCAGCCGCCGCCCGGCCCGCTCACCGGCGACGAGGCCGCCTGGGTAAAGCAATTACTAAAGCTCCAGTTATAGGAGTCAGCCTATGCCGTCGCCGTTTCCGGGAATGGACCCGTACA
>JAFGMM010000049.1 GCA_016927535.1 Anaerolineae bacterium
CGAGGGGCGAGGGGCTTACCGGCGCATGGAGTTGCTGCTTTTTGTGGCATTTTGGGTTAGCGCGCATCTGACTCCCCTCGCCCCTTGTGGGAGAGGGGTCGGGGGAGAGGGGGAAAAAAGCGCTTAAGTTGATGTGCATGGGCGGGTTTCAAACCCGCCCCTACGCAAGCCGGTGACCACGCGATTTTGCGGTGCTACCGCAAATAATACTTGCGAAATGTTGCGAAAGTTTGTTAGGATGGGTTGTTTTATCTGGATACAACCGCCGGTTTCATATCAAGGAGACCTCGATGCGCAATTCCCCGTCCAAGACCTATGCTCGGCCCGAAGACGGCGCGCGCCCTTTTGAGATGGATAGTTTGCTCAAGCTGGAGCATGTGCGTTGCAACCTTTGCGGCGCCGACGACGCACAGCTAATTTTTCCCGGCACACTGCACGAGGTTCAGAAAGGCGACTGGGAGCCTTTCCAGTGCACCTATCCGGGCTACGGCCACCACCTGCCGGTGGTTCAGTGCCAGCAGTGCGGGCTGCGTTACACCAACCCCCGCTTCACCGAGGCGGAAATCCTCGCGCGCTACGAGGATGTGGAAGACCCGACTTACCTGGAACAGCTTCCGGGACGCTTGCTGACCTTTGGCATGCGCCTGCGGCACCTGGAGCGCTTCACCGGACCGCCGGCCGGGCGTAAGCTGCTCGATATTGGAGCTCACGTGGGCGGGTGCGTCCGGGCGGCGAACGCGCGCGGCTGGGACGCCTACGGCCTGGAACCGGGACGCTGGGCTGTGGCGACGGCGCGGCGCGGCGGCCTGGATGTGCGGCAAGGGACGCTCCAGACCAACCCGCCGGCGCCGGAGTCGCTCGACGTGGTTACGCTCTGGGATGTGATCGAGCACTACATCGACCCGCTGCACGAGGCGCGCGACTGCGCGCAGGTGCTCAAGCCGGGCGGCTGGCTGGTCGTGCACACGATGGACTGCGAGGCGCTCCTGGCGCGGCTGATGGGCAAGCGTTGGCCCTGGCTGATGGAGATGCACATGCACTACTTCAGCCGCCGCACGCTGGCAGCTCTGCTGGAGGCGGCGGGGTTTGAGGTGAAACATATTTTTGCCGAGGGCCGCTTTATACGCTTAGATTACTTAATCACGCGCATCGCCGCTTTCAGCCCGCCGCTGGCAGCCGTGGGCCAGAAGTTGATCGAGGCGTTGGGGTTGGGCGAGCGCGCCATCAAGATCAACACGGGCGACTTGATAACCGTTTATGCGCGCAAACCCGAATAATGTTGGCCCTGCATAATCTGCCCCGTCTGTGGGTTTGAGATTTAAACCACGAATAGACACAAATGCGCACGAATAAAGAAAAAGCATGTTTTTGCGTCCCTATTCGTGATTATCCGTGCTATTCGTGGTTAAAATCTCTTCCCATGACAATCCATAGACAGGGTAATCTATATCCATGACGAGACATCTACCGGTTCTGATTGTCGGCTTTGTGTGCGCCCTGGCCCTGACGCCGCTTTCGCGCTTCGTGGCGCTGCGGACCGGGTTGGTGGCCCAGCCGCGCGAGCAGCGCCTTCATCGTAAGGCGACCCCGCTCATGGGCGGGTTGGCGATTTACGGGGCGCTGGTGCTGGCGCTGCTGGTCTTTGGCCTGCCGGCGCACTTCATGGAGTTGGGCGCGATTCTGGCCGGCGCGACGATGATGACTCTCCTGGGCCTCTGGGACGACCGGAAGGAGCTATCGCCGCGCGCCAAGTTCGCCGGGCAGGTTGTGGCGAGTGTGGTGCTGGTGCTGGCAGGGGTGCAGGTGCGTCTGTTCAACGTGCCGCTGCTCGACTGGGGCCTCACCGTGGCCTGGATTCTGGGCGTGACCAACGCCATCAACTACCAGGACAATATGGACGGGTTGGCGGCGGGCGTCTCGGCGATTGCCTCCGGCTTCTTCTTGCTGCTCGCCGTGATGGAGGGGCAAGACTTGGTGGGGAGCCTGGCGGCGGCGCTGTGCGGGGCGTCGGTGGGGTTTCTCGTGTATAACTTCAACCCTGCCAATACTTTTATGGGCGATATGGGCAGTATGGTGCTGGGTTTCACGCTGGCGGTGCTGGGGATCAAACTGCGCTTCGACGGACAGCCGCTCAATGTGACCTGGATGATCCCGGTCCTGGTGCTGGGGCTGCCGCTCTTTGATATGGCGCTGGTCACGTTCACGCGCCTGCGCGAGGGGCGTTCGCCTTTTGTCGGCAGCAGCCGGGACCATACCTCGCACCGGTTCTTGCGTATGGGCCTGAGCCAGCGCGTCGTGCTGGCGATTCTGTACGCGGTGTGTGTGGGCCTGGGCGCGGCGGGCGTGGCGGTGAGCCGCGCGCCGTCGTTGGGCTGGATTATCGGCGGTGGCGCGGCGGTGTTGGCGCTGGGAGCGTTTGTCTTCCTGGAATGGGTTTATGCCAGGAATCAACCTTGATGCGATCTGTGTTCGTCTGAAAACGAAAGGTGGTAATTCCCGTGCGACGACGTGTGTTTCTCTATGTGTATGCGCTTTTTTTGCTCGGCTGCGCGCTGGCGCTGGTGCTTGCCCATGCGCCCGCCGCCACCGGGCAGGAGGGCGGCGAACCCGAAAAACTTCAGGTCTCCGGCTTCGTGGTCGATTCGCACCGCGAGCCGGTGCCGGCCGCCGAGATCACGGCCTTCGTTGACGGCGCCGAAGCGCCTGCCGGGCATGCCGAGAGCCAGGAGGACGGCTCGTGGGTGGTCAGCCTGGAAGAAGCGCCGCAGACCACGGTGCGCATCGAAGTCAGGCGCGCACACTTTGAGTCGTATGAGCACGAACTGAGTGCAAAGGCTATGCAAGATTTGCTCACGAACGGCTCTTTGACCCTGGGTAAGATCGAATTAGACAGCCGCGTCAGCCTGGGCTTCTGGGTGGCCGGGCTGACCTTCCTGCTGGTGCTGGTGTTGATCGCGCTGGAAAAGCTCAAGAATGCGCTGGCGGCGCTGTTGGGCATCGCCATTGTATTCGTCGCGTCGTTCGTCGGCGGGGCCTTCATCGAGGATATGTATATCTTCAACTTCGAGCGCGCCCTGACCTACATCAACTGGGAGGTGATCTTTCTGGTGATGGGGATGATGATCGTCGTCGGCATCATCGAGGGCACCGGGGTCTTTCAATGGCTGGCTTTCCAGGCGTACCGGGTCAGCGCCGGGCGCATCTCGCTGCTGATTATCGTCTTGATTATCATCACGTCTATCGCCTCCGCGCTGCTCGACAACGTGACGACGATGCTCCTGATGGCGCCGATCAGCCTCCAGATCGCGCTGGCGCTGGGCATCGACCCGCTGGCGCTGCTCATCCCGGAAATCGTGGCGTCGAACGTCAGCGGCATCAGCACGCTCATCGGCACGCCCACCAATATTCTCATCGGCGCGTATGCCGGCATCGGGTTCAATGATTTTCTCATCAACCAGACGTTTGGCGTCGTGCTGGCTTCGGTGGTGATGACCGTCTATCTGCTGGTGCACTACCGCACCGAGCTTCGTAAAGGCGACGGGGGCATTTCCCCGGTGCTTTATGATAAACTGAAACAAAACGCTGCCATCACCGACCCGCGCACGCTGCACTTTTCGCTGGGGGTCTTCGGCGCGATGCTGGTCTTCTTCGCCGTCGGTGAGAGCCTGCACATGGTGCCGGCGGTGACGGCGCTGGTGGGCGCGACGGCGCTGCTGCTGCTGGTCGAGCCGGATATCGACAAGATGCTGCGGGTCGTGGACTGGACGACGCTGGTTTTCTTTATGGCGCTGTTTATGCTGGTCGGCGCGATTCAAGAGGTCGGCCTGCTGACCGTCGTCGCCGACGCGATGGGGAGCGTGGTCGGCGACAGCTTGGCGCTGGGCGTAGTGATCCTGGTGTTCGGCGTCGGTGTGCTGTCCTTTGCCATCGCCAATGTCCCGTTGGCGGCGGCGATGCTGCCGGTCGTCAAGTTCCTGAGCGCCGGCGTCCCCGGCGCGGCGGAGAGCCGGGCGCTTTACTATGCGCTTTCGGTGGGCGCGGCGATGGGCGGCAATGGGCTTTTGATCGGCGGCGAGACCAATTTGATGACTGCCGGCATTGCCGCCCGCGCCGGTTATCCGATTTCGTTTGTGCGGTTTTTGAAGGTCGGCGTCCCCGTAACCTTGCTAACGCTGGCAATGGGAGCCGTTTGGTTATTATTGCGCTTCGCGGTATTGGGCAGTTGAGGAGTGTTACGATGGCGACGATTTTATGTGCGACGCGCGGCGGCGAGGCAAGCATCCGCACGCAAGAACACGTGATTGCGACGGCCAAGGAGCGCGGGGCAGGCGTGGTGTTTCTCTACGTCACCGATGTGACCTTCATGGGCAACCTGATGACCCACGCCGAAGCCGTCGAGACCGAGATGGAGCACATGGGCGAATTTCTGCTGCTGATGGCAAAAGAGCGCGCCGAGAAGCAGGGCGTCACGGCCGGCACGGTGGTCAAACGCGGCGAGTTTCGCCTGGCGCTGGTCGAGGCGGCAAAAGAAGCCGGCGCTTCGATGATTGCGCTGGGGCGTCCTGCCGAGGGCGGTTTTACCCGGCTCGATTTCCTGGAGGCCCTGGCGGCGGCGGTCGAGCAAGAAACCGGCATCGAGACGGTTATTGTGTAAGGCCTAGCTCCACGGAGGGCCTTGCTTTAAACTTCCGTGGAGCTAACCATGTCGCTGCGCGACACCACAAGAGGATGAAAATACCTCACCCCCTCTTATC
>JAFGMM010000050.1 GCA_016927535.1 Anaerolineae bacterium
TGAGGCATGTTGACCTGCTTTTTTGTATTGGCACTTGGTCAATATTGCCTCTTTGCTTTGATTCCACAAAAAATGTCAGAACCAGGAAAAAAGCGCTTAAGTTGATGCATATGGGCGGGTTTGCAAACCCGCCCCTACATTTGGCGACACACCCGAAGTCGCCCCAAATTGACGAACTGCCCTGCTTGAGATAGCATCCCCCCAGCGAAGCACCAGGAAAGGGAATGGCGATGCAAACCAAGCGACGACCGGTCTGGGTTGTGTTCGTTGTCATTGTGCTGATGGGCGGGATGGCGCCCACTTTCGCCGTCGAGGACGCACCCGGCGGCCCTTTTGACCTCATCTCACAAGAGAGCCTGTTTGCATTTCTCGAAGACCTTACGGCCATCGAGCCGTATTCCGGCTGGCGCAACTCCGCGACGGTGGGCGAAGCGGCGGGGCTGGATTACGTCGCCGGGACGCTCGGCGGGTACGGCTACCTGCAAGAATTGGGTTTGGCGCTGGAGCGCCAGACCTTTAACGTCTTCCTGGCGACCGAACTGTGGGAGACGCGGCTTGATCTGACCCTAGATGGCGCGAGCGTCGAGGTGCCCGCCGACGGTCTGCGCGGCCCGCGCGACGAGATCGGGCAGGCGCTCCGCTTCGATTCGGACGGCGCGCTGAACGACTCGGATTCCGACCCGGCGGTCGTCGAAGGGCCGGTCGTGGTCGTGCGTTCGGTGGGCGAGATCGACGCGCTGCGCCCGGCAGACGTGCAAGGTAAAGTGGTCTTCCTGGATTATGCCACCATCGACCGGGTGCTGTTCGGGATGGATACGGCGGTCAGGAACGCCTGGAGGTTGATCGACAACGGGCCGGCGGGCCTGGTGGTCGTGACGCAGTTCTCGAACGCGCCGGGCGAGAGCCACGGCGCGTTTATCGGCGATGTCAGCGCGTTGAACCATGTCGAGTCGGCTAACACGCCGCCCACGCTCTACGTGCGCCTGGAAGACCTGGCGCCGTTCGGCGTTGCCGGCTGGGATGACCTGGCGAAGATCGAGTCGGCGCGGCTCACCTGGGACGCGGATGTGTTCTCGCCCGGCGAGTCGGGGAACCTGGTCGCGCGCATCCCCGGCGTCGATTCGGCGCGCGCGGTGATCCTGGGCGCGCACATCGACAGCCCCAACGCGCCCGGCGCGATGGACGACGCCAGCGGCTCCGCCGTGCTGCTGGAGGTGGCGCGGGTATTGGATGAGGCGCAGGTACAGCCGCCGGTTGACCTGTATCTTGCGTGGTTCGGCAGCGAAGAACTGGGGCTGTACGGTTCGGCGCACTTCGCCGCCACGCACCAGGATTTGCTGGACCGGGCGCTTGCCATGCTGGAGATCGACTGCCTGACCTACCCGCTGGACGGTCTCGACGCGGAGATTACACTTGTTACCTGGTCGTATGGCCGCCTGGGTAACAACGATACACGGTGGACGAGCTACCTGAGCACGTCTGCCGGCGCGCTCGGGATCGCGGTGGCGCCGC
The DNA here is from genome assembly GCA_016927535.1 of Anaerolineae bacterium. Classification (GTDB taxonomy): domain Bacteria; phylum Chloroflexota; class Anaerolineae; order Aggregatilineales; family JAFGMM01; genus JAFGMM01. Next base: position 1,513 of record JAFGMM010000050.1, read on the forward strand.
GAGATGTGTTCTATATCTATTCCGACAACTCGGTGTTGAACGGCTTCGATGTGCCCAACGCCAATTTGATCTACGAAGACGAGCCGGCCATGGACGCGGTGGGCGGCTTCCACTATGCCGCGCAGGTCCACGCGCCGTATGACACGGTGGAACTGGCGCGCGGGGTCGGCGACGTGTTCGAGCAGATGGCGCACGTGGCGCTCGCGGCGGCCTTGCAGACCGGGCAGGATGCGCCCGCGCTGCGGGTAGCGCCCCAGCCGGACCGCCGCGCGCTGTTCGTCGCCGGCCACACCGAGTCGATTCACATGATGCCGGCGGCGTTTATCGACTTTGCGATGGCGCTGGCGTGGGAGGGCTTCGACGTGGACCTGATCCCCTACGGCCAGCCTGTGACCGCCGCCGACCTGGAAGACGCCGACCTGGTGGTCGCGCTGCCGGTCGTGGACTACCCCGGCGCGGAGGCCGGCAACCTCGACCAGTACGACGAGGCGTGGCGCGCGGACGAAATCGCGGCGCTGGAAGCTTACGTCGATGCCGGCGGCGTGCTGGCGCTGACCAACAGTGCGAACCGTTTGAAGTTTGGTAACCGGATGCTCGACCCCAACGAGGATTGGGAGGACGCTAACGCGCTGGCGGAGGTCTTCGGCGTGTCGTACTACGGAGGACCGGTCTCGGCCGGCCAGGCGGCGGCGCGCGGCGACCATCCCCTGGTCGAGGGTGTGCGCGCCGTCGAGCTGGTCGGGGGCAACGCGATCCCCTTTACACTGGAGGACGGGTGGGTGTTGGCCGAGTTCAACGGTGCGCTGCTCGCCGGCGTGGTCGATTACGGGCAGGGCCACGTGGTGGCGCTGGGGGATGTGGGGATGCTCGGCGCGGCCTGGGAGCCGCAAAACCTGCGCCTCTGGCAGAATCTCGCCCGGTTTGCCCGGTAGCTCAGAGACCGTTTGAAAGGTTTTAAAATACTGCTTTTAGTGGCTCCGCCGGCTTATGGGGTAGCGCTACAAAATACCGTGGTGATAGTTTCTTACGCGGGATTTGTGCCCATATACAGGGTTGGCAGATATGCGCGCCGCCATATGTAGGGGCGGGTTTGAAACCCGCCCCATGCACATCA
>JAFGMM010000051.1 GCA_016927535.1 Anaerolineae bacterium
CGCCAAAGAACGCTCGCGCGACAAAATCCCCTTCTGGGGACGCCCCTGGTCGATCTGGTTCCTCGTGATCGCCAGCGTCGTGATCTCTGGGTTACGCACCGCGAGCCTGTTCGTTGCGCTCGCCAATACCGACAATACCGCCGTTGCACAGTTCGTTGAAGGCATCTTCGCCGTAGCGATGATTGAGGTCGGTATTGTCCTCACCGGATTCCGAGCCGAACAACTCCGCCGCGAAAGCCTGGGCAAAGCTCGCCATGTCGCCAGCCTGCTCGACCTATTGCGCGGCATCAAAGTCCGGCTCGGCATAGAACAGCCGCTCTCGTGGGCTGAAAAGCCCGAACCTAGTATCATCCCCGCGCTGCACAACATTCTCTTTCTCGTCGCACTGGTGGCGAACGTCTGGGTCACAGCAAAGACTGCACTGCTCAGTGTGCCAGGCGCGAGCGAGATGGATGTGCTGCTCTTCACCGGCTCGCTGCTCGGTCAGCCCGTACCGATCTTCCTACCTGTGCTCGTCGCGCTGATGGCCGGCGCAGCCGCGCCCATCGCCGCGAAAGCCGCCGGTGAAGCCGCCGCCCGCGACATGTTCCGCGACCAGGTTGAGGATGAGAAAGTCGATCTGTCCTACGATCAAGCGTTCGCAATGTGGCAAGACGGTTTTCGTCAAGCGTGGGAGAGTGAGGGCACGCAGCGTCTCGAAGACGAGCTTTACGTTCAGGAAGCGCGGACACGCGGCGCTGCCCCGACGATACAAATGGTCCCCAATCCAATCCCACATGGAGGTAATCAGCATGGCCCTTTCGACCAATAATCCGAACCTGTGTGGTTTGCCAGCGCCCGATGCCCGGCGCAAAAGCGAACCGGCGATACTGCTCCACTGGCTGTCGGATAGCAGCACGCCGGTATCGAAACAAGCACCGCTCGCCCGAAGCCACAGACGACACATGGGGATGCGTCGCGTGTGGCGCGACATTCGCGGACAAGCAGCGCAGCACTCGTCGATTTTGCAGCGCGGCCTGCCGGAGCGCCTTCTGGCGCGCGATGGCACCACATCGAAGTTACCAGAAGGCACAGAAAAACACCAAACGTCGAGAGTGTGACCGCCACGAAGTCGAACCTGTATGATGAATCAACCGCGAAGCCAGGATTTACCCCCTGGCTTATTTATTTCCAGCGTGATTTTATCCAACATTGTACAAGAAATCGGCTTGCATCTCATGCCACACCCTCTGAGACAGTTTTTTACCTGTCATAGGTGAGTATGCATCCTCGTGGACATCACAATCACCAGTGTTCGTTAAGTCTGCGCGTATGGGCTTCGCCTATCTCCGGGCATCCCAAGCACCGTGTTGGGCCAAAGATACGGATGACTATCATCACCCACCGAGGCGACAAGTGACATGTTGCACAAAGTCGATTGCGCGCTATACTATATTCAATATTAGGAATATGGAATATGGAACAATGAACGACTATGCAGAACAGGCGCAGCTATTCAAAGCGTTGGCGCATCCGGTGCGGCTGCAAATCCTGGATATCCTCCGGCGCGGCGCGGAGTGTGTCTGCCATATGGAGGCCGTGCTCAAGAAGCGTCAGGCCTACATTTCCCAGCAGTTGATGACGCTGCGCGATGCCGGTCTGGTCGATTCACGCAAAGATGGGCTGAACGTCTTCTACTTCCTGGTCGATCCCGATGCGCTTTTGCCGCTGCTGGAAATCGCGCTTGGACCACTGGAAGATGCATCGCGTCACCAACTGCGAGAATGTGTGTGCCCACACTGTGAAGCCGTTGTCGTTGCGCAAAACTAAAAACAAGGAGAGATCATCATGCTCACGATCAAAGTTCTGGGGCCGGGCTGCCCTAACTGCCGGAAAGTCGAACAACACACCCGCGAAGCGCTCGATATGCTCCAGCCGGAGGGAGAGGTCACTATCGTCAAAGTGACCGACCCGATGGAGATCAGCAACTACATCATGCGCACGCCGGGCCTGGTCATCAACGAGAAAGTGGTCAGCGAAGGGCGCATCCCCAAGTCTGATGAAGTGATGACCTGGATCGCCGACGCGCTGCAAGGCGCATAATTCTCAAATAAGCCCCACCTCCGGGCGGGGTCGTATTTTTGCACAAATATATTCATATTTACGAATGTAAGGAACATAAACAATGGAACCTTCACTGGGTCAATTGATTCTTGATCTGCTGCGCGGCGGCTGGATGGGGCTGCTGGATTACCTGGCGGCGCACGTGCTGCTGTGCCTGGTACCGGCGTTCTTCATCGCCGGCTTTTTGTCGCTCATCCCTCAAGAGACCATTACGCGCTACCTGGGGCCGAAGACGCCGAAGTGGATTAGCTACCCGGCGTCGGCCATCGGCGGCTTCGTGCTGGCGGTATGCTCATGTACTATTTTGCCGCTGTTCGCCGGCATCTGGAAACGCGGCGCGGGCCTCGGCCCGGCGATTACTTTCCTGTTCGTCGGCCCGGCGGTGAACATCCTCGCCATCAGCTACACCGGCGCGGCCATCGGCATGGATATCGCGCTGGCGCGCATCGTGTTGGCGATTGTCTTTGGCGTTGGCATCGGTATGATGATGGCGGCGCTTTTCAAACAGCCGGAGACCGACCCCGCCCATGCTGCGATGTTCGAAAAAGAGGCAAAGCTGCGCCCGGCGCTGTGGGGCATGTTCGGGCTGCTGCTGGCAGTGTTGATCGCCGGCACACTGCAAATCGAGCTGCTCACAGGGACACTGTTCACGATCAATCTGCCGGTGGAACTGCCCGCCGGGATGCAAAGCGCCTTAGACGCCGCGAATCTGACGGTGCAGGGCGCGGTGCTCATTATCCTGCTCCTCGTCATCGCGCCGGTGGCCTGGAAGGGTCTCAACAACATTCTTAACGGCTTCAATCGCTGGACCTGGGCAGCCCTGGCGCTGGTCGCGGCGACGCTGCTCATCGCGGCGCCGACCACCGAGAGCGGCAGTCTCATCATTCACATCACCGGGCGCTTCGTCGCGGAACTTGCCCTGCTCGGCGGCATCGCCTACGTCGCCGCCAACTACCTGACGCGCGACGAAATGACCGAGTGGCTGTGGGAAACCTGGCGTTTCATCAAGCAGATCTTCCCGCTGCTGCTGGTGGGTGTGTTCGTCGCGGGCATGGCGCGCACCATCATCCCCGAAGACTGGATTCGGGCGCTGGCAGGCGAGAACACGATCATCGCCAATCTGCTCGGCGTGTTGTTCGGCGTGTTCATGTACTTCCCTACCCTGGTCGAGGTGCCGATTGCGCGCATGTTCCTGGACCTGGGGATGCACCGCGGGCCGCTGCTGGCCTATCTACTGGCCGACCCGGAACTCAGTCTGCAAAGTATTCTGGTGACCAGCAAAATCATGGGGAGGAACAAGACGATTGTTTATGTGTCTCTGGTAACGGTTTTCAGCACGTTGGCGGGCTATCTATTTGGCTTGTTCCTGGCAGCGGTCTGATACATCGCAATGACATAGGACGGTATCACAATGTTGATCGAACACTACGCCCTGGACATTTTTACACCGCCCTGCGAACCAGGTGCGGAGCGCTTCAGTGCCATCGCCCGCTTGACGGTGGATATCAGTGAAGCGCTCCCTTACCTCAATGCCACGCTGCGCGGCGCAGTATATCGCCCGGACGCCGGAGCACTCACCTGGAAGAAAGGCGGGCGCAGCATTACCTTCCGGGCTTACGAGATTGCAGCAGCAAACCTGGAGGATCGGACCGAGGCGACAAAGATCATCGACGGGTTGGTCGATCTGGTCAATCGCACCTGGGAACGGCGAGACGAGATCACGCCGGACCACACGGTCCGCCGCCGCCCTGACCCAATGACTGTTTACAATCTGCTGCCCAAAACCAACTGCCGGGTCTGTGGGCAGCCCACCTGTTTTACCTTTGCGCTGAAACTGCTTGCAGGACAGGCGAAACTCAAACAATGCCCGCCGCTCTCGGAACCCGGCAGCGAAAAGCGCCGGGAACAATTGGAAACGCTTTTGCCCGATGGGATAAAACGATGAAAAAGTCGCTCATGCTCGCGCTTGATGACGCCGAATTGATCGAACTGCTGCAAATTCTGACCGATGATGATGCAGAAGCGCTGCTGGCGTTTTTCCGTGAACAGCGGCTCAGGGCAAAAGTGCGCGACCTGCTCGAAGGCGGCTGAAAGGTGATGATCGAGACGCCTGGTACAGGCGTCAAACCAATCCGTGGCAATCTTTTTAAAACCGGAGGTTAGTTTATGACAGTAAACGCAAGGCAAAGTGCGCGGCTGCAAAAGAAGCGCCGGCAAACCTACTTCTTCGTCGGTGTGATCGTAGTGGTCGTGATCGTTTTCGTCGCATTGGTAGCGCTCAGCAACCAACCGGCATCTGATACATCGGTTGCAGATGCAGGCAGCGGTCACTATACCGATGCCGCAGCGGGGAAGACAGAAACAGGGTTGTATCGCCTGGGCAGCGCAGATGCGCCGGTGTTGATGGAAGTATTTTCCAGCTTCACCTGCCCACACTGCGCACATTTCCACGAAACTATCGCCGAGTTGGCCGATCCATACATCAAAGATGGCACGCTTGCCGTCGTCGAATATCTCTTACCGAACTCGCAGCGCGCCTCTTTGGGTACGGCGGCGGCTCTCTGCGCCGGCCAACAGAACCCGGTGAAGTTCTGGGAAATGAGCGACCTGGTTTTCTCCTGGATCAGCGAGCCTTACGATATCCAACGTGTCGAAGCCGCCGCCGGAGAACTGGGGCTGGACACCGAGGCGCTTCTGACCTGCATGGCGAGTGACGAAACGCTGGCACTGGCAAGCGGCAACATCAACGAGGCAATGGCGCGCGGCGTTGGCGGCACGCCGGCGATTTTCTTCAACGGCGCACGCCCCATGTGCAGTTGGGGCGGCGACTGTGAGGGCAACCTGCCTTATGAAACGGTGGTACAGAACATCGAAGCTGCGCAAGGCAACGCAGAATAAGGGAGTGCAAAAACATGCTGACGATCAAGGTACTTGGCACCGGCTGCCCTAACTGTAACCGGCTCGAAGCGGAGGCGCGCGCCGCGCTGGAGTCTATCCAGCCTGGGCTGGACTATGAATTGGTGAAAGTGAGTGATTTTGAGGAGTTTGTCCGGTACGGCATTTTGAGTGTGCCGGCGCTGGTGATGAACGAGCAGGTGCTTGTCGCCGGGCGTGTGCCGAAGCGCCAGCAGATCATCGAGTGGGCGCTGCAATTTGCGCAGATGGAATGAGATTGGAGGTAAGGTGACATTCCTGGAGTCAATTCAGCTTACCCAAACGATTCCCTGTCTGGCCGAGCCGGATAAGATTATCGTGACCGGAAGACCATCAAGGCCGCTGGACGAGGCGCTGCCCTACCTGGCGACGCTGCCTAACATCATTTCGTACAACCCCGACGTGCCGGCGCTCACGTTCCGGCGGCAGCGCGGGTTTCTCACCCTGTACAGCCAGAAAGTGTACATCACCAAAGTGCTGAACGTCGAGGAAGGGCTGCAACTTTTGGCCGATCTGGTGGATGCCATCAATGCGACATGGGCGCACCGGCACGAACTCAAGCCGGTCACGGCGGCGCGCCGCGCGCCAAAGCTGCTGGACATCTGGTCGCAGCTTCCGCAAACCAACTGCAAGCAGTGCGACGAAGCGACCTGTATGGCGTTCGCCGCCGGGCTGCTCCAACAGAAGCGCACGCTTGCGGAATGCCCGCCGCTCGCCACCGATGCGGCGCTGTCCGAACGGCGGGCAACATTAGAAGCCATGCTTGGCTAATCAACAAGATTTTCAAACGATACGGAGGATTTTATGTCAACCAATAGTAAATCGCCGGAGAACGCGCTGTTCGTGTGTTTTGGCGGCATGTCTAACGTGGGGGCGTTGACCGGCATTGCCAGTCTGGAGGTCGTTAAACAAGTCGGTGGAGAAAAGGCGGCGGTCTTCTGTCTGGCAGGGCTGCCGACCGGGGCGCAAACCGTCCTAAACAAAACCCGTGCGGCGCGGCAAATCATCGCCGTCGATGGCTGCCCGCTGAACTGCGCCAGCAAGGTCGTGGCGCAGGCGGGCTTCACGCCCGATAAGATTATCAACCTGGTCGAAGACTGCGGCGTCAAAAAAGGCCCCACCTTTGACTATACCGACGAGGACTTACAAACGGCAGTCGAAGCGATTCTGGGCGCGGTAGAAGCTTAAATGATACCCATCTCTATTCCAAACAAAACGCGCGTCGCGGTTTTGATCGGCGTCCTGCTTCTTGTCGGCGGCGTGCTGCTCTATAAAGCGCACGCTGCTTCGTCTGATGCCAGCTTGTCGCCAATCGCCGAAACCGGTATGTTGCCGGAAGCGCAGTTCGACCAATTCCTGACCGACCGAAAACCTTTTTTAGCTTTCTTCCACTCCAACACCTGCGACTCCTGCATCAGGATGACCGAAATCGTGAATGAGGTCTACCCAGACTTTGCCGGCAGCGTAGGACTGGTGGAGGTCGATGTATACGACAGCCTAAACGCAAGTCTGTTACAACGCGCCGGCATTCGCTACATCCCGACACTGACCTTCATCGACCGCACCGGCGAAGGGCAGACTGTCTCCGGGGTGATGGAGGCGTCGATCCTGCGCGAGTCTTTGCAGGCGCTGTCCGGTTCGTCCGCACTGGACCTCGGCGACAACTTACTCAAGGATGGCCCGGCAATCGCCTACATGCTGGCTTTTCTGGGTGGTATCGTGACGAGCATTGGGCCGTGCAATCTTGCCATGATCCCGCTGGTCATGGGTTACGTGGGCGGCTCCACTCAAATATCGCGGCGGCGCGCGTTCACTCTTTCTTTGACCTTCGCCGTCGGGCTGGCGATTACTTTCGTGCTGTTGGGCGTGGCAGCGACTCTGGTCGGCGGGCTGGTGGGCGGCACATCGCGCTTCTGGTATTACCTGGTCGCCGGGGTTTGTATCCTTATTGCCTTGCAGATGTTGACCAAACTGGAAATCCCAGCGCTTGCCTTTGGTGGGCGGCTGCGCGAGCGCATCCCCTTTCGCGGCGTTCCCGGCGCGATGGGGCTGGGATTGGTCTCTGGGTTGGTGGCGTCGCAGTGCGCCACGCCGGTGTTGGCGGCGATTCTCACCTACGTGATGGCACAAGGCGCGCTGCTTTACGGCGCGGCGCTGCTGTTCGTGTATGCGTTGGGGCGCGGCGTCCCGGTCGTCCTGGCGGGGACGTTCACGGGTCTTATCAAACGTTTGCAGTCGTTCGGGCGATGGTCGCCGGTCATCGAGATCGCAAGCGGCGTCATCATCCTGGACGTAGGGCTGTATTTTCTGTGGATTGCTTAAGGAGGCTCCAATGAAAACGGGACGATGGCAAGTTTCAGCCTTGCTTGCCGTACTGATCGCGTTATCGGTCGCAGGCTGCGACCTGATTGATTTCGCCGCATCAACCGGCGCGCCAATAACGCGCGTAACCCTTGAGGAAAAAGCGGCAATGGGCGGCTCTTTTGGCGGTGAGACGTATCTAACCGTGACCATCGATGCAATGGCAGGAACGTTCACGGTGGAAAGGCGTGACGCCGACCCGGTCGGAGGTGTTCTGCCGGTCGATTACGTGGAGCAGTTGAGTACATTGCTCGACGAAGCCGATTTTTATCACCTTGATGAGGCCTATCTCACAACTAAAAGCAACTGCTGTGGCATGGTCTCGTACATAGTCACGGTGGAGAAAGGCGACCATGCGTTCAGTGTGACGGCCAGCGACGACGGGATGCCGGAAGGATATGGCGAAATCGTGCGTTTTGTCGAAGCATTGACTGAGTAAGGAGGGACAGGATGAGCGAAAAAACAACCTCGGTAAACGGACTTCATATTATCAGCTTGGTACTGGGAGTAGTTGGGAGAGTATAAAATAAAGTGTGTAACTTCCCCCTGGTATAATCGATATGTATAGTCTGAAAGGGGACAAGAATGAACACACAAGGTA
>JAFGMM010000003.1 GCA_016927535.1 Anaerolineae bacterium
ATTGTACATAAGTGTGAATTTGGGGCATTTTGTGATCTTCACGCTGTCCATTGTGCCCCCGATTCTCAACAATTATTAGACTCTACAACCTACCCTTGAAAGGATAGGGGGAAGGCGTCGCCGCCGGTGTATTTACGCCGATGTGTAGAGCGCTCGCGGCTGTGAGGCGGCGGGCGTTTTTATGTGTAATCGGCGGCAGTTTGATAAAATCAAAATTGTGAGCTTTATCCTGTTTTAACTTTAGGGAGAATGCAGATGCGTGAATTACGTTTTGTTTTGGGAGTGCTTTTTCTGATCGCGCCGTCCGTTGGTTTGTTGCCCGCCGCCGCGCAGGATGACCTGCCGAATGAATATACGTTCGACAGTGGCGCAAGCATCCGCTACCCGGCGGGTTGGACGGTCGAACAAACTGAGGACGACTTTTGGGTGCTCACCGGGCCGGACGTCGATGTTTTCGTCTCCGACGCGGCGGAACTGCGAGCGCTCGGCATCACGACGAACGATCTGGCGACTCTGCTGGGCGAGTATTTCTACCCGATGGACGAATCGATCACTTTTGACCCGGCCAATGTGCAAATGATCGACCTGGATGGGCGCGAGGCCGCCGCCTATCGGTACACCGATATCATGGAGGATGGCAGATCCTTCGAGTGTGTGTTGATCGCGGTTCCCTTCAGCAGCGGCGATACCGGCCTCCTGGACGCGGCGCTCTATGCCGAAGAACCCGATTCAGATTTGGATGTCCTGTACGAGATCGCCGCCGCGTTCGACGCCGCCGGCGCGCCGGACGTTGCCAGTGTACCGGACGCCGAAGACGAACCGCCGGCCAGGACGGGGACGGTGGGCGCTTACCAGCCCGGCGCGTGCCCGTTCGACTTCCCGCTCCCGGAGGGGTTGGTGGAGGGCGATAACCTGGAGTGCGGCTGGCTAACCGTGCCCGAAGATTACGACGCCCCGGACGGCCCGACGCTTGAGCTTGCCGTGGCGATCCTCCACAGCCTGAGCGATGACCCGCTTCCCGACCCCATCATCTACCTGGAAGGCGGGCCGGGCGGCAGCGCGCTGGTGGGTATCGACTTCTGGGTCGATACGCCGCTCCGCGCCGACCGTGACTTTATCCTGATCGACCAGCGCGGCACCGGCTATTCTAAACCGACGCTCGACTGCTGGGAGCTATACGAGGAGAGCGAAGACGACGACCGCGACCTCTACATGGCGTGCTACGCGCGCCTCATCGCCGAAGGGATCAATCTCTCGGCATACAACAGCGCTAACAACGCCGCCGATATCGTGGCGCTGTGGGAGGCGCTGGACTACGATGCGGTCAATCTCTACGGCATCTCCTACGGCACGCGCCTGGCCCTCACCGTGATGCGTGACCACCCGGCGGGGCTGCGCAGCGTCGTACTCGACTCGGTGTACCCGCCGCAAGCCAACGCGCTCGACGAGCAGTCGGTGCACGGCGCGCTTGCCATGCTGCACCTGTTCGATTCGTGCGCCGCCGACGCGGCGTGCAGCGCCGCTTACGGCGACCTGGAGGCGAAGTTCTTTAGCCTGGTCGATCAGCTCAACGCCGAGCCTTACATCTTCACCGACGAGTACGGCGTCGAGGACGAGGTAACCGGGGATGCGCTGGTCGATGCGCTTTTCGATGCGCTGTACGCCACATTCGCCGTCCCCACGCTGCCCTACGGCATCTACCTGCTCGACCAGGGCGAATATGACCTGGGCCTGGATGTGTTGAGTGGAAACTATACCGTCGCCGAACTGGAGGCCATCGCTGCCGGCGAAGACCCGTCCGCCGGGTTGGAAGTGGAAGAAGCCGGCGAGGAGACCGGGGAAACCGTGGACGGCGACAGTGAAGGGATGCACAACTCGGTCGAGTGCTACGAAGAAATCCACTTCAACGCCTACGACCGCGCGGTCGCCTTCGTCGAAGCAAACGATATCCCGGCGCAGCTCGCCGGCAGCCAGCTCTCCGATGTTGAATACTCGCTGGAGCTGTGCGAGTACTGGCAGGTGGGGCAGTCCGGCCCGGAGGAAAACGAGCCGGTGGTAAGCGATGTGCCGACCCTGGTGCTCGCCGGCAGCTACGACCCGATTACGCCGGTGTCGTGGTCGCAGAGCGCCGCCGATTACCTGAGCAGCAGCTATTTCTTCGAGTTCCCCAACGCCGGGCACGGCGCCATCGACGCGGGCGACTGCGCCCTAGCTGTGATCCAGGCCTTCCTCGATGACCCCGCCGCCGAACCCGACGCAAGCTGCATCGCCGACATCGAAGTTGAGTTTTTCATCGGCGACCTGTCGCTCGTGGATCAGTTCGACGCGCTGTACGGCGAAGAGGAAGCGGAGTAAAAACAGGCTTCTAATCCAAGTCTAAGCATTGGCGACAAGCCCGGAGACCGTCCCCTCCGGGCTTTGTCGTGTTACACTCAGGCAAAGCGCCGTCTACAAAGAGGGGGGAGCATGAACGCGCCGGTTACCGTAACCGACGAAGGCGCCGCGCAGATGTCGGCGATGCTGGGGATGTTTTTGCAGGGCTGGCACCGGGCGCTCGAAGCGCCGGAGGCCGCGCAGGAACAGGTATTACAAAAGCTGCTGGCCGGCTATGCACAGAACGAGTATGGGCGCCGGCACGGTGCGGCGCAGATCGGATCGGTCGCCGAGTACCGCGCGCGCTTCCCGGTGCAGCGCTACACCGATTACCGGCCCGTGCTGCGGCGCGTGATGGCCGGCGCGACGGAGCTATTTCTCGGCGAGCCGCCGGTGGGCTGGGCGATGACGCGCGGTACGACCGGCGCGAGCAAGTACATCCCGATGACGCCCGCCGACCTGGAGCTGCGCCGCCACGCGGCGCGCGCCGTGATGCAGTACGCGCTCACGTCCGGGCGCTTCGAGGCGCTGGCGGGCGCCAACCTCAACTTGAGCTTCCCGTCGGTGATCGGGCGCTTGCAGGTCAATGACAAGCTGATCGATGTGGGCTACGCAACCGGAATCTACGTCCGGCACGTGGCCGCTACCAGCATGATTCAGTCGATCCCCACGCAGGACGAAATCGACGCGCTGGGCAGCGGCACAGGCCGCAAGGCATGGGATGCGCGCTTCGAACTGGCCTACCAGCGCGCCCAGGGCGAGCACATGACCGTGCTGGGCGGCGCGTGCCAGGTGATGCTCAAGTTCGGGCATTACCTGTATCGCACTCACCGCGTTCTCCCCAAAGACGTGTGGCAGATCGGCGTGATCTCGGCGGGCAGCACCGCCGGCATCCATACGACGTTTGCGCCGCGCCTGCGCGCGTATTACGGCGCGCAGGCCGGCATCGTCGAGATCTACGGCGCCACCGAGGGCATCTTTGGGCAGCAGCGCGACGCGCGCAAGCTCTGGTCGCCTAACTACGATCTGTTCTTCTTCGAGGCGCTGGTGGGCGACACGATCAAGATGCTGCACGAGATGCGCCCCGGCGAGACTGGCGCGCTGGTGGTCTCAACGCCGGTGCTGCCGCGCTACCGCATCGGCGACCTGATCCGCGCGTTCGACCCGCCCTACTTCCGCTGCATCGGGCGCGAG
>JAFGMM010000052.1 GCA_016927535.1 Anaerolineae bacterium
CCTCAAGGGGCGAGGGGAGTCAGACTCGTGCTAGCCCATATACCACAAAAAGCAGCGAGTCTGTGCGCCGGTAAGCCCCTCGCCCCTTGAGGGAGAGGGGTTTGGGGAGAGGGAGAACAGGTGCACAAACGGTCAAAATTCTTAAGTTGATGCATATGGGCAGGTTTCAAACCTGCCCCTACATACGGCGGCGCGCCCTCCGTCCCGCGCCCTATTCCTCGTCGAACTGGCCTATGTACTTGTCCAGTTCCGGGTCGATGTTACGGGCACAGTCAAGAAGCTGCTGGTAATAATCATCTTCGCTCTCGTATGCCGCCGGGTCATAAGGCGTGACGGCGGCCACACAGGCGCGGAAAGTCTTAACCAGCGTCTCGGCGTCGGTGAGCGCTTCCTCCAGGTTCGCATCTTCCAGCACGTATGCATCGAACGCGGCAAAGAGCCAGTTCTGTTCGAGGTAGTCGCCGATGGTCGTGTTGCGGAAGATGACTACGTTGGGGCCTTGCAGCAGTTGGTCATAGCTGCGATAGAACTCCACCGCCGTCTCGCCCTGCTGCGCCAGCAGCGCCGGGTCGTCGAAAAGGGAGCGGCGCGCCGGCATCTCGTTGAGCAGTTCCGGGTGGGCGGCGACGAAGCTCAGCAGACGATAGCAGGCCTCCGGGTGGGGCGTGTCGGCGCTGATGAGACCCACCTCGACCCGGAAGGCGACGGGCGCGAACTGGCTGCCGGTGGGGAAGGGAACGAGCCGGTAGGATTCGTCCGGCGCATCGGAGAACATCATAAACGGGTTGAGGACGGTAGGGGTAATCGCGGGATTGGATATGCCGCCGGAGTAGGTATTGTTGATGAAATTCAGCATTTGGTAGTCGATATACCCGTTGCGCGCCAGGTCGAGCGTCTGGCGGATGGCATCGACCACCTCCGGGCTGGTGAAGTCGATGGTGGCGGGATCGGTCCGGTAGTCGATGGGCAGCCCGCCGTGTGCGGCGATCAGCATCAGGATGGGGCGACCGTCGCTGCTGGCTGCCAGCGGAGCCGGGTCATCCGGCGTCGGCTTGAGCCTGTGCAGCGCGTCTATGAAGGCGTCGATGGTCCAGCCGTCTTCGGGCAGCGGGACGCCGGCCGCCTCGAAGGCGGCGGCATCGTAGCGCAAGACCTCCGGCTGAATCGCAAAGGGCAGACCCCAGGTTTTGTTATCGCGCTGCACTTGCAGCAGCGCGCCGGGGAGCACGTCGTTGCGGTCGAAGGTCGGGTCGGCGTCGAGGAAGGGGTCGATATTGAGGATACCCAGGTTGCTCTCGGTGCCGGATTCGAGCGGGTTGTAGCCGATGTAGAAGCAGTCGGCTTGCTCGACGAATTCCTCGATAGAGTTGCCCGTAATATTAAAGACAATCTGCGCGACCTCCGGGTCCTCGGCGACAAACCGGTCGGCTACGCTTTGCAGAGTCTCGCGGGCGGATGCCATCGTATAGGACAGCATGCCAAACGTGAGGGCGATTTCGCCGGTCGCCAGCGCCGGGGTTGGGATCGGCGTCGCCACCATGACCGCCGTGCTCGCGCGCCGGGCGGCGGCCTCCTCCAGGTTCGCAATGGCGAGCGCCTGCGCCTCGTCCAGCGCGGTACGCGCGTCCAGGCCGTCGCTGCGCATCTTTTGCATCGCCAACCTCAGATAGTCGCCGAACAGCACCTCCGAGGAGGGCAGCGCATGCCAGATAGCCTCGTTCACAAAAGCCTCGCTCTCCGGCGGAAACGGCATAAAGGCAAAGACCGAGTCTTCCTCCGGTTCAGCGCCGGCCAGGCTTTGGCGCGCCGGCATCATGGCGAAAAAATTGTTGATCTGGGTTTGGGTAGAAAGGTACTTCGCCAGTTCGTAAGCCGGCTGGGGATAGAGCGTGCCGCTGCTGACCGCGAAACCCATCGTCTGGATGCCCACGATGCCGCCCGGCAGATACGCGCCGGCCGCTTGAGTCTCGTCGCCGGGCATATCGCGCAGGCCATAGCTCTGCTCGATCCGCATCGGCACCTGGTCGGTGTCTGTTACCATCTCGGAAAACGTGTTAACCTGGTCCGCTTGCATGGCATCCCAGACGGTGAGGATATGCTCTAAAGCCGGGTCGCTGAAATCCGGCAGAATCGGGAAGGCGTTGTCGTCGTACCAGTCGGCGCCGAGCAGCGCCCGGAAGAGCAGGGTGTCATTGCTTATCGTCAACATGCCCGGCGCTTCGACCGTGCCGTCGGCCTTGTACTGCGTGAGCGCGCGCACGGCGAAGTCGAAATCGTCGATGGTCCACCGCTCGGTGGGGTAGTTCAGGCCGGCCTCGTCGAAGCGCTCCGGGAGGTAATTCAGCGTGTCGATGTCGAAGCTGGTGGGAATCGCCCATATGCCCTGGTCCCACTGCACCGATTGCCACGCCGCCGGGAAGAAATCGTCCGGGTTGAATGTGGGGTCGCTGGCGACCAGCGGCGCCAGGTCCAGGAAGTAGCCGGCGCGGGTCATCTCAGCCGACATCAGAACCGGTAAGACCAACAGCACATCAGCCTGGCCGACGTACTCCTCGGCTGCCGTGAGGTGTGCATCCAGGCCGGCGGTGGCGGCGTATGGGAAAAAGGGATAATCGCCCAGTTCGAGCAGTACGGTTACGCCGGTCTGCTCGGTGAAGGCGTCGAACATTTCCTCGGGGAAGGCGCTAATCATAAAGTCGGGTACGAGCACCTTCAGGGCGACGCCTTCTTGCGCTTGGGCGTCCGGCGGTGCAATCGACGCCGCCCCCGCAAGCAGCGCGCAGAGCATCAGCACAGCAAACAGACGTTTCGTGAGAGCCATGTTGCATCTTCCTTTGCTTATCAGGTTCCAGACAGAAGCAGCGTCTATATTACAAGAAGACAATTAGAAAAAGATGAGGAGAAGTTTAATATTCCGGGGCAGATTTGCGAGAATCTGCCCCGCGCTTCACACTTCACTCGACCACCGGCACCGCATCCAGCCCCCGGTGATTGCTGAACTCGTAGCGCGCGGCCGGCGCATAAATCCAGCCCTGCCCGCCGCCATAATCGAGCTTCCACCAGCGCCCGTCGGCGCTCTTGCCGATGATGGGGTAGCGGTTGTCAAGCTGCAACTGGGCGACCACGGTCGAAGCGTTCGACGCTTCGGCGTGGACGTTCAGCCCGGCCACCGACGGGATAGCGAAGATGCCGTCGGTCGCGCCGGAGCCGCTCGCGGCGGGCACGGCGGCCGGCGCGGAGGCTTCGCCGCCCGCAGCGGCAGCCGACAGCACACCCGCCGCATCGGTGACCGGCACCGTCTCCAGGCTGCGACCGTTCTGGTATTCGTAGGCCGCCCCGCCTGCATAAATCCAGCCCTGCCCGCCGCCGAAGTCGATGCGCCACCACTTGCCGCTCGCGTCCTTGCCGACGATGGGGTAGCGCATGCCGGTCTGGACCGTCGCCAGCGCCGCCGCCGCATGGGCGGGGGTCTGCCGCACGGCGACCGCCGCCAGCGGGATGGCGACGATATCGCTGCTGGGGATCGGACTGGCGGCAGCCGGCGCTGCGGGTGCGGCGCTGCTGCCGGCCGGCGCGGCGCTGCCGTCCGCACCGGTGACCTCCACCACGCCGGTATCGCCGCCTTCGGTGCGCGCGTAGGCGGCGTATATCCAGCCCTGCGCGCCTTCGGCGTATTGGACGAGCCACCAGGCGTTATCGGCGCTGCGACCCAGGATGGGGTAGCGGCTGCCGGCGCTCACGCCGCCGAGGATGGGCGAGGCGGTGGTGGGCGACTGGCGCACGTTGAGCAGGCTCACGGTGGGGATGGCGACGAGGCCGCCCGCGCCGGCTGCCGGGGCCGGGGCGGACTGCGCCGGCGCACCGGGCGCCGAAGGCGCCGCGCCGCCTGCCTTGTATGCGCCGATCAATTCGCGCGCCAGGTCCAGGTAGAACACGCCGTAAGCCTGGCTCGGTTCGATGTGGCTGTTCTCGAAATATTCGTTCCAACTGGTGATGACGATCATGTGCGGGTTGGCCGCCGCCGCGCCGGTGAAGCTCGCGCGGAAGTACGCGCCGTCTTGCCGCGCCCGGAGAGTCGCCGCCGCGCCGCGCCCCATGCGCGTATCGTCGAAGCCGGGCATGGCGGTCGCAGCGAAGTACGCGCCCGCGCCGGCGGCGCGCGCCGCCCAGGTCGCGTTGGTCCCGGCGGGGTCGGCGCTCCACGCGATGCTGTAATTGTGCATCCCGTCGAACGCGCCGACGTAATCGAGCGCCGACGCGCCCTCGGCGATCCAGATCGCGCCGTGGCCGGGGTCGGCCTGCGCGCGGATGTCGTCCCACTGCGCCTTAGTGAAGCGCCCCTGGTTCCAGAAGAAAACAACCGGCTTGCCCGCAAAGCGCAGGTAGGCCGGGCGGTTGGCAAGGTCGCCGAGCAGCGCGCGCAGCGCCTCGACGACCTGCGCCGGGGTGGTCATCCAGCCGCCGCCGAGGTCGATATCCGCCGCGACCTTGAAGCCCTGCGCGCCGGCCTGGTCCAGCAGCCCGGTGAGCGCGCCGGTGGTGCTGCCCTCCGACGGCCCGTACCAGCTCATCACGAAGCCGTCGATGCCCGCCGACTGCGCCTGGCCGATCTGCCGCGCCATCGCGCCCCGGTCGCCGGAGCTGTACAGTTCGGCGGGCTTGTCGGCCAGACGCGAATCGCTCCACGTGCTTTGGTTGAACCAGCCGTAATAGAAGGCCAGGACCATACGCCCCTCGGCGCGGGCTTCCGGCAGCCCGGCCGGCGGCAGAAGCAGCAGCGCGATGAGCAATGCTAAAGACGGGTACAGCCACTTTTTCACAGAAACCACCTTGACTTTGACCGCTATTCGACCACCGGCGCGGTGTTGATGTCTTGGCCGCCGCCGTCGTACTCGTAGCGCGCAAAGCTGGCGGATATCCAACCCCGGTTCCCGGCGTTGTCGTAGACGATCAGCCACCAGGAAGCGTCGGCGTTGCGGCCCACGATGGGATAGCGTTCGTTGACGCTGACCCGCGTCACCACGTCGGAGGTCAGGTAGGGCGCGGCACGCACGTTTAAGTTGTTCCACAAAATGACTGCGGTCAGCGGGCTGACGGTGCTCGTTACCGGCGTGGTGATGGTCGCCGTCGCGGTAGGCTGCGGCGCGGACGCTTCCGGCGTGCCGGTGCCGGCTTCGTTGGTCACGGGCACGGTCGCCAGGCTTTTACCGTTCTCGAATTCGTAGCGCGCATAGCCGGAATGAATCCAGCCGTAGCCGCTGCCGTAGTTGATGCGCCACCAGGCGCCGCCCGCGCTCTTGCCCACGATGGCATAGCGGCCCGTGCTGCTTATCGTACTCAGCACCGGCGCATCGAGCGAGGGCTGCGTCCGCACGTTCAGCGCGTAGAGCAGCGGGATCGCCACGATATCGCCCTCGGTCGAGAAGACCTCGTTGGCGGCGGTCGTGGTTGTGGTGGTCGTGGTCGTCGTGGTCGTCGTGGTCGATGACACCGTGCCGCTCGCATCGGTGACCGGCGCGCTAGAGAGATTGCCGCCTTCGACGCGAACGTAAGCCGCGTAGGACCAGCCGGTGCCCTGGTCGTCCTGGATCAGGACCCAACTCGAGTCGGCGTTGCGTCCCAGGATCGGGTAGCGCTTGCTCTTCTCCAGCGTGCCGATGACCCGCGCGCCGGTGCTCGGCGCTTCGCGGACGTTCAGCAAGAACACGGTCGGCGCGGCGGTCAGCGCGGCTACCGTCCCCGCCCCCGTGACGGTGACGACGCCGCCGGGATGGACCACCGGCGCGGTATCGATGTGGTCGCCGGTTGGTCGGGTATCGCGCGCCAGGACCCAGCCCTGCCCCCCGCCGTAGTCAACCAGCCACCAGGAGTAATCGTCCAGGCGGCCCAGGATGGGATAGCGCCCGCCTTCCTCCAACTGAGTCAGGATTTCCGAGTCGCTGCGCGGCTCGCTGTAGACGTTCATGCCCCAGAGGGCAACCGCAATCGGCCCGCTTTCGTTCTGCGCCTGGGTCGCCGGGGGGAGGGCCAGGCTCAGGGCGAGCGCGACCAAAAGTAAGGATGGAAGCAACTTCTTCATGGCATTTCCTCTTAAACCAAGTGCAGCTTTGGTCTTTTAAGCCTACCAAAGGCTCGCGGCTGCGTCAAAGTGTGGGTGTAGTATACCCGATTTCATCGACGGCGGCACGGCGGCTTTTTAGCCGCGAATAACACGAAGAACACGAATCGGATAATACAAGATAAGATGCAAGCGGGTCAGCCCGGCGGGGGCGGCGCGCCGTCGCCCAGGCGGAACACCTCCAGCGCGGCCTCGTGCAATAAGCCGTTGGTGGCGAGAATCTGGCGCCCGGTGAGGACGTGCGCGCGCCCGCCCGCGAAGTCGGTGACGGCGCCGCCGGCCTCCTGCACAACCAGCGCGCCGGCCAGGATGTCCCACGGGTGGAGGCACTGCTCCCAAAACAGGTCGAGCCGGCCCATCGCCACGTAAGACAGGTCGAGCGCCGCGCTGCCGATCCGCCGCACGCCCTGCGCCCGCTTGAAGAACCAGCGCCACTCTTTCAGGTTGTCTTGGTCGGTGGTCCAGCGGTCGGAGGGAAAGCCGGAGCACACCAGGCTTTGCGCAAGCTCCGGCGTGTGCGAGACGCGAATCGGCGCGCCGTTGCGGTGCGCGCCGCACCCCTGCGCGGCGGTGAAGCACTCGTCGCGCATCGGGTCGTAGACCACCGCGACGACCGGCTCGCCGCCCCGGTCCACGAGCGCAAGTGAAACGGCGAAGTAGGGCAAGCCGTGTGCAAAGTTGGTGGTGCCGTCAATCGGATCGACGAGCCAGGTGTACTCGGCCCGGTCGCGCGGCGCGCCGGCGCTGCCGCCCTCCTCGCCGTGGATGTGGTGCGCCGGGAAGGCGTGCGTGAGCGCATCGACGAGGTAGACTTCGGTCGTGCGGTCGGTCGCGGTCACCAGGTCGATGGCGCTCTTGTACTGCACCACGCCGGCATAGCCGGCGTCGGCGGCCCGGCGGACGATGGCGCCGGCCTGCCGGGCGATGGGGATGGTCTGGGCCAGGGTTGCTTCGAGATCGATTGTCATCATAGAATTAAGGTGCTCCATAAGCGTAAGTGTTTTACGGACAGACCGGCGCAATTATAGCATTGGCCGGCGTGCCGGGGGGGGGGGGAGGCGAGGGCTGCTTCGTTCTAACGCTGTTCTACCTCACCCCCGCGCGCAAGCGCGCGCTTCCCCCTCTCCACGCCGTGGAGAGGGGGACCGAGGGGGTGAGGTTATCTTAAAGAAACATCAGAATGAATCAGCCTTAGGGGGTTTCGACCGGCTTTGTCAGAAATCGGCGCGTTCGCTATACTCACATCAACCCGCTCGTAATTGAGAATCGGTATCACATTCGTCTCTTGAGGGACGGACATGAACACACAACGCATTATGATTGTAGACGACCACGAGGTGGTGCGCGTGGGATTGAAGACGCTGCTCAACCACCAGCCAAACTTTGAGGTGGTCGCCGAGGCGCGCTCTGCGAACGAGGCTATCGAGAAGGCGGAGACCCACCGCCCGGACGTGATCTTGATGGACATCCGGCTGCCCGGCGCGAGCGGCATCGACGCATGCCAGGCGATCAAGAAGGCGCACCCGGAGATGAAAGTTATTATGCTGACGTCTTACGAAGAAGACGAAATCCTGTTCTCGGCCATCCGCGCCGGCGCCGAGACCTACCTGCTCAAACAGATCGACAGCAAGAGCCTGATCCAGGCCATCGAGGCGGTGGGGCGCGGCGAAGCGCTGCTCGACCCCGGCGTGACCAAGCGCGTGCTCGCCGAGGTGCGCCGCGCCAAGCGCGAAGAGGAGGCGGCGGCCTTCGCCGACTTGACCGCGCAGGAGATGCAGGTGCTCAACCTGGTTTCGGAGGGCAAGACCAACCGCGAGATTGCGCAGGCGCTCTATCTAGGTGAGGGCACGGTGCGCAACTACGTGAGCAACATCCTGAGCAAACTCGGCGTCTCGAACCGGGCCGAAGCAGCCGCCTACGCGGTGCAGCACAGTCTCAAAGATTATTTATGAGCGATGCGCACGGCGCGCAGAGCAGGCGAAGGGCGCGGCGCGCGCTGATGTGCGGCGCGGTCTTGCTGCTGCTGGGTTGGGCGGCGCGCCCGCTCGAAGCGCAGCAAGAGGCGGCGTGCCAGGTCGCGGCGACCGTGGCGGTGAACGTGCGCAGCGGCCCCGGCGTGGCAGACTACGGCGTCATCGGCGCGATGCCGCAGGGCGCCGCGTGGGAGGCGCTGGGGCGCAGCGCGGCGGGCGACTGGTACGCGGTCGCTTACCGCGGCGGTGCCGGTTGGGTGGCGGCGTCGGTGGCGGAGCCGCGCGGCGCGTGCGGCGACCTGCCGGTGATCGCTGCGCCGGCGCGCCCGGCGGCGTTCGACCTGCTGGAGACGGCGCCGGTGCTCCCGGCAGTCGGCGAGCACGTGCGCGCGATCTTCGCACGCGGGCAGGCGCGCGCCGGCGTGCGTCCCGACCCGCACGTCTTCGCCAAAGTCGGCGATTGCAACGTCGAGTCGAACTTCTTCTTGTTCCCGCTTGACTACGGCATGTATAGGCTCGGCCCGTATGAGGCGCTGCGGCCTACGGTCGAATTCTTCGCCGGGTCGTTTGCCGCGCCGAGCGTGGCGGCGCGCGCCGGCTACACGAGCTTCAGCCTGCTCGACCCGCTGCTCGCCAACCCGGAATCTTGTCAGGCGGGCGAGTCGCCGCTGGCCTGCGAGTACCGGCGCATGAACCCGGCGGCGGCGCTGATTATGGTCGGCGCGAACGACGCGCGCTACCTGACGCTGGACGAGTTTAACCGGTCCATGCGCGAAGTGGTCGAAGCGACGCTTGAGGCGGATATCATCCCGGTGCTGAGCACGTTCACGGCGCGCACCGACGCGCGCTGGGAGCAGTCGCTGGCAGTGAACGCGGCGCTGGTGGCGATTTCGCGCGAATACGACGTGCCGCTGATTAACTTCTGGCGTGCGGCGCGCGACCTGCCCGGCTTCGGCCTTATCGAGCGCTCGACGCGCCTGACGCACGGCTGGCAGCCCGGCGACTCGGTGCGCGTGGATCTCGACGCGGGGCAGGCGGCGACCTGGGGGCACGCGCTGCATAACCTGCTGGCTCTGCAAACGCTGGACATGCTGCGGCGCGAGGTGTTGGAGGCGGGCGGCTAAAACCTCAAAAGGCTGCCGCCCGGCTACCGCAGTTGGACCGGGTTCAGGATATCGGCGAAGAGCAGCACGACCATCAGCACCATCAGCGCCATCAAGCCGATCAGGTGAATCATACCCTCGCGCGCCGGATCCATGCGCTTACCCCGGATGATCTCGACCAGGGTAAACAGGATGCGCCCGCCGTCCAGCGCCGGGATGGGCAGCAGGTTGGTGACGCCCAGCGCGATGCTGATGAGCGCGGCGTAGTTGATGGCGGGCGCCGGCGTCTGCACGTCGATGCTCTCTTCGATGACCTGGCTCCCGATCTGGCTGATGCCCACGATGCCCAGTGGGCGCGCCGCGTCGCCGCTGATCTCGCCGCGCAGGATCATGATGGGCGCTTCGAGCACGCGCAAGACGGTTTGCGCGGTTTGTTCCAGGCCGCTTTGCAGCGCTTCGAGCGGCTTCTCATAGGCAATGGTCATCGGGTAGTCGGTGGTGAGGACGATGCCGGTCGGCCCCTCGCCTTCGGGCGGGTTGGTGCGCGTCTGCATGGTCAACTGGTGTAAGGTCGAAGCGTCGCCGCGCGCGACCAGCATCGTGACCGGCGCGCCGATGCCGTCGTGAATGGCGCGGCTGAGGTCGCTCGACGTGTAGAGGCGGAAGTCGTCGAGCGGGCGGGCGGCAGGCGCTTCGGGGCCGCCGGTGTAGGCGACGCCGGCGCGGGCGGCAGGATAGCGCGTCTCGGCATACCCGGCGCGCACGAGGTCATTTGCTTCGAGGCCGGCGGCCTCGGCCGGCCCGTTCGGGTTGACCTCCAAGATCAGCACGTCGCCGCCGTCGAGCAGGCGCGCGCCGATGTTTTCGGCGGCGGCGTCCAGCGCGACCGTGAAGTCGTAGCGGGCGCCGGCGCGCTCGACCGTCAGGGTGACCGGCTGGCCGGCGTGGTCGAGCAGGTAGGCGGCGACATCCTCGGCAAAGCGGATGGGTTCTGGCTCCGGCGTGTAGGCGACCGGTTGGCCGTCTACCGCGCGGATGATATCGCCGGGGCGGATGCCGGCCGGCAGCAGCGGCGAGTCCCAGTCGAGCGCGTAGACCACCACGTCGGAGCGGTCAATGATGGGCTGCCCGACCATGCCGGCGACGGCGAATAACAGCACGGCCAGCGCCGTGTTAAAGAGCGGGCCGCCGGCGAAAAAGAGCAGCCGCTTGCCCGGCGCGACGTCGCTGACGGCGACGCCGTGGGAGAGGGCTTCTTCGGTGCCGTCGCTGCGGGCGGCGACGTACTTGCGGCGCTCGGCTTCGGTCTCCTCTTCGCCAAGCGGGGCGACCAAATCTTCACCCAGCGGGCGCACGAACCCGCCCAGCGGGAGCCAGTTCAAAGTGTACTCGGTGTCGCCGCGCTTGAATAGGAGGGCGGCGCGGGGCGGGAAGCCGATCCCAAACTCCAGGACGGTGATGCCGGCCAGCTTCGCCATCAAGAAGTGCCCAAGCTCGTGAATGAAAATCAACGGCACCAGGATGACGCCAAAAGCGATAAGGGTTAATATTGTGTTGCCCATAAATTAATATCCAGGAACTCTAACATGTTTAGTGGGGCGTCCGAAACCCGTCCATTTACTGCACAAGCCCGTCCATTTACTGCACAAGCCGCTTGCGAGATTATAACCTCATCCCGTCCGGCGCGGCAAACAGGCAAGAGATTCGTAAGAAAAGCATATTCTACTTGTCGAGAATAACTTACTTGCTATAATGTCCATGCTATGGGGAAGTGGCGGAATAGGCAGACGCGCATGACTTAGGATCATGTGGAGCAATCCGTGCGGGTTCAAATCCCGCCTTCCCCACTTTTAACGGCTTTCCCAATATTTGAGAAAGAACGATAATCTATATCATACATTTAAGGAAGAATCGCGGATCATGAACATTGAGATAGAACATCTGGATACCCACGAGGTCAGGCTGAAGGTCCAGGTAGATCCCGAAACTGTCGATAAGGCCATGAAAGCCGCCGCCAGTGCGATTTCCCGGAAAGCCCGCATCCCCGGCTTCCGCAAGGGCAAGGCTCCCTATTGGCGCATCGTGCAGGCCTTCGGCGCCGACGCCGTGTTTGAAGAGGCGCTGGAGGACTTGGGTGAGGATGTGTATAAAGCTGCGCTCGACCAGGCCGAAATCGATCCTTACGGGCCGGGCACGCTGGAAGATATCAAGAAAGACCCTCTGGTTCTTATCTATAAGATCCCTTTGCAGCCCGAGGTAGAACTGGGCGACTACCGCGCCATCCGCATTCCGTTCGAGGAGCCGGAAGTTACCGACGAGATGTTGGAAGAAGCGATGCAGAATCTCCGGGAGAGCCGCGTCGTCACCGAGCCGGTGGAGCGACCGGTTGAATGGGGCGACCTGGTTAAGCTGGACCTTTTCGGCGTGGTGCTGGAAGAAGACCAGGAGACGCTGGAAGAGGACGAGGAGGTCGATGATCGCAGTATCTTGATCGACCGGGACGGCGCCGAAAACCCCCTCGAATTCGTGGTCGATGCCGAGCGCGACCTGCTGCCCGGCTTTGCCGCCGAACTGGTCGGCCTGGCGGTCGGCGATGAGAAAGAGTTCATCATCGAGGTGCCGGAGGACTACGAGGACGGGGAAGACCTGGCCGGCAAGCGCGTCTTCTTCGAGATAGAGTGTATGGAGGTCAACCGGCGCACCTTGCCGGAGCTTAACGACACCTTCACCGCCGACGTGACCAACGGGGAATACAAAACCCTGCTCGACCTGCGCATTGAAATGCGCAAGCGTTTGAAGGGGCAGCTTGAGCGCGACGCCGAAGACCCTTACGTCGAGCAAATCCTGGATAAAATTCTCGAAGACGCCCGGCTCGCCTACCCGCCGGTGATGGTGGACGACGCCGTTGAGGAAGAAATCGAGCGCTTCGACGCGCGCCTGCGCCAACAGGGGCTTACGCTGGAGGACTTTATGCGCATCCGGCAGCTCACGCGCGAGCAAATCGCCGAGGATTACCGCGAGCCGACCGAGAAAGGCCTGAAACGGGCGCTGATCCTGGGCCGGATGATCGAGGAAGAGGAACTCGGCGAGGTCTCCGAAGCCGATGTCGTCGCGGAATTCAGCGAGGCGCTGGATATGCCGCTCGATCCCAAAACGTTAGGCCCTGAGCTGCTGAGCAGTCTCCGCCGCAACCTGCTTTCGCAGCGCGCCATCAAGCGCCTGATCGACATCGCCAAGGGCAAGGACCCGGCCAAAGGCCCCGACCCCGAACCGGAGAAAAAGACGAAGGTCAGCAGCGAATACGTGGCGACCCTGGACGACTTGCGCGATGAGATGGCGCAGGACGAGGCGGACGACGATCATTCGTTATTCCCCGACCAGCGGGTCGAGGGTGGGATCGTGCGCATTGATTGACGGGCTAACAGGCTGTTTGTTAACCATCTATTCATGCTAACCAGCCCGGTTAACACAGAACGCCTGAGAAACGACATATAATGATTTTGAGCGAACAGCATCTTTATCTTTCTTCAAGGAGAGAGCATTTATGGACGGACATAGTTTAATCCCGATGGTCATTGAGACCAGTGGCCGAGGGGAACGCGCTTATGATATCTATTCTTTATTGCTAAAAGAGCGCATTATCTTTCTGGGCACGCCCATTAGCGACCAGGTAGCCAATACCATCGTGGCCCAGCTTTTGTACTTGAGCCGCGAGGACCCGGACAAAGAAATCTCGATGTACATCAACTCGCCGGGCGGGTCAACTTACGCGGGGCTTGCCATCTACGACACCATGCAGCAGGTGACCACGCCGGTCTCGACCGTCGCCGTAGGGTTCTCGGCCAGCTTCGGCACCGTCTTGCTGACGGCCGGCGCGTCTGGGCGGCGCTACGCGCTGCCGCATGCCACGGTCCATATCCACCAGCCGTGGTCATCGGGCGGCGGCGGCCAAGCCACCGATATCCAGATTCAAGCGCGCGAAATCCTGCGCCAGCGTGATCTCTTGAACTCGATTCTGGCTAAGCACACCGGCCAACCCCTGGAAAAAATCCAGGAGGACACCGAGCGCGACTTCTACATGAGCGCGCAGCAGGCGGTCGAGTACGGGTTGGTAGATAGCGTACTGGAGCCGATGGCCGAGGAAGCGAATACGTGAGCCGGGGTAGTACACATATGCAGCGCTGTTCTTTTTGTCGCCGCCCTTCCATCCAGGTCAGCCGCATGGTAGCCGGGCCGGACGGCGTATTTATCTGCGAAGAATGCATCGAGATCTGCCGCCAAATCCTTGATGACCAAATGCGCGTCGAAGACGACGGCGTGGACTTCCGGGTCGAACACTTGCTTGCGCCGCGCGAGATCGCCGGGCGTCTCAGCGAATACGTGATCGGGCAGGAGCGCGCCAAGCGCGTGCTTTCGGTGGCGGTTTATAATCACTACAAGCGCATCAACGCGGGCGGGCGCGTCGGCGGCGTGGAGCTGGACAAGAGCAACATCCTGCTCATCGGTCCGACCGGCTGCGGCAAGACCCTACTCGCCCAGACGCTCGCGCGCATCCTGGACGTGCCGTTCTGCATCGCCGACGCAACCTCGCTCACCGAGGCCGGCTATGTCGGCGAAGACGTGGAAAACATCCTGCTGCGGCTGATCCAGGCCGCCGACTTCGACATCAAGCGCGCCGAGAAGGGCATCATCTACATCGACGAGATCGACAAGATCGGGCGCAAGAGCGGCGACAACCCCTCCATCACGCGCGACGTGAGCGGCGAGGGCGTACAGCAAGCGCTGCTCAAAATCATCGAAGGCACGCTGGCGAACGTTCCGCCACAGGGCGGGCGCAAGCACCCGCACCAAGATTTCATCCAGATCAACACGACCAACATCCTGTTTATCTGCGGCGGCACCTTCGACGGGCTTGCCAGGGCCATCGCCCGGCGTCTCGGCACGAAGGGCAACCTCGGCTTTCGCGGTACCGCCGAACAGAAGCGGGTTGAAGAAGCCAAAATCTTGCAGCACACCATCCCCGACGACCTGATCGGCTACGGCATGATCCCGGAGTTGGTCGGGCGCTTGCCGGTGGTGGTGAGCGTAGACCCGCTGGACAAAGACGCGCTCATGCGCATCCTGGTCGAGCCGAAGAATTCACTCACCCGGCAGTTCCAGCAGTTGTTGGCGCTCGATAACGTCACGCTCGATTTCACCGGCGATGCGCTCGAAGCCGCCGCCGAACTGGCGCTCAAGCGCGAGACCGGCGCGCGCGGCCTGCGCAGCATCATCGAAGAAACCCTGCTCGACGTGATGTACGAAGTCCCGGACCGGGCCGATATCCGGCGCGTCATCATCACCGCCGAGACGATCCGGCGCGAGCAGCCGCCGCGCATCTTCAGCGCGCAGAACGTGCCGCTCAAGTGGTCGTCCGAGAAAGGCGGCCTCACCAGCGCGGCGTAATCGTATAATACTGATATGGATAGCAAAAGGCGGGTCACAGCGACCCGCCTTTTTGATTACCGGGTATACCATCAACACAGATGCGCCGCGCTCATGCGCGCGGCGGACCGGCCAGCACCCGCTCGCGCATCGCCTCCAGCGGCCACGGCCCTTCTTCGCGCCAGCCGAAGCGCCACGGATTAACCTGCTCAACCCACCACGTCACCCCTGCCGCTTCGTAAGCCCCCACCCGGTCGATCAATGCGGCAGGGTCTTCGCCCACCCTGCCGTTCGAGAGCGCCATGTCGAAGGGCTTACCGGCCAGCTCCGGCGGGCGGTGGGCGTGGATGTAGTCCATGATGGCTTTAATATCCTCCACCGTGATGTCAGGCGGCGGGTCGCCGCTCAGCAGCGGGAAGCAGCCATCCCAGCGCGCCGCCCGGCGGAAGGGCGCCTTGTTCGGCCAGAAGCCCCCCACCCACACCGGGATGCGCGGTTTCTGAACCGGCGGCGGCGTGAAGTGCGCACGCCTGACGTGATAGAATTCGCCGTCGTGGTGGAACGGCTCGCCGGACCACAGCCCGGCCAGCACCACCAGCCCCTCATCGAGCATCGCGGCGCGCACCTTCGGGTCGGCCTCCTCGCCCAGGTCGTCGAACTCCGGCGTACCGCCGCCGGTGCCCGCGCCGAAAATCAACCGCCCACCGGAGAGACGGTCCAGCGCGACCGTCTCGCGCGCCAGCTTCCACGGGCGGCGGCGCGGGATGGGCGTCACCAGCGCGCCGATGGCGATGCGCTCGGTGACGGCGGCGACGGCGGCGAGCGTGACCCACGCATCGACCACCGGGTAGGAAGTCGCCGCCCACCACATCGCAATGTGATCCCACATGAAGTAACCA